>JAEMRF010000564.1 GCA_016463515.1 Solirubrobacteraceae bacterium | reverse complement strand
CCGAACGTGATGCCGGAGATCGTGCCTGGGGCCGTCGGAGACACCGCCACCTTCACCCTCGCGGCCACGGGCTGTTCGAGTGGGAAGCGGAACCCTGGGAAGTCGTCGCCGTCGTAGGCGATGGTCACCGAGAGGCCGTCGCCTTGATCGGAGCCCACGTCGGCGTTGGAGGCTTCGCCGACCTTCCCGACCTCGCCCTTGCTGCCGCTCGCTGCTTGCGGGCACCGCGCGGTCTCAAAACAGGACAGCACCAGGTATCTGCCACCGCCGCCACCTTCGGAGCAGCCGTTCCACGGCGAGGTCGACGCGCACTCGGCCGCAAGGTTCGAGCCACCCTGCACGCGGTTGGCGTCGTTGGTCGTGTTGACCGGCGGCGGCTGGACACCCTGGAAGAACACCGCGCCGCCGACGGCTGGTCCGCCATCGCCGTTCGGTCCACCGTTGGCGCCCGATGTAGCTGAATTCAGCGTGTATTGGCCGCACGCGCGGTATTCGTTGTTGTCGCCGGGGACCTTGCAGGCCGCGTCGCCGGGCGCGCCGATGACGCGGTAGCGCCCGGGCTGGCCGAGCTGCGCCCCTTGGCCACCGGCGCCGTTGCCACCGATCCCGGCCACGCCGCCGAGCGCCGCGTTGCGGGCGAAGTGGGTGCCGACGATCGACGTTGCTCCCGCTGCGTAGACCGCGCCGCCGTGACCGGCGCCACCGTTCCCGCCTTGGCCGCCGGGCCGGGCCGATCCAGGCGCCCCGGGGGTGCCGCTGTCGCCGCCGATGGTGCTGCCGCCGCCCGGAGCGCCGCCATGGCCGCCGCGTCCGCCCTCGCCGCCGGCCCCACCGGAGCCGCCACGGCCGCCGCGGCCCCCGCGTGCCAGGTTGTCCTCGAATTGCACGCTGCCGAGGTCAAGCTCGCCGGCGCTGTAGATCGCGCCGCCCTGCGCTGGTGCGCCCGGCACGCCGGGAATCCCGTCGGGGCCGGTCGGGCCGCCGGGGCCGCCGTCGCCACCGCGTTCGCCGTTCTGGCCGGGTACCGAGGCGCCGGCCCGGCCAGCTCCACCGATGCCGCCACCACCACCGGCGCCGCTGGCTCCGCTCTGGCCGGCCGCTGCCTGGCACCGGCGAACCACGAGCGAGCGCAGCACGAGCCGGCCGCCCGCCTCGACCAGGATGCAGCCACCCTGCGCGGCGGGCGCGACGGTGCCCGGTTGCGCGTCATCCGGAGCGCTGGTGCCGGCACCGCCCGGAAATGTTCCAGGGGTGCCGTTGCTGCCCCGCCTGCCGGCGGCACCTGGGGCGCTGATGAAGAGTCCGTCCTCGACGGTGATCCCGCGCAGCGTGAGGTCGCCGGTCGCCGCGACCTTCACCACTCGCGCATCGCGCGCGCTGGACACAAAGGTCGTGTCCTCGCCGGGCCGAGAGCCAGCAAAGGTCACGGCATGACCGGCCGCAACGTCGAACGACACCGTGGTTGAGACCGTCAGCGGCGGGCTCATCACGATCCGCCCATCGCAGGCAAAGGTGTGCGATCCGCCGGCGGTCACGGCGGCGGCGACGTTTGCGCGTGTGCACTGCGTAATCGTCGCTGCCTGGGCCGGAGCAGGGGCAGACATCGCCGCACCCACGCCAAGGAGAACCGCGGCGAAGGACAGCGCTCGGGACCGACGCGGTGGGGACGTCTCCAGTGCGATCCATTGTTGGTATCGCGTACCGAAAAGGCTGTCAACCTTCTGGACTACGCCGTCCGGATGGGCGGACGCGTCCACTCGGCGGCGGCTCCGGGGCCTTGGCCGCCGGGACGTGGGCGGCTCCGCAGCGGGGCAGTCGCGTGCCTGCGCGGTGATGGCGAGACCGGGACTTGAACCCGGGACACCACGATTTTCAGTCGTGTGCTC
>JAEMRF010000563.1 GCA_016463515.1 Solirubrobacteraceae bacterium | reverse complement strand
CACGACCCCGACGTCTACGTCGAACTGTTCATCCTCGCTCCACGCTGACCGCCGCCGACCCCGATGGGCCACGGCCTGCCGGTCGCGTGGGAGTAGCGTCGGAGACGATCATCAGCCCGACCACTGCCGCTCATCGGGTGACAGTCCGCGGAGGACCGAGGTCTAGACCGGCGGCCGGGCGCGAGCACCCGTGGCCCGCACTTGCTCGCCGGTTCAACTCCCTTGGCAGAGCGCCGACCGAGCCGGGGCTCAGATCTCCGAGCTGAGGAACCTCGCAGTACCCTGCGCGCATGTCTCAGCAGCAGGTCGCGGCCCTCTTCGACGTCACCGGCAAGGTCGCGGTGGTCACCGGCGGCTCGCGCGGGATCGGACTCGTGATTGCTCGCGGACTCCTTGAGGCTGGCGCCGAGGTCCTGATCTCGTCGCGCAAGGCCGACGCCGTCGATGCCGCCGTTGCAGAGCTCTCGGCCTACGGGACGGTCAGCGGATTCGCCGCCGACGTCTCAAGCGAGGCGGGGGTTGCCGCGCTTGCCGCCGCCGTGGCAGAGCGCCACCCAAAGGTTCACCTGCTGTTCAACAACGCCGGCGCGACCTGGGGTGCGCCGATCGAGGAGTTCCCGACCTCCGGCTTCGAGAAGATCCTCGCGACCAACGTGCAGGGCGTGTTCGCACTCACGAGCGCGCTGCTGCCGCAGCTGCGCGCGGCCGCCACCCCCGAGGATCCAGCCCGCGTGATCAACATCGGCTCCGTGGACGGACTCCGCGTGCCCATGATGGAGAACTACTCGTATTCGGCGAGCAAGGCGGCGGTGCACATGCTCACGCGTCACCTCGCCAAGCGCCTGGCCAGTGAACACATCACCGTCAACGCGATCGCCCCCGGCCCGTTCGAGAGCAAGATGACCGCGTTCATGCTCGCCAGCCCCGAGGGCCGCGACGCCGTCGCTTCGACCGTGCCGCTCGGGCGCATCGGCAGCGACGAGGACATCATCGGCACCAGCCTGTTCCTTTCGAGCCGCGCGGGCGCGTACCTCACCGGCGCGATCGTCCCGCTCGACGGCGGGATCGTGGGCCTGGCGTAGCTCCGCGCCCCGGGGCGACCAAGTTCGGTTCGTAGGCTCCCGGCATGAGTGGCACTCGGATACCGGTGAGATCGGGTTCAATGGCAGAGTGACCTCGCCACCGATCGACCTCCAGGCGTTGTTCGCCACGCTCGGCCCTCGCATCGAGGAGCTGGTCGACCGGGCGGTGGCCCGCTCCAAGGACACCCTCGGCGCCTACACCGACATCTCCGAGGACGACATCCGCGACGGCATCCTCGCGGACCTGGGACGCGCCACCGAGGCGCTCCTCGAGGGGCGCCCACTCACCGACGAGGACCGCGCCGGCATGGGCCGCATCGGCGACACCCGCGCGCGGCAGGGCGTCCCGATGGAGCAGATGCTGCAGGTCTACCGCTACACCATCGACGAGGTGTTCAACGAGCTGTGGCAGGCCGCCGAGGACGGCGTGATCGCCCACGAGCAGACGGTCGCGCTCACTCGGCAGATCTGGCGTTACGCCGATCCGACGATGGATTTCGCGATCGAGGCCTACCGCGCGCGCGAGCTTCAGCAGGCAGTGGCAGACACCCAAGGCCGCACGGCCCTCATCCACTCGCTCCTGCTCTCGCCACCTGGTGCGGCCCAGGTCGACCCCGTGCTCGGCGCGCACCTCAACCCCAACGGCGCGTACGTGGCGATCCGAGCACGCTGCGAAAGCGGCGACGTGAGGCAGCTGTTGCTGGACCTCCAACAGCCGGGCGTGCTCGAGGGCGCCGCCGTGGCCCCGCACGAGGGCGATGTGATCGGCTACGCGCTGCGACGTCCCACGGTGCAGCCCTCAGAAGG
>JAEMRF010000562.1 GCA_016463515.1 Solirubrobacteraceae bacterium | reverse complement strand
GTTGGGACAGATCGTTAGCCGCGGCGATACGGGTCGACAAGCACGTTGTCGATCTGCATCCCGCCGTTGGCATTCGTGGCGGCCGAGGTGCGGAAGACGAGCTGGACGGTGCCGCCCTTCTTCAGCAGGCTCGACGCCAGGAGGGTGGCAAGCGGCGTCGGATCGGACACGCGCCAGTCGCCGGCCTTGCCGATGTCGGCCTTGGAGCCGAGCTCGATGACGTAGCCCGGGTTGTTCTTGGGCCGGAACCGCAGCGCCGTGTAGATGATGCCCGTCGTCGAGCTGTTCGTCTTGACGAGGTAGCGGAAGTGCGGATGCGCGGCGTTCAGGCAGAACTCGGGTGAGACGACTTCGGTCGTGCCGCCGGTGCCAAATCCGCCGAGCGCCAGCGAGCTCGCCCCGCCAACGAAGCCGAGGGACTCGTTCCCAGGCACGACCTTGGCGTTCTTGAGCGTCCAGCCGTCCAGTGCGCCTTCGAAGTCGCCGCCTGGGGCGATGGAGTAGTCCGCCAGATCGCCGATGCTGGCGAAGACCTGGGAGACCGGGACCTCCGGGCACGCGTTGACCGGAGCCGTGTCCTGCGAAATCACGAGGGTGTGGTCTGAGACAGGGCCGCCACCGATGACGCTCACCGTGATCGGTGTGGTCACCTGCACGGGGGCGTTGCGCTGGCTGTTGTCGCCGAGTCCGAGCTGGCCATGGGCGTTGTAGCCCCAGCACCACAGGGTCGAATCGGCCCGCTTGGCGCAGGTCGAGTACTTCGTGGTGTTGACCGACACCCAACCGGCATCGCTGCCGACGCGCGCCGGCGCCTTGCGGGTCGAGACATCGCCGACACCGAGCTGCCCGGAGCCGTTGTAGCCCCAGCACCACAGGGTGCCGTTGGTCTTCAGGGCGCAGGTGGAGTCGAAGGCTCCAGTGACGGAGGCCCAATCAGCGTCGACGCCGACCCGCTGCGGTGCATTGAGCTTGGTCGTGGTTCCGACGCCAGCCTCACCGAGGTTGTTGTCGCCCCAGCACCACAGGGTGCCGTTGGTCTGCGTGCCGCAGGCGTGGTATCCGCCACTGGAGACCGAGCGCCACGACTTGGCCGTGCCGACCTGCGTGGGGACGTTCAGGGACGCGACGCCACCGTTGCCCAGCTGACCGGATCCGCCGTAGCCCCAGCAGAACAGCGTGCCATTGGTCTTGACGGCGCAGGTGGAGTCCATGCCGAGCGACACGGCCTTCCAGCCGCCGCCTGCGACCTGCACTGGTGCGCGCTGCGTGAGGGTGCTGCCGTTGCCGAGCTTGCCGAGCGAGCCGGAGCCCCAGCACCAGAGCGACCCGCCGGTCTGGATGCCGCAGGCGTGGTACTGACCCGCCGAGATCGCCTCCCACTTCGTGCTCGAGCCGACCTGGGTCGGGGCGCTGCGCTGCGCGACGTCGCCTTGGCCGAGCTGGCCGAGGCCGTTGCCGCCCCAGCACCAGAGCGTCCCGTCGGTCTGAATGCCACAGGCGAAGTTGGCTCCGGTCGCGACGTCGCTCCAGTCGAGGTCGGACCCGGCCTGCCAGAAGTTGGATTCGTTGCCGAGCTTGCCGAGTCCCAGTTCGCCGGCGCCGTTGTCGCCGGTGGCGAGCAGACCGCCGGTCTCGGCTTGGACCGGCGCAGCCGTGGCGTTCTGGATCGCCGCCTCCGCGGCGGTCTCCGTGCTCACGGGCGCCTCGGACACCACCGTCGCCGTCGGGCTCGCGACGGTCACTGCCGTCGCGTCAGCGCCGAAGGAGGCTGAAGGGGTGAGCAGCAGCAGGATGCCGACCATGAAGGCCGGCGCATGAGACTTGCGGAGAGGCATCCGTGCCTTTGAGAGAGATGAGCGAAGAGCCATAACGTCGCCATCCAGAATGCACACCCGAATCCGGCG
>JAEMRF010000561.1 GCA_016463515.1 Solirubrobacteraceae bacterium | reverse complement strand
ACCCTTCGGGCCAAGGTCAAGGTCACCGCGCTCTCCCGCAAGAAGGTGATCGCGCAGAGCCGCCGCCGCACCCTTCGCGAAGGCACCCACCGCGTGACACTCAAGGTGAGCCCCAAGCGCTGGCCCTCCAGCATCAAGCTCGACGTCCGAGCGCCCTAACGCATGACCCCCAAAGCTCGTACTCTGCGCCCGCCGGCTCGGCGGCGCACCCAGGCCCGTGTCGCGACGCTCAGCGCGGCGGCAGTCTTTGCCGGCGTCGCTGGCGCCGTTGCGCTGGCCGCTTCTGATGACGGTCAGTCCGGCGGCACGGCCACGGCCACGCCGGTCCTCGGTCTTCCGGTCAACGACCTGCACCTCATCGGGACCGCGGGCGACGAGACATGGGGCTGGGGCAGGCTCGTCGGAACGCCCGCGCGGGCCGACGGCACGCGCGTGCCCTCCACCGGCAACCCGACTGGTGCCGTCGTCTTCGTGAGCCAGAAGACCGGCTCGAGCTGGCGCGTCGTCGGCGAGCCGCTCGATCTCGACGGCAGCCCCATCCACGGTGAGCAGATCCCCAACGTCGCGGGTGACGCGACGGGCATTCGTACGTTCACGCCGGAGAACCCGATGAGCGCTGCCAGCATGCACCGCTCCGGTGCCGCAGCCGTGTTCGGCCAGACCACGTGGCAAGGGATCGACACGACCGATGTCGACCCTGGATCGGTCGGCAAGACGCTGCTGGTGCGCGACCCCGGCGGACCATTCCGCCTCGTCGCACCGCCCGGCGTCGCGACCGCAGCCAAGACCCTCCGCGAAGTCAACCTGATTCCGGGTCTGCCGTCGGTCCTCCCGACCACCCCCATTCCGCAGACGACCCCGCCGGCCACGACGCCTTCCGCCCCCGCGCCGGCTGGCACCGAGCCGACCGCAACGCCGCAGAGCGCGGCGCCCGAAGCCACCACGCCGCCTGCGTCTGCCACTCCATCCGTCGCGAGTTCAGGTGCGGCAGCGCCGGAACCCGCTGCGACGACCCCGGTCGGCTCCAGTTCACAGACCACGGCGCCGACGACACCTGACGCAGCGCCGCCGACCCTTCGGTCAGGGCCGGCGCCGACGACCCCGACCCCGGATGCCGAGGGTCGCGCCGCCGGCGACGACGTCCTGCGCGCCGACGAGGTCCTCGCGGATGCCCGCCGGATCGTGATGGCCGTCGAGGAGCCCTCCGGCAAGGCCGGCGCGCTCGTCGGCGTGCTGAACACCGCCCCGAACGGTGTCGAAGACTCCGTGTTCCACTTTGACGGCGCCAACTGGCGCCGCGAACCGCTCGAGCTCACCGCCGGCCAGCGTGCTGCGCGGTTTGAGCTCGTCGCCATCGCCGGCACGGGCCTCTCCGACGCGTGGCTGCTCGCCCGCCCCGCGCCATCGACCGGCCAAGGCCTGCTCCTGTTCCAGCGCGACAGCGGCGGCGTCTGGAAGCCGCGCTCCCTGGGCTCCAGCCCCTACGCCACCCGGGCGCCCGCGGGAACGGGCGCCACCGAACTCGCTCCGCTTCGTAGAGGCGCACAGGCCCTCACGGTCAGCGATGCTGGCGTGTGGGTCGACGGTTCGTTCCGTCGCTCCGGGCAGACCTTCCAGTTCACGGTCCACTACGACAAGAGCGCCTCCGCCATCACCGGCAGCTGGTGCGACGCAGGCGTCAGCTCGCTGTGCCAGTACCGACTCGGAGTCAGCCTCGACGACCAGACCTCCATCGACGACGAGGCCAACGTGATCGGCAGGGGCGTGGGCTACAAGAGCTTTGCTTGGTCCGGGTCCTCCGCGTACGGCCAGCGGATCATCACGAACCCGCTGATCGCCCCCGACCAGCTCGCCTCCGCCCGCGGCAACCGCCTCGTGCTCCAAGGCACCGAGTTTCGACGTGAACCGGGGATCGGA
>JAEMRF010000560.1 GCA_016463515.1 Solirubrobacteraceae bacterium | reverse complement strand
CCGCCAACCGGCCAGCGGCGGGGAGGGGTGTCCCTCCCCGGCGGGTCGGCGGCGGGTTGTACGGTTCCGGCCGCCAGGCCGTAACCGGACCACCCGATCGCAGCAAGGGGAGGGACACCCCTCCCCGCCGCGTTAACGCCGCCTCCCCGCCGCGTCAACCGCCTCTTACGTGGTCGCCGTCTCCGTCGCCGGCACGCCGGACTCGTCTTCGATGGGCCCGTCGACGACTTCGTCGGACTCCAGGAGCTCCGACCGCAGCAGGGTCGCGTCACGCGAGGTGCCGCGGATGACCTCATCCGGGGAGCCGTCCGGCAGGAAGCGGCCGTTGCGCATGCCGTAGTAGATCGACTGCGGGTGGTGCACGACCATCGCGAGGGTCGACTGCTCAGGCACCGGCGAGTAGCCGTCGGTGATGCTCATGCCGATCTGGGCGAAGTCCAGGAGCTTCTCGACCTTGAGGTGCTCGGACTGATCCGGCACGGCCGGGTAGCCCCACGAGAGGCGGCGGCCCTGGGTCTCGGGGATCCCGAACCAGTTGCGGACCTTCCAGTGCAGCCACTCCGAGAGGCCTTCGGCGGTCTGCACACCGAGGCCGTGCACGTAGAGCTGCTCGGCGAACTCGCCGTCCTGCTCCAGCTTGGCCATGAGTTCGGTGACCTCGGAGCCGACCGTCAGCGCCTGCACGGCGATCACGTCGAGTTCGTCTGGGGCGGAGCCGTCTTCGTTGGCGGGCCGGAAGAAGTCGGCGGTCGCGATGCGGTCGCCCTTCTGCTGGCGCGGCGTGACGAAGCGGGTCAGTTCGGTCGTCCGGTCCTCGGGGTCGAGCACGATGATGTCGTTGCCGAGGGCGTAGCAGGGGAAGAAGCCGATCAGCGCACGCGGGCGCAGGTAGTCCTGGCTCGCCCACATGCGCTCCAGGCGCTGGCGGAAGCCCTCGACCGGATCGCCGTCTTCGTCGACGTCGCCCTCGACGAGCTTGGTCCACGCGTCGCCCTTGATGCCGCGCCCGCCCCAGTGCAGCTTGAACAGCACGTGGGTGTCCAGGTGGCGGTAGAGCTCGTCCATGTCGACGGGGATCTCCTGCACGCCCCAGAACGGCGGCGTGGGCACGGGGGCCTCGGCGTCGACCGGTGAGCGCACCGAGTCGTCGGTCACGGGCGGCAGATCCTCGACGACCTCGACCTTGTTGCGCTGCTTGAGGGCGCCGTCGAAGGTCTTCTCCATGAGGGCCTTGCGGTCCTCGGGCTCGACGAGCTGGTCCATCACGTTCAGGCCTTCGAACGCGTCCTTGCAGTAGAACGCGCCGGCCTCGTAGAGCTCGTCGTCGGCCTTGCCGTTCACGTAGATGGCGCGGTTGACGAAGGCGCGGTTGATCGCGGCACCGCCCAGCAGCACTGGGTAGCTGTGGCCCTGCTTCTTGAGCTCCTGCAGCGCCAGCGGCATCTGCTTGGAGGTGCTCACGAGCAGCGCCGAGAGGCCGATCGCGTCGGCGTCATGTTCGACGGCGGCATCGATGATCGTCTGCACCGGGACCTGCTTGCCAAGGTCGACCACGGTGTAGCCGTTGTTGGTGAGGATGGTGTTCACGAGCGACTTGCCGATGTCGTGCACGTCGCCGAAGACGGTCGCCAGGATGACGGTGCCCTTGGTGTAGTCGACGCTGCGCTCCAGGTAGTTCTCCAGGCGCGCGACGGCCTTCTTCATCACCTCGGCGGACTGCAGCACGAACGGCAGGATGAGCTCGCCGGCGCCGAACTTGTCGCCGACCTCCTTCATCGCCGGCAGCAGCACGTCGTTGAGGGTCGGCACGGCGCCGATCTTCTCGACGGCCTTGTCGATCTGGGCCTCGACGCCTTCCTTCTTGCGGCGCAGGATGTGCCAGTGCAGCGCCTCTTCGGGCGTCATGTCGGCGGTCGG
>JAEMRF010000141.1 GCA_016463515.1 Solirubrobacteraceae bacterium | reverse complement strand
GCCATGGCGCGGCGCAGCACCTCGAGGGTGACGGGGCGCTCGGGGTGGGCCGCGAGGTACCCGACGAAGCCGCCAGCGAACGAATCGCCCGCGCCGGTCGGATCGTGGACGTCCTGCAGCGGGAAGGCGGGGAGCCAGAACGAGCCCTCGCGGGTGATCACGCCGGCGCCGTACTTGCCCTGCTTGGCCACCACGATGCTGGGGCCGAGGTCGAGCAGAGCCTCTGCCGCGGAGATGATCGTCGGCTTGCCGGTGAGGAGCTCGATCTCCTCGTCGTTGAGGATCACGCAGTCGACCTTGGAGAGGACCTTCAGGAGGTCGTCCTTGGCGATGTTGATCCAGAGATCCATCGAGTCCAGCGCGGTGAAGGTGGCCTGCGTGCACTGCTCGAGCACCTGCAGCTGCAGCGACGGCTGGATGTTCGCGAGGAAGACCGTCTTGGCAGCCTTGGAGGCCTCCGACAGCTTCGGTTCGAACGTCTCGAACACGTTGAGCTGCGTGTCGAGCGTGTCGCGGCTGTTCATGTTGTTGTGGTACTTGCCCTTCCAGAAGAAGGTCTTGCCACCAGCTACGTGCTCGATGTCGGTCGTGTCGACGTTGTGGGCGGTCAGGACCGCCTCGTCCTCGGCCGAGAAGTCGTCGCCCACGACGCCCACGACGTGGACCTCGTCGAAGAAGCTGGCGGCGAGGGCGAAGTGCGTGGCGGCGCCGCCCAGCATCCGCTCGCGCTCGGCGAACGGTGTGGCGACGGCGTCGAACGCGACGGATCCAACGACGGTAAGACTCATGGCGGCGAGGGTACTGGTGGGGCGCGGCCGGTGCGGATCAGGCCAGCGGCAAGGTTCTGGCCGGATGTTGGGCGAACGCGCCAGAACAAGCGGACGGGGGCGTCCGCAACGTATGAGAACTGGTTTGCCCACTAACTCAGCTATAGATCTGAGCGCCACAAGCCGATCAGCGGGCCATGCCCACCTCCCCCTCCTGGTGCAAGGGCGCCTCTCCCAGCGCGCTGCATCGCCTTCTTACGTTCACGCTGGTCCTGCTCGGACTCGCCCTCAGCGCCGCAGCACCAGCCTCCGCCAGCCACCTTCAGGGTGGATTCTTCACCGCGAGCGTGACCGACACCGGGCGCCTGCAGGGCACGGTCACGTATCTCGAGATCAACGCCTGCCCCTCGGGGGTCGGCTCGCAGACCAACATCCCGATCACGCTGCGCTCGCCGGGTGGGCAGACGGTGAGCAAGAACGTTCCCGCGACCGCCACGCGCTGCGTCGGCGGCGCGACCTACACGGGGAGCTTCGACTACCCGCTCGACACCACCACCTTCTCGGCGGGCGCTCCGGACGGCAACTACACGCTCACCTGGAGCAGCTGCTGCCGCATCTCCGGCATCGTGAACCTCGCCAACTCCGGCAGCGCCTCGGTGACCTTCGCGGCCCGCGTGCGCAAGGAGACGGGCGTGGCCACCGGCGCTCCGAACCTGGGGTCCGACGTGGCCACTGGCATCGGCATCGGCCAGCTGTACTCCCAGAACCTCAATGCCTCAGACCCGGATGACGTGCTGGGCATCGGCACGCTGACCTACCAGGCGCTCACCGGTTCCGGCGAGGTTGCTCCGGACTCCAACGTGATCAGCATTCCGAAGCTCACCGCCAACGGCCAGATCGAGATCCCCGTCGGCACCACCTCGGGCTTCAGCAACGGGCAGCGCTTCGTCTACAAGGTCCGCGTGACCGACGACCAAGGCGACTTCGCTGAGCGCGACGTGCTGCTGAAGGCCGTCACGCCCAACCGCCCGCCGGTGATCGGCGGCCTGGATGTGGTCAACGGCTACGACATCAACGCCGGCGGGACGCAAACCATCAACTTCACGGCGACCGACCCGGACGGGGCCAACACCGTCACGATCTCGGGCGCCGGTCTTCCCGCCTGGGCCTCGCTGAGTCAGACCTCTGGCAATCCGGCGCAGGGCACGCTCACGCTGAACCCGCCGAACGGTGCGAACACGCGCGACTTCCGCCTGAACTTCGACGCCGTCGACAACGACAGCTCGCAGGTCCTCACCGGCTCGGCCACGGTGGAGGTGCGCGTCGCCGGCACCCCCGAGACGCAGCTGCTGACCAAGCCCGCCGCGCTGAGCAACTCCGGCACCGCGGACTTCACCTTCCGTGCTGCCGATCCGGGCTACACCTTCGAGTGCAGCATCGACGGTGGCACCGTGTGGGACCCCTGCACCACGCCCAAGCAGTACACCGGGCTGAGCGATGGCCCGAAGACCTTCAAGGTGCGCGCCAACGACGGCACGCAGGTCGACCCGACGCCCGCGAGCTACACGTGGACGATCGACACCACGCCGCCGACCACCACGATCGCCACCAAGCCGGCCGCTGCCACCACGTCGACGACCGCGAACTTCACGTTCACCTCCAACGAGACCGGCAACGTGACCTACGAGTGCCGCCTGGACGGCGGGAGCTGGGCAGCCTGCACCACGCCCGAGTCCTACACCGGACTGGCCGACGGCAGCCACACGCTCGAGGTCCGCGGGACCGACACGCTCGGTCACGTCGAGACCACGCCGGTCTCCTACACCTGGGTGATCGACCGCACGGCGCCGAGTACGTCGATCGTGAGCGGTCCTCCGGCACTGACCGACTCCGCCTCGGCGCCCTTTGACTTCTCCTCGGACGAGTCCGGCGTGACCTACGAGTGCAAGCTCGATGCCGGGAGCTGGGCGGCCTGCACCGACCCGGACACCTTCACCGGGATCGCTGACGGCGACCACACGCTGCTGGTCCGCGCGACCGATGCCGCGGGCAACACCGACGGCACGCCTGCCAGCCATCTGTGGACGGTCGACACCTCTGCCCCGGACACCACGCTCACGCAGCAGCCGCCGTCGCTCACGAATCTGACGACCGCTGACTTCGCGTTCACGTCGGCCGACCCCGGCGCCACCTTCGAGTGCAAGCTCGACGCGGGCGCATGGGCGCCCTGCACCAGCCCGGACCAGCTCACTTCGCTGGCTGATGGCGACCACACGCTGCTGGTGCGCTCGGTCGACACGGCCGGAAACCGCGATCCCTCGCCGGCGTCGCACACCTGGACGGTCGACACCCAGGCGCCGACCTCTGCCATCGCCGACAAGCCAACCGAACTGACGAACGCCGTGGACGCCAACTTCACGTTCACCTCCACCGACCCCGGCGCGACGTTCGAGTGCAAGCTCGATGCGGGGACCTGGGTTGCTTGCCCGAGTCCCAAGGCGCTGGCCGGACTGACCGATGGTTCGCACACCTTCTCGGTGCGCGCGATCGATGCCGCCGGCAACGTCGAGGCCTCGCCCACGACCTACACCTGGGTGGTCGACACGCAGGCGCCGGCGGCCCCGACCTTCAAGCAAGCGCCTTCCGCGCAGGCCTCGAGCACCACGTTCGTCATCGAGCGTGAAGCCGACACCACGCTGGAATGCCAGGTCGACGGCGGCGCGTGGGTTCCGTGTGGCACCACGTTCTCGCCTGAGCTTGCCGACGGCGAGCACACCGTGAAGGTGCGCCAGACCGACGCGGCTGGCAACGTCAGCCCCGTCGCGCAGCACACCTGGACCCTGGACCGCGCAGCTCCGGAAGCCCCGGTCACGGTGAGCGGCCCCACGGGTTCGACGACTGAGCTCGGCGCCACGTTCGACTTCACGGCCGAGCCTGGCGCAAGCCTGGAGTGCCGCGTCGACGGTGGCGCGTGGGCGCCGTGCGTCTCGCCGTTCGTCCTGAGCGACCTGGGGCTCGGCGACCATGTCCTCGAACTCCGCGCGACCGACGCTGCCGGCAACACGTCGCCAGTGCGGACCGAGCGGTGGACCATCACCAAGAAGCAAGCTCCGGCGGAGGCGCCCAAGCCTGCGCCGGCAGGTCCTGCCGCCCCCGAAACGCCGGTGGCGTTGCGCGTCGAAGTGTCGCGCAGCGTGTCGGTCGACCCGAAGAAGTCGACGGTCGGCTGCCGCCTTGAGGGCGTCACGATCGAGTCCTGCGAGGTCGGCATCTTCGCGATGAAGTCCGATCTCGGACTGGCCAAGAAGGGCTCCCCGGAAGACAAGCTCGTTCGCATTGGTACCGGCACGGCGACCGCAGACGGCGACGGCGAGCGCGTTGGCGTGAAGATCGTCCTGAACGGCACGGGTCGACGGGCCATGGATCGTGTCGGCGGCGTGAAGGTCCGCGTGAACATCAAGGCCAACCCCACCGACGGCAAGGATTCGCTCTACGCCCACCGGTACACGAAGATCCGCCCGGCGACCCAGATGGTGGTGCCGTCGGATGGCCTCTTCGCGACGAACTCGGCGGTGATCAGCATCGTCGGCAAGCGCTACCTGCAGTCGGTCGGTGGCGGGCTCTATGGCGCCAAACGACTGAAGTGCATCGGCCACACCGACGCGCAGGGCGCAGCGAGCTACAACGCACGCCTCGGTCTGGCCCGCGCCAAGGCCGTGTGCGCCTACCTCACCCGCCTGGGCGTGAAGGTCAGCAAGCAGGTCTCCAGCGCCGGCGAAGCCAAGCCACGCGCGACGAACACGACGGCCAAGGGCCGCGCCCTGAACCGTCGCGTGGAGCTCTCGCTGAACTACCAGTAATCAAGCGACCGACGGTCGACCGGGAACGTCCCGGTCGACCGTCAACTCGTGGATTACCCTGCGCCCGATGGATGAGCTCGACGACGACGACCGACCTGCGGGCGGGCGACGCACGGCCGTCATCCTCGTGGCGGCCCTCGTCATCGCGCTGATCGCCGGGCTGGCGACGTGGGGTTTGGCTGGCGAGCAAGCGCCGACCGTCGCCGACGGCGCCAGTGGGTGTGAGGTCCGGGCGCTCGCCTACACGGTGACCGACGACCCCGAGGAGTTCGCGATTCAGAAGCGCTTTGAGTCCGAGGACAACACGGTCCCGGCGCCGGGCTTCTACGACCGCATCCTGGAGCCGGTGGCTGCGCTGCATGCTGCGGCCCACGCGTACGTGGTGGTGTTCGTGCGCCCAGGCGCCCGAGGCGATGGCGTTGACCGCCTTCGCGCCCTCGAGGAGCGTGCGGCCGCCACCAAGGCACCGGTCATCGTGTCGCAGCGCGAGCAGGTTCCGGGATTCGTGGCGCTCGCCCGCGGCTATGAGCTCTCTTGCGCCGACGATGGTGCAGCGCAGGCCGCCGAGGTCGCTCGGTTCGCAGCGCAGCTCTACGGCTCGGTCGCCGATCCGGCCGACCCTTCCACCACTCCTCCGGCGCCTGTAGCTGTGCCGAATGCCCCCTCGCCGGCGGACCCGGCGTCGTGAGCTCCACGCTGGCCCTGCGCGCCCCGGAGCTGCATTAAGGTCTCGCGCCATGCGCGCGATCCAGCAGAAGGAGTTCGGAGGGCCAGAGGTCCTTCAGCTCGTCGAATTGCCGGACCTCGAGCCTGCGCCAGGCGAGGTGCTCGTCGACGTGACGGTCGCCGGCGTGAACTTCGCCGACACGCACACGCGCGAAAACAAGTACGTCCACCAGGATCAACTCCCGCTGATCCCCGGCGCGGAGGTTGCTGGGGTGCGCCGCGACACCGGTGAGCGGGTGGTGGCGCTCTGCCAGCGCGGCGGCTACGCCTCCCAGGTGGTGGTCGAAGAACGGCGCCTTGCCCCGATTCCCGATGGGTTGACCGACGAGGCGGCGCTCGCCCTCCAGATCCAAGGCCTCACGGCCTGGCACATGCTGCGCACCTGCACCCATGTGCGCGAGGGCGAGAGCGTCGTGGTCCACTCCGGCGCTGGTGGCGTCGGGTCGATGGCCGTGCAGCTTGCCCGCCCACTCACGGGCGCCGGACATGTGATCGCGACGGCATCGAGTGTGGAACGACGGCAGGCAGCCCTTGAGTTCGGGGCCGACATCGCCATCGACGGCGCCGCCGACGGCCTCACCGAGCGGCTGATCGCGGCCAACGACGACGACCTGGTCGACGTCGTGTTCGACATGGCCGGTGGCGAGGTCTTCGAACGATCGCTTCGCGCGCTGGCACCTTTTGGGCGCATCGTGGTGTGCGGCATCTCGACCAAAGAGCAGAACGAGGTGCGCACCGGTCACCTGCTGCGCAACTCTCGCTCGGTGATCGGCTTCTGGCTCTTTCACTGCCTGAACGACCCCGAGCGCCTCCTGCGGCGACCGCTGATCGATCTGTTCGACCGCGCGACCCGCGGCGAGATCACGCCAGCGATCGGTGGCGCGTGGCCACTGGCGCAAGCCGCCGAGGCACAGATCGCGCTGCGAGCCCGCACGACCACCGGGAAACTGTTGCTCGACCTACGAAGCTGACTCGGCACCCATTCCTGCTGGAAAGCGGAGTAACCAGGCGTCTGCGTTCCAGCACGTCAAGTCAACCCTGACCCGATTGAATTCCAATGTGCACCGCAACGTTGCGAGCGGTCTGGTTGGATATCGGGAATGTTCCACCCACTCTTGCGCCTCCTCGGAGTGCTCACGGTCTGCGTCCTCGCGGCAGTTCTCCCCAGCGGCGCCGGTGCTGCCATGAAGGGTGCGGCAGCTGACGGTGGGCTCACGCAGCGAGCCAAGGCGTGGTTCTCTGCCTCGACCTCCAAGCAGCCGGTCGCCGAGCGCCTCATCGTCGGTGGCGCGGTCATTCCGATCACGAGCGCGCCTTGGCAAGTGAACGTGTGGGGGCTCAGCGGAGGGAGTGGTTCGGAGTGTGGCGGGGCCATCCTCAGCTCGACGGTCATCATCACGGCGGCGCACTGTGTCGACGACAAGACGGCAGGCGCCGATCCTCGCAACGGAGGTATCGGCGTGTGGGCTGGCATCTCCAACATCAACGCGCAGACGCCCGGCGACAATTTCCAGGAGCGTGCGGTTGTCGAGTCGCGGATCCATCCGCAGTGGCGCGGAAGCGGGACCACCGGCGATGTCGCGGTCCTCAAACTCGCCAGCCCACTGGTGCTCGATGGCCTGACCGCCAAGGCGATCGCGCTGCCGGCCTTGGGCGCTCTGCCGGTCAACGACCCCTTCGGCGTCGGCGTTGCCATGAGCGCTTCTGGCTACGGCCATACGGTCGGCGGTGGCACGATCGACGGGCCGCTGCGCTCGGTCACGATGACCATCACCGACCCCGACTTCTGCGACATCGCCGACAACGCCGTCGCGATCTGTGGCTCCAATCCCACGGGCACCACCTGCCAGGGTGATAGCGGCGGCCCGGTGGTGATTCCGGGCGCTGCGCCTGTGCTCGTCGGACTCGTGAGCAACGGCCCGGCTGGATGTGGTCCAGGCACCAAGGACAACTACGTCAGCCTGTGGGCCCCGGAGAATCGCGCCTTCGTCGACGGCAACAATGCGCCGCCACTGGCCCCGAGGCTGACGGGCATCTCATCGATTGGCGGCGCGCCGAACATGCGGGTCGGCGAGACGGTGACCTGCACCGCTGCCACCTTCACGGGCAACCCCACGGTCTGGGTCGAGTTGATTTCGAGCGACGGTGTGGTGCTGCGCTCCGACAACGCGCTCCAGACGAGCTTCGCGCTCACGGAGGCGCAGGTCGGCAAGACCCTGCAGTGCCGCTCCTTCGG
>JAEMRF010000559.1 GCA_016463515.1 Solirubrobacteraceae bacterium | reverse complement strand
CCGAGATCACGGTGTGGCCCCGCGGCGCCGACATCCAGGACCGCGTCAACGAGGGGTTCTACGACGTCGTGGACGTCGCCGCCGGTTCGTCGGGCACGCTCACGCTGTCCGACGACTACGCCCGCACCGACGCACCGTCCGCCGGTATCGAGCAGATCATCTTCGGCGCCAGGGGATCGGTCGCCGACCCCGTGGCACGCCGGGCGCTGGCGCTGTGCACGCCGCGTGACGTGATTGCGCGCAACGCCGAGGTGCCGATCGCCAACAACAGGCTCAACCCCGCGGCCGAGGACTCGATCACCGCGGCCGAGAACGGTGGCGGCGCAGAGCAATTCGTCATTGCGAACCCCGCTGCCGCACGCGACGCCATCGGCGGAAGGCCGCTCACCGTGCGACTGGGTTACCAGACTCCCAACGCCCGCCTGGCCGCGATCGCCGGGACGATCGCCAAGGCGTGCGAGCCGGCAGGCATCGTGGTGGAGGACGCCGCCGGCGACGCGGTCGGGCCGCAGGCGCTGCGCGACGGCCAGATCGACGCGCTGCTGGCGAGCACCGGGGGAGCAGTGGGCAGTGGCTCCACGGGATCGTCGGCGATGGACGCCTACGAGCTGCACACCGGCAACGGGAACAACCTCTCGGGGTACTCCAACGAGCAGATCGACGGGATCATCGGCGCGCTGGCCGTCACCGCCGATCCGAAGGAGTCCGCGCGCCTGCTCGGCGAGGGCAGCCGGGTGCTGTGGGACGGCATGCCGACGCTTCCGCTGTACCGCCAGCAGCGCATGCTGCTGGTGTCGACCAAGATGGACGCCGTGAGTAGCAATCCGACCCGTTGGGGCGCCGGCTGGAACATGGACCGCTGGGCGCTGGAATCGTGAGCGACGAGCGGACGGGCGCCTCCGCGGCGGCCCGGGCGATCGCGTCACTGACCCGTGAGGTCGCCGACTTCCCGGAGCCGGGCATCCAGTTCAAGGACCTGACGCCCGTGCTCGCCGACCCAGCCGGCCTGGCCACGGTCACCGACGCGCTCGCCGAGGTCGCCGACGGCTGCGACATCGTGGCGGGTATCGATGCCCGTGGGTTCCTGCTGGGGGCGGCGGTGGCGATCAGGCTCGGCACGGGCGTGCTGGCGGTGCGCAAGGGCGGCAAGCTGCCGCCGCCGGTGTTCAGCGAGACCTACACCCTCGAATACGGCACCGCCACGCTGGAGATTCCGGCCGATGGAATCGAACTGACCGGCAAGCGCGTTCTGGTGATCGACGACGTGCTCGCTACCGGCGGCACGGTGGCGGCGACGGTGAAGCTGCTGGAGCGGGCGGGGGCGGTCGTCGTGGGCGCCGCGGTGCTGCTCGAGTTGGCGGCGCTCGGTGGGCGCGAGGTCGTGGGTCCGTTGAAGGTGACGAGCCTGACGGTGGTGCCATGAGCGCTTCTCGCGAAGAGCAATTCGCACCGATGAGCGCACGCGCGTAGAGCAGCGCAGACTGAGGGATATCCTCGAGATGCCGGCAGAGGTCAGGAGGTGGTGACGTGGCTGACGATCATGCCCTGACGCAGACGCAACCGATGCCGGTCATCCCGGCCGACGCCGCCGACCCGCCCAAGTCGACCTCCAGCGCGTCACGGCGCGTGCGGGCCAGGCTCGCACGGCGCATGACCGCGCAGCGCAGTGCGGTCAACCCCGTGCTCGAGCCGCTGGTCGCGGTGCACAAGGAGTTCTACCCGAAGGCGAACCTCACGCTGCTGCAGCGTGCGTACGAGGTCGCCGAGCAGCGGCACGCCGATCAGATGCGCCGCTCGGGCGACCCGTACATCACCCATCCGCTGGCCGTCGCGAACATCCTCGCCGAGCTGGGGATGGACACCACCACCCTGATCGCCGCGCTGCTGCACGACACGGTCGAGGACACCGGCTACACGCTGGAGGCGC
>JAEMRF010000558.1 GCA_016463515.1 Solirubrobacteraceae bacterium | reverse complement strand
CCGTCGTCGCGGCTGTTCCAGGAGATCCGCGAGCGCCGGGGCCTGGCCTACAGCGTGAGCTCGTTCCTCGAACTCCAGCCGGGCTTCGGGGCGTTCGGCGCCTACGTCGGCACGCGGCCCGAGCGGGTTGCCGTCGCGGTCGATGTCCTCGGCGCAGAGCTGCGCAAGGTTGCAGCGGGTGAGGTCACTGCCGAGGATCTCGGCTGGGCCCGTGAACATGTCGCCGGCCGACTTGGCTTGTCGCTGGAGACGGCCGGGGGCCGTGCCACGCTGCTCGCCGGTCGACTCGCCAGTGGCCTCGACGTCGTCGCTCCCGACGTGCTCACCGCCGAGATCGCTGCGGTTGACGAAGCTGCGCTACACGCGGTAGCCGCTGCCACGCTCGGCAATCTCGAGCACGCAGCGATCGCCTGCGTAGCCCCCGACGCGGCCGGTGCCTCCGCCGCGCTCGACGCGGCAGCGCTCGCCACGAGCGCCGTCGCCACGAGCTGACCATGACAGCTCGGCGCGCTCTGCCAGTCGTCCTGGTGGCGGCACTGATCGTCGCTGCCGTGGCGATGGTGCTCGCCGGACGCAACAACCCGTATGCCGATGGCAGGGATCCCGGGAAGGCGGCGCAGCAGGAGCCCAAGGCCCCGCAAACCCCGGGAGCAGCGGAAACGGCGGCGCTGCTGGAGGGCATTGAGCAGCAAGGCATGGTGCTCGGCGACCCGAAAGCTCCCGTCACGCTGCTGGAGTACGTGGATCTGCAGTGCCCGTTCTGCAAGAAACACCAGCTCGATGTGCAGCCCGAACTCATCAAGCGGCTCGTGCGCACGGGTGAAGCGCGCATCGCCTTCGTGCCGCTTGCCTTCCTCGGCCCGGACTCCATCGCAGCCCGCAACGTGTTCGTGCGGATGGCCGCCCGTAACCGCGCGTGGGAGTTCGCGCACCTGTTCTTCTGGAACCAGGGGCAGGAGAACTCCGGCTACGTGAGCGACGCCTTCCTGCGGCGGCTCGTATCGGAGATCCCAGGCACGACCGACGCGGACGCGTCGCGGCAGCTCGACCAGAAACATGCGGCGTTTGCGGCACGGAGCGAGGCCCTCGGGCAGGCGGTGCTGGGGCGCCACGAGGCAGGTACACCGGGCTTCGCAGTCGGTCCCAGCGACGCGGCCCCGGTGAGCTTTGCCTGGGTACCCATCTATCGCGAGCAGCCCGTAGCCGAACAACTCATCCAGGCCGTGCGCCAGGTGCGCGCGCAGCTGGACCGCCGCAGGTCTACGCCAGGGACTCCGCCGTCGGCAACGAGCCCTGCGCCGGCGACGCCGTCCGCGCCAGCTGCGCCCACGGCCTGATCACCCTTACGCGCCGCTGACACCGCCGGTGCGACGCTGCGCCGGGCAGCCCGTCATCATGTGACGCAGCGCACCACTGCGGGCCCAAGGCCCGCCGCACGCACCACGCTTTCCCCAGACCCTCGAGAGATCAAGCGACCGATGGCCAGCAACGCCGACAAGAAGAACGAAGCACGCCTCAAGCGCGAGCAGGCCCAGTTGGCCGCCGCCGCGCAGGCAAAGCGCACCAAGCTGCTGCAGTACCTCGGCGGCGCGGTCTTCGCAGCGCTGGTCGTGGTCGTGCTCGTCGTGGTGATCACCGGCGGCAAGGACTCCGGCGGCGGCGTCGGAACCGACGAGAAGGCCGAAGTGGCCGGCACGACCGAGACCGCCTCGCTGCTCAAGGGCATCGAGCAGAACGGTTTGACGATCGGCGATCCCAAGGCGCCCGTCACCCTGATCGAGTTCATCGACGTGCAGTGCCCGTTCTGCAAGGACCATCAGCTCGACCAGCAGCCCAAGGTCATCAACGATCTGGTGCGCACCGGAAAGGCCCGTCTGCGTCTGGCACCGATCGCCCTCAGCTTCATGGGTGAGGACTCCGAGGCCGGCCGCACCGTCGCCGT
>JAEMRF010000557.1 GCA_016463515.1 Solirubrobacteraceae bacterium | reverse complement strand
GAACTGGTGCAGTTCTTCAGGAGGGGTCTGAAAAAGTGCATGGCTTGGCCGCTTTCGGTGCGGAGGCGGGGCCCGCCTGCCCGCTGGCCGCGAAGCGCGCGAAGTCCCGCCGCCGCCAACCAGCTGAAACGCCGAATCCCTGCACCGCTACCGGTGCAAAGCGCCCACAGGCCGCGTACCGCCCGCAACTCCGCCGCCGCCAACCAGCGAAGTCGCCGTCCGCCGCGCAAAGCCCAGGTCCATCACCAGTCGCTGCGCCGGTTGCGACACATGCGTCCTCGACGGTCCGTCGCTAGACACGCCCGTCTGCGTGACTAGAGTCGCCTAGGTCAACTCCGCTCGACCCATCGAGGACGCCCATGGCGCATCGCGTGACCTTCATCCCCGGCGACGGCTCAGGCCCAGAGCTGACCGAGGCGACCCGCCGCGTCCTTGAGGCGACGGGGGTGGAGTTCGATTGGGACGTCCACGAGGCCGGACTCGACGAGTACGAGCGCTCTGGCAACCCGTTCCCGCCGGCCACGCTGCAGTCGCTGCGCGACAACAAGGTCGGCATCAAGGGCCCGACCACCACGCCGTCGGGCTCGGGCTTTCGCTCCATCAACGTGCTCCTGCGCAAAGAGCTCGACCTCTACGCGTGCATTCGCCCGTGTAAGTCCTACGAGGGGGTGCGAACGCGGTTCCCCGAGACGGATCTCGTGATCTTCCGCGAGAACACCGAAGACGTCTACGCCGGCATCGAGTTCGAAAAGGACACCGAAGGCTTCGACGAGCTGTCGGTCCTCGTCGAGAAGGTCACCGGGGCCAAGCTGCGTGAGCACTCCGGCGTGTCGATCAAGCCGATCTCGGTCTTCTGCTCAGACCGGATCGTGCGCGCTGCATTTGAGTACGCCCGCGCGAACGGCCGCAAGAAGGTCCACGCCGGCCACAAGGCCAACATCATGAAGTTCTCCGACGGCGTGTTCTTGGCGACAGCCCGCGAGGTCGCCAAGGACTACCCGGACATCGAGTTCGCCGAGATCATCGTCGACAACCTCTGCAACCAGCTCGTCAGCTGGCCCGACGAGTACGACATCATCGTGCTGCCGAACCTCTACGGCGACCTGCTGTCTGACCTGTGCGCCGGGCTGATCGGCGGGCTTGGCGTCGCACCTGGGGCCAACATCGGCACCCACGCCGCGGTCTTCGAGGCCACGCACGGCTCCGCGCCGACCCTCGCTGGCCTCAACAAGCTGAACCCCACGGCCGTGATGCTCTCGGGCGTTCTGATGTTGCGCCACTTGGGCGAGACCGACGCCGCCGATCGCATGGAAGGCGCGATCGCCGCCGTGATCGCCGAAGGCAAGAACGTGACCTACGACCTCAAGACGACCAAGGACGATCCGACGGCCGTCGGCACGTCGCAGTTCGCTGACGCCGTGATCGAGGTCCTCGCCGGCTGAGGCCCGGCGCAGCAGAGCGAAACCCATGGGGCGGTGGACCTGTATGGGTCCGCCGCTCAACGGGTTCGCCCTTTGGGGGAGCAGACTGGGGAGGTCCCCGATGTGGCGCCGCGCCGCCCGCGAAAAGGTCTCTCCATGACCGATTCCACGCTCATCTCAAGCGCCGCGACCGTCGTCCTCCCGGAAGAGGGCGACTACGACCAGGCCCGCGCTGCCTGGAACCTCGCGGTGGACCAACGTCCAGCCGCCGTGGTGACGGCAACCACCGTCGAGGAGGTCCGCAGCGCTGTGGCCTACGCCACCGAACGCGGCCTTCGCGTCGCGCCGCAGACCACCGGCCACCATGCCGCAGCGCTCGGCGACCTCTCCGGCGCCCTGCTGCTGCGCACCGCCATCGGCGGTGTCGACATCGACGTGCAAGCTCAGACCGCCCGCGTTGGTGCCGGCGCGGTGTGGGCCGACGTCGTCAACGCCGCTGCGCCCCACGGACTCGCCGCACTCTCAGGC
>JAEMRF010000556.1 GCA_016463515.1 Solirubrobacteraceae bacterium | reverse complement strand
ACGAGATGCTGGCGCGGCTGCAAGGCGACGACGGCGCGACCCTGGCGCCGGGTGAGTTTCTCCCGGTCGCCGAGCGCCATGGACTCATCTCAGAGCTCGACAGCTGGGTGGCTCGGCGAAGCGTTGAACTCTTGGGCGCGCAGAAGAAGGAGGGCCGCTCGCTGCCCCGTCTGCACGTGAACATGTCGGCACGATCCGTCGACCACCCCGAGATCCTCCAAGAGCTGGGCCGCGAGCTCGCGCGCCACGAGATCCCGCGGGGCCAGCTGGTGATCGAGCTCACCGAAACCTCGAAGCTGATCGACCTCGACGTCGCGCAGCGGTTTGCTCGCCAACTCATCGACCTCGGCTGCGAACTGGCGCTCGATGACTTCGGCGCTGGGTTCAACTCGCTGGTGCATCTGCGCGAGCTCCCGTTGGCCTACGTGAAGATCGACGGCAGCCTCTGCCGCGACGTGGGCACCAGCGACCGCGCAGCGGTGATGGTTCAGGGCCTCGCGAGCACGGCTCGCGGTCTTGGGGTCAAGTCGGTCGCCGAGTACGTCGACACGCAGCCCTGCCTCCGCCGGCTGGGTGAGATCGGCGTGGACTATGCGCAGGGCTTTCAGATCGGGGTGCCGTCGGCGCTGACCGCCAGTGGACGGCCAGCGCGACGGCACGTGGCCACGGAGCCATCCGGAGCAGCGGCGGTCAGCGGCGTTCGGCCGTAAGCGGCTGCAGCGCTGCTGCAAGTCGTGCGGCCTCATCGGTGACCGCGGGCGGGGTGTCAGCCAGCCGTGCGGGGGTCACGCCGCGAGCGCTGGTGAGCAGAAGCGGCAGGTCGGCCAGGTCAGCGCCGTAGGTGCGAGTGGACTCCACGATCGGGAGGGGCGCCTGCCCTCGCCGCTCGAGCAGCAGGCCGCGCATCACGCCCGGGAGCTGGCGGCCGTCGAGCGGTGGCGTGTGGAGCACGCCGTCGTGCAGCCACCAGACGTTGGCCCACCCGGCTTCAAGCACGGTGCCGTCGGCATCGAGCAGAAGCGGTGTCGCTCCCAGCTCGGTGCGGGCTTGGTCGACGAACCGTCGGTCCAGCCACTTGTGGGTGCCGAGGCCACCCGGCACCACCATCGGTGCCAGCAGCACTGCGCCGGTCTGCGGTTCCTGGACCACGAACTGCAGCTGCGGCGCGAGCGGCCGGCCGCCGCGGTCGGCCTCGTCAGGCACGGCGAGCACGCGGACGCGTCCGTCATGGCCAGTCGCGGCATGCTCGGCGGCAAAGGCGCGAATGCGGTCGGCAGTGCCGGACTCGAGCGGAGCGTGGCCGAGCTCGCGCAGCGAGCGGTCCAGGCGTGCCACGTGCCGTTCGACGTGTCGCGGGTGGCCATCGGCGACGTACACGGTGTCGACCAGGCCGCCCGACGGGTCGGGGCGAACGCTCGCCGACGGCAGCCACGGCACACCGATGAGCCGCTGGAACTTCGCTGGAACGGACCCGGCATCGACCGTTCCTCCCGCAGCGCCGACCAATGCCGCGGCTTTGCTCAAGGCCTCAGCAAGCTCGGCTTGGGGCCGCGAGTCCGCCACGATGCCGCCCCCGACGCCGACCCAGGCGCGCGTGCCGTCGACCTCCAGGGTGCGGATGGCCACGGCCAGTTCAAGACCGCTGGCTGGGCTGGAGAGTCCAAGCGCTCCGGTGTAGACCTCTCGGGCGGTGCCCTCCACCGCAGCGATCACGCGCATCGCCTGGACTTTGGGCGCACCGGTAACCGAGCCTGGTGGGAAGGTGGCGCGCAGCAGCCGCCCATCGCCCCAGTCCTCATGCAGGTCGCCACCGACCTGACTGACGAGATGCCAGACCCCCGCGTGGGCTTCCAGCCGTGGTGTGAGCTCCCAACGCACGGACCCGTAGTCGCACACGCGCCCCAGGTCGTTGCGCATGAGGTCCACGATCATCACGTGTTCTGCCTGGT
>JAEMRF010000555.1 GCA_016463515.1 Solirubrobacteraceae bacterium | reverse complement strand
TGACGCAACATCAAGCCGCTGGCAGCCCGGCGATCACCGTCGACCACGTGAGCGTGACGTTCGGCGCGATCAAGGCCCTCGAAGACGTGACGCTCCGCGTCGGCACCGGCACGATCCACGGGCTGCTCGGCCACAACGGCGCGGGGAAGACCACGCTCGTCAACGTGCTCGCGACCCTCTTGCGGCCCACAGCGGGGGTAGCTCGCGTTGCCGGGTTCGATGTCGTCACGTCGGCTCCTGAGGTGCGCCGCCGGATTGGCCTCACCGGTCAGTTCGCGGCCGTCGACGAGCTCTTGCCGGGCATCGACAATCTCGTCCTGATCGCGCGGCTCCTGGGCGCCAGTCGCCGCCAGGCTCACGAGCGGGCGATCGAGCTGCTCGAGGTGTTCGACCTGGGCGCCGCCGCCCAGCGTCCCGCGAAGACCTACTCCGGAGGAATGCGCCGCAGGCTCGACGTGGCGGCCTCACTGGTCGGTCAGCCCGACGTCCTGTTTCTGGATGAGCCGACCTCCGGTCTGGACCCGCAAGCCAGACGCAGCGTGTGGGAGACGGTCGAGCGACTGGTCGACCACGGCACGACGGTCCTGCTCACCACGCAGTACCTCGACGAGGCCGATCGCCTTGCCGACGCGATCACCGTCCTCGCCCAAGGGCGAGTGGTCGCCAACGGGACCCCCGCCGACCTGAAGACCAAAGTCGGGCAGCGCACCGTGACGACGACGTTTGGCACCGCTGACGAGTTGCCGCGCGCGGTCGACGCGCTGAGGGGCGCCGGACTGAGCCCGGTGCTCGACCTCGCCAGGCGCTCGGTGACTGCACCGGTGGAGTCGTCACGCTCGCTGGTCACCGTCGTCCGCGCGCTGGACTCCGCTCAGCTGCAGGCGACCGACCTGCGCTTCGCCGAGCCGAGTCTGGACGACGTGTATCTGGCGTTGGCCCACGCGACCCCACAGGCACCCAAGGTGGCGGCATGACCGACTTCGCATCACGGCCGGCGGTGGCAGCCGCCACGCCATCCAGGCTTCCCAGCACTCCCGGTCTGTGGCGAGGCAGCTCCGTCCCGACCCAGATCCGTGTGCTCACCGTGCGGTCGCTGCGGGCGCTCGTGGGAGACACCCGTGCGGTGGTGCTCGCCCTGCTGATGCCGGTCATCATGCTGGTGCTCTTCAGTCAGGTGTTCTCGAGCTTGGCCAGCGGCAGCAGCTTCCCAGCCGGCGTGAGCTACATCGACTACCTCCTGCCGGCGATCCTCGTGAACACCGCGATGCAGACCGCGCTGCAAACCGGCGTGCGACTCACGCAGGACATCGACAGTGGCGTGCTCTCGCGTCTGCGCACGTTGCCGATCTGGTTGGGCTCAGTCCTCGTCGCGCGGAGCCTTTCCGACCTGGTTCGAGGCGCCATTCAGCTCTTGATCATCGTGGCGCTCGCGGCCGCCGTGTTCGGCTACTCCGCCGCTGGCGGCATCACAGGACTGATGGCAGCGGTGGCGCTCGCGCTCATCGTCGGGGCCGGGCTTGGCTGGGTGTTCCTCGCCGTCGCCACCTGGCTGCGAAACGCCGACCTGATGCAGAGCTTCGGCATGATCGCGATGTTCCCGCTGATGTTTGCGTCCAGCGCGTACGTCCCGATTGCCGCGCTCCCCGGATGGCTTCAGGTCGTCGCTCGCGCGAACCCGATGACGTATGCCGTCGATGCGGCAAGGAACCTGTGTTTGGGCCAGCCCGTTGGGAGCGCGGCGCTCATCGCCATCGTGATCAGCATCGCGTGCGCGGCGGGTGGGGGCGTGGTCGCCTCACGCGGAATCCGCCGACCGTAACTCCAGTCCTTCGGGGTCATGGCCGATTCCGACCGAGCTTGGGCAATAGGCCCGTAGACTGAAGCCACACGTGCAACACGCCGACGGTGCCGATCGCGACGAGATTCACCGATTGAAGCGTCTGCTTGAGGT
>JAEMRF010000554.1 GCA_016463515.1 Solirubrobacteraceae bacterium | reverse complement strand
CTACTCGCGTTCGCGATTGAACGCCACTGCGGCTTCGCGCAGGCCCTCGCCCCGCCCGGGCTGGGCCGCGGCACGCACGTGGAGCAGGTAGCGGCGCGGATCGTGGCCGGGCAGCACCACGGCGGCAACGGCGCGGGCCGCGTAGGTGAGCACCGTCAGCGCGGTGATCGCCCAGCGCTCGGGCGCGGAATGGTGCTTGCGCAGATAGCGGTCCCGGCCGCGGTGGAACTCGACGATGCGGCGCTCGGCGCGCGCGAGGTCGGTGGAGAGCTGCTCGTGGTGGATGACCGTCGCTTCGGAGGTCCACAGCACGTGATGGCCGGCGTTGGTGAGGCGGCGGGCGAAGTCGACCTCGTCGGAATAGACGAAGAAGTCCTCGTCGAAATAGCCGATCTCACGGGCAGCGTGCACGCGCACGAGCAGCGCCGCGGACTGGGCCCAGTCGACGCGTCGCACCCCCGTCCCGAGACTCTGCACCACGCGATCTGGCTGCCCGATGGCCGCCTGCACGGCGCCGCGGACCGACGGAAACGCCCACGCCGACGGCTGCTGGGTGCCGTCGGGACGGATCAGCCGGGCGCCAACGGCGGCGGCGCCGGGATCTTCGTCGAGCGCCTTGACCAGCGCGGTGAGCGACCCTGGCTGCAGTTCGGCGTCCTCGTTGAGCAACAGGCCGTAGTCGCCCACTGCGCGGCGCAGCAAGGTCGAGTCGGCCGTGGCCTTGCCCACGCGACGATCCAGCGCCACCACCTCAGGTTTGAGCGGGTGGGCGAGCGCCGCGTCGGCCGAACCGTCCGTCGACGCGTTGTCGAGCACGAGCACTTCCGCGGTCCGTCCGGTCGTCGACGCGATGGGCACCGTCTCGAGGCCGGTGAACCGCGCTCGGCCCAGATTCGGGCCCATCGGCTCGCCTCCGGCGGGCACGACGCGCCAGCCGCTGTCGGCCAGCTCGCGCTGCACGGCGTCGAGGCCGAGCAGCAGCAGGTCGCGCGACTGGGTGTTGACGATGAGGATCGAGAGGTCAGTCACGGCGACAGCGGAGAGCCGCAGCGACGATACTCCCTGGTGGTGCTCGTCCAGCTCGTCGACCCCGCCGCCTACACGCCGCCTTACGACCATGCGCTCGCAACGGCGCTGGTCCGTGCCGGTGTGCAGGTCGATCTGGTCACGACCGCCAGCCCTGAGTGGGACGCCGCGATCCACGCGGGCGGTGGCCAGACCTCGAAGTCGGCGGCCGCCAACCTTGCTGCCGGCGCCGCAGCGGTAGCCACGCAAGGCGAATCCGAACTGCCGTACCGGCGTTTCGTCGACTTCTACCGCCACTCCGGCGGACTCCCGAGCCCGTGGCGGCAGGCTGCGCGCGTGGTGGAGCACCCGCTGGGCCTGCGCCGCCTGCGCGGCCGCCCGGCCGACATCACGCACCTGCAGTGGGCGCCGCTCCAAGAGGTCGACGCGTTTGGCCTGCCGCGCCAGCGCGCCCTCGTGATCACCGCCCACGACGTGCTCCCGCGTGAGGCGCGCCGGTTCCAGCGCCAGGCGCAGCGGCGCATCTACGCCCAAGCCGACCTCGTGATCGCGCACTCCGAGCACGGCCGCCAGCGGCTCATCGACGAAGCCGGCGTGCTGGAACGCAAGATCCGCGTGATCCCCCACGGCGCCTTCGATCACCTCGCGGCCGTCCACCGGGCACCGCTCCCGGCCGAGCTCCTGGAGCCCGACGAGCTCACCCCGGTGCAGGACGGCCCCGGCCACACGCCGACCCTCGCCAACCCGTGGGGCCGGCCGCAACACGTCGCCGACGGCCACACCGCCAACCCCGGCAAACCGCCCCGGCCGGTGGTGCTCAGCTTCGGGCTGATCCGTCCCTACAAAGGCACCGACCTCCTGCTGCGTGCCTGGCAGAACGTGCGCGCCGACGCCGAGCTGTGGATCGTCGGCAAGCCGCGCGGCGT
>JAEMRF010000553.1 GCA_016463515.1 Solirubrobacteraceae bacterium | reverse complement strand
CGCAGCAGGATGCCGATGCCGAAGCACATGAAGCCCCAGTTCACGAAGTGGTTGAGGTCGTCCCACCACGGGATCGCGTCGTACAGATTCAGAGTGTTGCCGGTGACGTCGACCAGGAACGGCTCCATGATGAATGCCACGCCTGCCCACGGGATCGTGGGATCGTTGCCACGCTGCCGCGCCACGATCGCCCACACGAGGGGCACGCTGAGCATCATCGCCGGGTAGAACACCAACCTGGCACCGAACGCCTTGCCCTCGAACTGCGGGAGGTCGCTGCCGCTGAAGGTCGCAAAGGCGAGCTGCGCGACGGTCAGGAAGAGCATCGTCATGGCGACGATGAAGGCGGTGCGCTGCGAGGCGCGCGGGGAGTCCGTAGTCACCCGGCGAACCTATCCGGTGCGGCGGGGGAGACCAGATCCGTGCCCCACGGTCCCGACCGCCGCGGATACGGGTCCTACGCCGACTGAAACAAGGGCCCTCGCGCCCGAGCGCGCCGCCGAGCGCAAGCGCGCAACACCGGGCTAGGAGAGGTCGACCGGCGCCTCACCCCACGTGCCGGAGAACGCGAACTCGCTGATCGGGCGCCGCGTGCGGGGCAGCAGCTCCTTCTCCCGCGTGCGCTCGTCGAGCACGTCCGGCGACGCTGCCACCCCGACGGCGATGCCCGTGGTCACCGCCCAATGCTCTGGAACGCCGAAGCGTTGCTGCACCGCGTCATGGTCAAAGCCCGCGAACTGGTGCACATGCAGCCCCAACGCATGGGCCTGGATCGTCAGGTGTGCGGCGGCCTGACCGAGGTCGTACTGCGCGTAGCCCCCAAACGGAAGCTCGTGATCCGGGCCGCTGGCCGTCTGTCGAATGGCCACGAGCAGCGCGCTTGCCCGCCCGGCCCACGCTTGATTCCCGCGGGCCAGGTGCTCGTAGAACCCGGCGAACGTCTCGTCGCCACGCAACCCCACCATGAACGACCACGGCTGCGAGTTCCCCGCCGACGGCGCCCACCTGGCCGCCTCCAGCAGCAGGTGGAGCTGCCGTGGCTCCAGCACATGCTGGTCATCGAACGCCCGCGGACTCCATCGCACGTTCAGCGGATCTGCCAACCGCGGCTCAAGGACGTCAGGGTCACGCAGCAAGGCCATCAGGGGCAAGGTATCGACGCGTCGCCCCACCACTCAACCAGGCAGGCCCGACCAGGCCGCGCGATGCGCCCCGTCCCCCGTAGACTCGCGCGAATGTTCTACGACGACGACGCGGATCTCGCGCAGCTCGACGGCAAGACCGTCGCGATCATCGGCTACGGCAGCCAGGGCCACGCGCACGCCCGCAACCTCAAGGACAGCGGCGCCCAAGTGATCGTCGGCCTCCGCGAAGGCTCCAAGTCGGTTGAGCAGGCCAAGTCCCACGGCCTCGAGGTCGTTTCACCCGCCGACGCCGCCAGCCGCGGCGACATCGTGATGATGCTCGTCCCCGACGAGCTCCACAAAGACATCTACGAGGCCGAGGTCGTCGACGGCCTCGCTGAGGGCAACCTGCTGCTCTTCGGCCACGGCTTCTCCGTCCTCTACGGCCAGGTCGAGCCGCCGTCGTTCGTCGACGTCGCCCTCGCCGCCCCCAAGGGCCCCGGCCACCTGGTGCGCCGCCAGTTCGAAGAGGGCTCCGGCGTCCCCGGCCTCATCGCCATCCACCAGGATGCCACCGGCAACGCCAAGGCCGTCGCCCTGGCCTACGCCAAGGGCATCGGCTGCACCCGCGGCGGCGTCATCGAGACCACCTTCAAGGAAGAGACCGAAACCGATCTCTTCGGCGAGCAGGCCGTGCTCTGCGGCGGCGCCTCCGCCCTCGTGCAGGCCGGCTTCGAGACCCTCGTCGAGGCCGGCTACAACCCGGAGATGGCCTACTTCGAGTGCCTCCACGAGCTCAAGCTCATCGTCGACCTCATGTACGAGAAGGG
>JAEMRF010000552.1 GCA_016463515.1 Solirubrobacteraceae bacterium | reverse complement strand
CGATGGCACCGAGCAGCCAGATATCGCTCTCGCGGGGCTCCTTGATGTCCTTCAGACGAAGATCCACCACGACATTGGTGCCGACTTTGCGATGCAGCGCGATCACCGTGGCGACATCGTCGAGATCGAAGACGAAGACGGCCTCGCCGCGGATCTGGCCCAGCACCACATTGCGGGCCTGGACGCTCTCCCCGACGGTCGACATCACGCCGCGCTTCCAGCGGCTCAAAATGTCGGCAGATTCGTGTTCATAGTCGAAACCGTGCGACTTCGCCCACGACTTACGCCGCCGGCCCAACCCGCGCCGGCGGTCGATATCCACGTACAGCAAGACGGCCGCACCCACGAAGCAGAGTGCGGACAGCGTGAACCAGAGAGGAACCATTGCCCTCAGAGTACTTGCTGGAGCCCGATTCGCCAGAACTCGAGATGGTCACAATCCCCACCCCACCGCGATTTCGGCGCGCTCACGTGCGCAGAACGTACGTGAGCGCGCCGAAGTCACTCAATCAGGCCAGGATCAGGCCCTCACCGTCGGCGCTGACATCGACCTTGACGGTGTCACCGTCGTGCACCTGGCCTGCCAGCAACATCCGGGCCAGCTGGTCACCGATGGCCTGCTGCACCAGCCGGCGCAGTGGACGCGCACCGTAGAGCGGGTCGAATCCACGATCGGCCAGCCACTGCTTGGCCTCCAGGGACACCTCGAGGCTCAGCCTGCGCTGGGCCAGCCGCTTCTGCAGCTGGTTCAGCTGGATATCGACGATGGACACCAGCTGGTCGGGACTCAGCGCATCGAAGATCAGCACGTCGTCGAGACGGTTGATGAACTCCGGCTTGAATGCCGCCCGCACGGCCGCCATCACCTGTTCCTCGTTGCCGCCCGACCCGAGGTTGGACGTCAGGATGAGGATGGTGTTGCGGAAATCGACCGTGCGGCCCTGTCCGTCGGTCAGCCTGCCCTCGTCGAGGACCTGCAGCAGCACGTCGAACACGTCCGGGTGGGCCTTCTCGACCTCGTCGAACAGCACCACGGTGTACGGCCTGCGCCGCACCGCCTCGGTGAGCTGTCCACCCTGGTCGTAACCGATGTAGCCCGGAGGGGCACCGACCAGCCGCGCGACGGAGTGCTTCTCGCCGTACTCGCTCATGTCGATGCGCACCATCGCGCGTTCGTCGTCGAACAGGAACTCCGCAAGCGCCTTGGCCAGCTCGGTCTTACCGACACCGGTCGGCCCCAGGAACATGAAGGAGCCCGTCGGCCGGTTCGGATCGGCGACACCGGCGCGGGAACGCCGCACCGCATCGGAGACCGCGGCGACCGCGTCCTTCTGACCGATGACCCGCCGACCCAGCTCGTCCTCCATGCGCAGGAGCTTGGCGGTCTCGCCTTCGAGCATCCGCCCGGCCGGGATGCCGGTCCACGCCTCCACCACCTCGGCGATGTCGTCGGGTCCGACCTCCTCCTTGAGCATCACGTTCTCGCGGGCCTCGGCGACCGGCAGCGCGGCCTCGAGTTTCTTCTCGATCTCCGGGATACGGCCGTAGCGCAGCTCCGCGGCCTTGGCCAGGTCACCGTCGCGCTCGGCGCGGTCGGCCTCACCGCGCAGCCGGTCCAGCTGCTCGGTGAAATCGCGGACGATGTCGATGGCGCTCTTCTCGTTCTGCCACCGTGTGGTCAGTTCGGACAGCTGTTCCTTCTTGTCGGCCAGTTCGGCGCGCAGCTTCTCCAGGCGATCCTTGGAGGCGTCGTCGGATTCCTTGGCCAGCGCCATCTCCTCGATCTCGAGGCGCCGGACCAGCCGTTCGACCTCGTCGATCTCGACGGGCCGGGAGTCGATCTCCATGCGCAGCCGCGATCCGGCCTCGTCGACCAGGTCGATGGCCTTGTCGGGCAGGAATCGGCTGGTGATGTACCGGTCGCTCAGCGTGGCGGCGGCCACCAGCGCGGAGTCGG
>JAEMRF010000551.1 GCA_016463515.1 Solirubrobacteraceae bacterium | reverse complement strand
GGAGGTGCCGATCTTCCGGGACCTCGCGCTCTCCGTCGGAGCGGGCGGCTCGTCGCTTGCGACGTGGGTTTCGGGGAACGACGCGGCCACCAAGTTCCAGGGTGCCGTTCGCACCGTGACCGGCGATTGGGAGCCCTGGGCACTCATCGCTGATGCGCCGCGCGGCACCGCCGACGGGATGCGCTTGGGCTCGACGGTTGTGGACGCGGCTGGGCGCGCCACCGCGGTCTGGCACGACGGGCCTCGCATCCTGTCGCGCTCGATCACGCTCGTCGACCCGCCAGTCACGCCGGTTCCGCCCAAGCCAGAGGACCCGAAGCCGGCTGATCCGACGCCGCCTGCGCCCGAGAACCCGGCGCCGACGGCACCGAACCCACCAGCGCCGGCTGCGCCGACGCCATCGGCCGCCCCCGCGCCCAACGGAACCGCGACCAAGCCGCAGTCCACACCGGTGCCGAAGCTTGTGATCGCGATGTACGTGGTGCCCAGCGGAAAGAAGTGCCCGGCCGCGGTCGCCGGCACGGTCAACAAGGTCCGCACGGCACTGAAGGTCAAGGCGACCAAGCTGCGGGGCAAGGTGCGCTGCAAGGTCACCGGGACGATCCTGCTCCCGGCAGCCACGAAGGTCGGGACCAAGGTCAGCGTGCTCGTGACCGCCAAGGGCATCAAGCGCAAGACGATCCAGGTCGCCGCAACCCCCTAGGGCACTAGCCCGCTGCGAAGACCTCGGCGCGATCGGCAAGGGCCAGCAGCAGCTCGGCGACCTCGTCGGCCCGCGAGATGGTGAGCATGTGGCCGCCGCCGGTCTCGTGGTGCGTGCAGCGCGGGATCGACGCCGCGGTCCGGAACCCCGCCGCCGGATCCACGACGCGGTCTCCGGGCGCATGGATGACCGCAGCTGGCACGTGCAGCGCGCCCAGGTGCGACTCGACCTCCGCCGACTCGCGGCGCATGGCGCGCGCTTCGAGCCAGAACGAGCGAAACGCGTTCCACTGCAGGGTGCGGTCGCGCACGCCTGCCAGGTGGTCGGGGTCGACCTCGTCCGGGTGAAACGACATCGGATCGGTGACCTTGGCGATGAGCGTACGGCCGGCCTGGCTGAGCAGCGTGGCCTTCAGGAACTCCCCGACAGCGGGCTTGACCATCAGCTTGGCGAGGCCGTCGAAGCCTGGTGGCAGCTCTCGATCGTCGTCGCGCAGCGCCGGGGCAACCAGGCCAAGCGCGCCAACGAGGTCGGGGTGGCGCGCGGCGAGTCCGGCGGCGGGCACTGCGCCATAGCTGTGGCCGACGACGAGCGCTGGCGCCGCAGAGTGCGCGGCGCGCTCGCGCAGCAACGCCGCGTAGGCGTCGATCTGATCCGGAATCGAGAGGGGATCTTCGCCCGATCCGCCATACCCGGGGCGGTCGACCGCCACCACGCGAAACCGCCCAGCCAGCCGCGGTCCAAGGCGGTCCCAGTCCTCCGCTCCGCCGGGCAATCCATGCAGCAAGAGCGCGATGGGAGCACCGTGCGCGCCGTGCTCGATCGTCCTGAGGGGCCGTGTGACCAAGCCCTAAGGGTAGCCCCGTGTGATGGTCGCCGCCCCCAGGCTCGCCAGCCTCTTTAGAATCCCGCGCATGAGCGAGCAGCCGTCGCACCGTCTTCCTGAGCGAGAGCGTCCGTGGGTCATGCGGACCTACGCCGGACACTCCAACGCCAAGAAGAGCAACGAGCTGTATCGCGGCAACCTGGCCAAGGGCCAGACGGGTCTGTCGATCGCCTTCGATCTGCCCACGCAGACGGGCTACGACTCCGACCACATCCTCGCGCGAGGCGAGGTCGGCAAGGTCGGCGTCTCGGTCGCGCACAAGGGCGACATGCACCAGCTGCTCGACGGCATCCCGCTGGGCACGATGAACACGTCGATGACGATCAACGCGGTCGCCGCGTGGATGCTCTCGCTCTACATCGCCACGGC
>JAEMRF010000140.1 GCA_016463515.1 Solirubrobacteraceae bacterium | reverse complement strand
CTGCAACGGTCTCGGCCAGGCCGGCTCGCAGCTCGCCGCCAAGTGCGGTGGCCACTGCCCCTTCCAGGCCTGCGGCGACCTCCAGGCCGTCGGCCAGGGCGCGGGCGCCGCCGGGAGCGCCGCCGGCGCGGGCGCGCAGGAAGCGGTTGACCTCGGCGACTTCGCTGCCCAGGCGGGCCGCCTCGCGGCGGGCGGCGTCGACCTCGCGCTGCTGTGCCTGCAGCGCCTGGCGGGCCGTGTCGACGGCGGCTTCGGTCTCGGTCTGGGCGGCCTGCGCGTCGGCGAGCGCGCCCTTGGCCGCGGCGAGGCCTTCGGCGGCCTCCTCGCGCGCGACCTCGAGCGCGGCCACTTCGCGGGCCAGCACCTCTTCGCGGCGTTCGTCGAGTTCGGCGAGCTGGGCCTCGATCGCGGCGATCCGCTGCTGACCGGGCGTCTCGCCTTCGTCGTGCTCGGCTTCGGCGTGCAGCGCCTCGAGCTGGCGCTCGCGGGCGATCAGCCGCTCCTCGGTCTCCTGGCCGATCGACGCTGAACGCTCGGCGCGCTCGACCTGCCGCTCGGCGAGCGAGCGCAGCTGAGAGGCGCGCCGAGCGAGCTGCTCGCGCCTGGCGGTGCGCTGCTGGAGCTCGGCCTCGGCTGCGCCGCGCTTGATCGCGACCTCGCGCAGCTGCTCGTCGAGCTGGGTGCGGGCAGCGCGCAGCGGCGCCACCGCCTCGGTGGCCTGCTCCTCCTCGGCGGTCCGCAGGCGCACGTCTTCTCCGAGGAGCTCCCAGCGAGCTTCGGCGAGCTGGCGCTCAAGGCGCCCGCGGAGCTCAGCGGCCTCGGCTTGACGCCGCAGCGGCCCCAAGCGCTTTCGTGCCTGCTGCTCGATATCGATCACGCGGTCGAGGTTCTGCTGGGCTCGCTCGAGCTTGCGCTGGGCAGCGCGGCGCCGACGGCGGTGTTTGCCAAGCCCGGCGGCCTCCTCGAGCAGGAGCCGGCGATCCTTGGGCTTGCTGGTGACGATCGCCTCCACGCGGCCCTGCGAGATGACGGAGTGCATCTCCTTGCCAAGGCCCGTGTCGGACAGCAGCTCCATCACGTCGGAGAGGCGGCACTTCGCGCCGTTGAGCCGGTACTCGCCTTCGCCGTCGCGCGTGATCCGCCGACTCACGGAGATCTCTGAGAACGGGACCGGGACGGCGCCATCGCTGTTGTCGAGCACGAGCTCGACCTCCGCGGCGCTGCGGGCCTGCACCCCGTGCCCACCAGCGAAGATCACGTCCTGCATGGAGCGACCGCGCACGGCCGCTGGCGACTGCTCCCCGAGCACCCAGAGGATGGCGTCGGTCACGTTGGACTTGCCGGACCCGTTCGGCCCGACGATCACCGAGACGCCCGGCCCGAACTCCAGGCGGGTGCGGTCGGGGAACGACTTGAACCCCTTGAGGGTGATCTCGCGGACGTGCACGCCGCGTTACTCCGCGGCGGTGGTCGCGCCGGCGGCTTCGGCCTCGAGCGCAGCAAGCGCGGCCAGCGCCGCATCTTGCTCGGCGGCCTTCTTCGTGCGACCACGGCCCGTGGCGACGGTCTTGCCACCGATCTTGGCGGCCACCTCGAACGTGGGTTCGTGCTCCGGGCCCTTCTGGCCGAGCAACAGGTACTCGACGAGCCGCTGACTCTGCGCGAGGCGCTCCTGCAGCGCCGACTTGTGGTCGATCGGGTGCGTGAGGGCCTCTTCGAGCTCCGGAGTGAACGCCTCGATCACGGCCGAGGCCACGCGCTCGTAGCCGTACTGCGTGAAGCACGCGCCGATGATCGCTTCGGTGATCGACGACAACACGCGCTCGGTGAACACCTGCTCGGCGGGTCCCGCTTCAGGAGGTGCGGCCGCACGCAGCTCGTCGGGAACGCCCATCCGGATCGCGACCGCTCGGCACGCCGCGGCGCACACCGTTTGCGCGCGGATCTTCGACAGGCGGCCTTCGCCGTAGCGCTCTGCTTCGAGCCGCGGGTAGAGGTGGGCGGTGATGGCCAGCTCGAGCACCGCGTCGCCGAGGAACGCCAGCCGCGCGTAGCTGTCGGAGCGCCGCGCCGACCAAGAGGCATGGGTGAATACCTGCCGGCGGAGATCCGCGGGCAGGGAGTCAAGGAGGGTGCGGAGCTCGCTCAGCGGTCCGCGAGCGGCGCTGCGCCCGCGCGTGCGGCAACGTAGTCGACGGCGAGGCCGACCGTGGTGAGTTCCATGGCGTCTTCCTCGGGAATCTTCACGCCGTAGGTGTCTTCGAGCTCCTGCGTGAGCGTGTAGAGGTCGAGCGAGTCGGCGCTGAGGTCCTCTTTGAAGCGCGAGGACTCCAAGATCGTCGACTCGTCGATGTCGAGCTCGTCGGCGAGGTGTTCCCGCACGAGGGTGAGTACGTCGTCACGCGTCATGAGCTACCACGCTATCCGGCTGCGCGGACCGCCTGCGAGCTGGACGCAGCGCGCCGGCTGCCTCGAGGTCTTTGCGGGTCTCGCTCAGGAGGTCCTCCCGGACGGCCCGGGCGGCCCGAAGTACGGCGTGCTCAAAGCCGACGTGGGTGAACCGGCCGTGGGTGATCACGCCCAGGGCGCTCAGGCCCAGCAGGTAGGCGCCGCCTTGCAGTTCGGGGTCGAGCGTGTCGCGCAGGCCGCGAAGCGGTCCGCGCAGCATCAGTCCGCCGACCTTGCCGCGGTTGCTGGCCATCATCGTGCGCTTGATCAGGTGGAACAGCTCGGTGCTGACCCCCTCCATCGCCTTGAGTGCGACGTTGCCGGTGAAGCCGTCGGTCACGATCACGTCGGCCACACCGGTGGGGATCGAGGAGCCGTCGATGCTGCCGATGAAGCCCAGGCCTTCGTGGCCTGAGAGCCGCTCGTGCACGTCGCGGATCAGGTCGGTGCCGCGCGTGGCCTCTTCGCCGTTGGACAGCAACGCGACGCGCGGGTGCTCCACGCCGACCACGGCGCGGGAGAACGCACGCCCCATGAAGGCGAACTGCTCGAGGTGTTCCGGGCGCACGGTCGCGTTGGCGCCGACGTCCAGGAGGGTGACCTCGGCGCCTGGCAGCGGGATCTGTGCGGCGATCGCCGGGCGGCGGATGCCCTCGGCTCGGCCAAGCTCCCCCATGCCCGCCGCCAGGGCTGCGCCTGTTGCGCCGCCAGCGACGAACGCGTCAGCGACGCCTTCCTTCACGGCGCGCACGGCCTGGACGATCGAGGCGTGCGGGTGCTGGCGCACGGCGCGGGCCGGATCGGCGGCCTTGGCGATCGAGATCGGAGCGTCGACGAGCTCAACGTTCTCGGCGGCGCCACCGGGGAGCGCCGCAGACAGTTCGGCGATCGGTCCGAAGAGGATGACGCGAATGCCAGTTGACGCGGCGGCTGCGGCGCCGCGCGCGACCTCGGCTGGCCCGAGGTCGGCCCCGGTCGCATCAACGGCGACCGTGACCGGGCGGCTCATGCCTAGTTGCCGGTGGCGACGACCGTCTTGCCGCGGTACGTGCCGCAGCTCGGGCACACGCGGTGCGGGAGACGCGGCGTGCCGCAGCTCGGGCAGTCCTGCGTGCTCGGGTTCGCGGCCTTGTGCTGCGAACGACGCTTGGTCGAGCGACTGTGGGACTGTTTCTGCTTGGGTACGGCCATGGCCCATGCAGGGTACAGAACCGCCACCAGCTATGAGCTGCGGCCCGCAGGACCCTCCGATACCGCCGCAATCGGTGCGCTCGCTCGCGAGGTGTTCGGGCCTGGACCGGACCGCGACCCGCGAGCCGCCGAGCACCGGATCGCACACGTCCTGCAGGGCGCTCACCCGTCGAGCGCCGTCGCCCTCGACGCGGCGGGCGCGGTCATCGGCGCCACCATCACCATCCAGCGCGGTCCGCTCACGGTGCTGTCGCTTGCGATCGTTCACGAGGACTGGCAGAGCCGCGGCGTCGGGCGTGCCCTGCTGGGCCGGTTTCCAGCGCGCGAGCCCGGTCGCAACCGGGTGATCATGTCGTCGCCCGATCCCAAGGCGATGCGGCGCTACGCCGCCCTGGGGCTGCACCTGCGTCCGACGGTCTCGGCCTGCGGGATCCTGCGCCCGCGCGCCGTGGAGCCCGTCCCAGAGGCGATCGCCATCTCCCCGCGCGAGGGAGCACAGCTTGTCGACGCGATCGCTCAGGCCGAGCAGGCCCGCGGCGTGCCCTACGGTCGCGACGTCGAGATGTGGCACGCCCAAGGCGACACGCTGCACGTGATCGACGACCGCGCTGCCGTCGTGCGCGGTGGCGGTGTGCTGCGGATTGCGGTCGCGCGCGACCCCGAAGCGGGGCGCCTTGCGCTGCGGGCCGCCTTGGCTTCCGTCCCACCCGGCGAGACCGTGCACCTGCGCCATTTGCGCGAGGGACAGGACTGGGCGATCGGCGAGATGCTGCGCGCGGGACTGGCGCTCAGCCCCGAAGGACCGCTGTTCAGCGACGAGCCACTCGGCCCGCTGCACCTGCCGACGGGCACGGTCTTCTGAGCCAAACCGGTCCGAAACGGCGTTGCAAGGGAACTCCAAGAAGTCGAAGTGGAGCAGCGTCGCACGAAACCCCTGGACTCGAGTGGTTCAATAGTCGCGTGTTCCGTTTGCGTGGCCTGCAGTCCGCGCGCAACTTTGTGTTGCGCCTGTCCGGGCACGTGCACGCCGTACGCGTCCTGATCGCCGCGGGCCTCGTCGCACCTGAACGCCCCGACCGCACGGTGCGCGGCCTACTCGAGCTGCGCCGCTGGGGTGCCTCCCCAGCCGCCGGTTACGCCGTCTACGCACAGCGCACTCCGGACCGCCCCGCCGTCATCGACGAGATCGGCACGCTCACCTTCGCGCAGGTCCACGCGCGCACCAACGCGATCGCCCGCGGCCTGCGCGCTTCCGGCGTGAAGGAAGGCGACGGCGTCGCCATCCTCTGCCGCAACCACCGCGGCTTCGTCGAAGCCACGATCGCCTGTTCCAAGCTCGGCGCCAACGTCGCCTACCTCAACACGTCGTTCGCGGGACCCCAGATCACCGAGGTGTGCCAGCGCGAAGGCATGACCGCGCTGATCTACGACGAGGAGTTTGCCGACGTCGTCGCGGGCGCCTGCGAGTCGCTCGTGAGCTTCGTGGCCTGGCACGACACGCGCACGACCGACCGCCTCAACCTCGAGCAGCTCGCCACCGGGAACTCCTCGGCCGACCTCGACCCGCCGTCAACACACGGCCGGCTCGTGATCCTGACCTCCGGCACGACCGGGCTTCCGAAGGGTGCACCGCGCACCACGCCGAGCTCCGTGGCGGCGTTCGTGCCGCTCTTCTCCAAGATCCCGCTGCGCGGGCGCCGCAACACGCTCATCGCCGCGCCGCTCTTCCACACGTGGGGCTTTGGCAACTGGGCCTTCGGCCTCAGCCTCGGCGCCACCATCGTGCTCCAACGCCGCTTCGACCCCGAAGCCACCCTCGCCGCCGTGGACCGCCACGATGCCCACACCCTGGTCGTGGTCCCAGTGATGCTCCAGCGCATGCTCGAGCTGCCCAAGGAAGCGATCGAGCGTCACGACACGACCAGCCTGCGCGTGATCAACGCCTCCGGCTCCGCCCTCCCCGGCGAGCTCGCGACCACCACCATGGACACCTTCGGCGACGTGCTCTACAACCTCTACGGCTCCACCGAGGTCGCTTGGGCCTCCATCGCCACGCCACAGGACCTCCGTGAGGCCCCAGGCACCGCTGGCCGCCCGCCCATCGGCACCACGGTCCGGATCCTCGACGAGGCCGGCAACGAGCTCCCACAGGGCGAGACGGGCCGCATCTTCGTCGGCAACGAGCTCAGCTTCCGCGGCTACACCGGCGGCGGCGACAAGGAGCGCATCGACGGCCTCCTCTCCTCTGGTGATGTGGGCTACATCGACGACGCCGGCCGCCTCTTCATCGCGGGCCGCGACGACGAGATGATCATCTCCGGCGGCGAGAACGTGTTCCCGCGCGAGGTCGAAGATCTCCTCCACGACCATGACGCCGTCGAAGAGGTCGCCATCCTCGGCGTCGACGACGACAAGTTCGGTCAGCGCCTGCGCGCGTTCGTCGTCCTCCGCGCTGGCGCCAGCGCCACCGAGGACGACCTCAAAGAGCACGTGAAGACCAACCTCGCCCGCTACAAGGTGCCGCGCGAGATCGTCTTCCTCGACCAGCTCCCCCGCAACCCCACCGGCAAGGTCCTCAAGCGCGAACTGCAGCTCCTCGAGGTCTGAACTGGCCTGAGCGCGGATCTCGCTTGCATCTTCCGCCCGAGCTGAGCCGGCCCGGGCTGGCGCCCTAAACCGGCCCAGCCCGAACGAAATCTGCGGCGCGATCTCTCGCGCTCAACCCAGTTCAGGAGGACTGAACGACGCTCGGATCGAGGCTCAGTTCGGTGACGGCTCGTCTGAGATGTTGAGTTCGCGGAGCTTCGCCCAGCGGGGGTCGGGGGCGACCTCCGTTGAGGGCTCCGGGGCACCGAGGTCCACGAGGGTGCGGCGGCACAGCTCGCAGCGGCCGTCGTCGTCGGTTGGCGGCGCCATCGTGGCGGGCAGTTCGAGGACGAGGGTGTCGCGGAGCCAGTCGGCGAGGGCGAGAATGTCGCCGTCGACGTAGGGGCTGGCGAGGTCGTCGGTCTCGTTGTCGTCGAGTTCGTCTTCGTCGGTGGTGGGACGGTCGATCTCGCGGATGTCGAGCTCGCGGTCCAGCGAAATCGTGTCGAGGCAGCGCAAGCAGGTGCCGTTGACGGCAGCCTCGGCGCGCAGGCGCAGGGAATAGCCGCCGCCGATCATGCGGGCGATGTCGAGGACGACCGGGACGTCGCCGATCGTGTAGTCCTCGGTCCCGATACGAACGGGCTCGACGGACACGGTTACTTCGGCGCGCGTGCCCTCGCCTGCGGCGAGGTGCAGCGCCCCGAGCTCAAATCGGCCAGGGACTGCTTCCATCGCCGATGAAGCTACTCGCTGCGGAGTTCGCGCTTGAGGATCTTGCCGGTGGCGTTGCGCGGAAGGGCGTCGAGGAAGACCACATCGCGCGGAACCTTGTAGCCGGCGAGGTGCGCCTTGACGTAGTCCTTGACGCCTTGGGCGTCGATGGTCGCGTCGCCGCGCAGGACGACGAAGGCCTTGAGGCTCTGGCCCCAACGCTCGTCGTCGACGCCGATGACGGACGCCTCTTCGATGGCTTCGTGGTCGGCGAGGAGGTCTTCGATCTCGCGCGGGAAGACGTTCTCGCCACCGGTGATGATCATGTCGTCGTCGCGGCCGTCGATGAACAGGCGGCCGGCCTCGTCGAGGTGACCGACGTCGCCGGACGACAGCAGACCGTCAATGCGTTCTTTGTTGCCGCCGCCGGTGTAGCCCTCGAAGGCGAGGTCGCTGCCGACGAAGATGCGGCCGACTTCACCCTGCGGGACGTCGCGACCTTCGTCGTCGAGGATGCGGAGCTTGGTCCAGCGGGTCGGCTTGCCGGCCGTGCCGGGAGCCTCGCGCAGATCCTGCGGGGTCGCGATGGTCGCGAAGGCAACCTCGGTCGAGCCGTACATGTTGTAGACCACGTCGCCGAAGAGGTCCATCGCGCGGCCGGCGAGATCACCGGGAAGCGCGGAGCCAGACACAGCGATCACGCGCAGCGACGAGAGGTCGTAGCGGCCGATCACTTCGGGGCCGAGTTCCACGATGCGCTGCAGCATCACGGG
>JAEMRF010000139.1:2750-7728 GCA_016463515.1 Solirubrobacteraceae bacterium | reverse complement strand
GCGACGCGCGCTTAGCCGGCGCGCAACGCGCGCTCGAGGTCGCCCACGCCGACGCCGCGCGACTGCAGCACGGGGAGCAAGGAGCGGGTGTCCTCGTGGCGCTCGATCGTGACCAGCGCGCTGAGGATGTCGGCGTCGTCCTCGGGGTGCAGCGACTCGGCGATCGAGGTCTCGTCGACGATCAACCAGAAGGCGTCGCCCTCGTACGCCAGGTACACCTCGACGTCGACGGTCCGCTTGACGAGCTGGACCTCGGGGAACCGGGTCCGCCAGTCGTAGCCGGCCGGGTGCTGCTCGTTCTCGCTCGCGCTCACCCCTCCAGTGAAGCGCACCAGGCGGCTCGTTGGGTGGTCCATGCCAGCGGACCTGCGCTTTGTGCTGCTCAACTGCCATATGGTGCGCGCGTGCGCCTTCGCCTGCTGACGCTGATGACCGCCACCGCGCTGACCCTCGGCGCCTGTGGCGATGACGAGGAGACCCCGGTCGCCGACACGCCCCCGGCGGCGGCGACGACGCCCGCTGCGTCGACGCCCGCGGCGACCACGCCTCCGCCCGCCGAGACCGAAGAGGTCGAGGTCAAGAAGGGCGAGTGCGCTGATGTGCCCGCGGCGGCGCCCAAGCCGGCCGACACGCCGGAGCCCAGCGGCTCCCTCCCGACCGACGTGCGCAACATCCTCACGCTCAAGACGTCGTGCGGTGAGATCAAGATCGAGCTCGACGCCGAGAAGAACCCGAAGACGGCCAACTCGATGGCCACGCTCGCCAAGGCCGGCTACTACGACGGCCTCTCGTTCCATCGCACCGTGCAGGGCTTCGTGGTCCAAGGTGGCGACCCGGCCGGCAACGGTTCGGGTGGTCCGTCGTGGAAGGTCGTCGAGAAGCCCGCCGACGACGCCAAGTACACCGAGGGTGTCGTGGCCATGGCCAAGACCGGCACCGAGGCTCCGGGCACGTCGGGCAGCCAGTTCTTCATCGTCACCGCGTCCGACGTCGGTCTGCCGCCGGAGTACGCGATCGCCGGCAAGGTCGTCAAAGGCCAGGACATCGCGAACCTGATCTCCGAGCAGGGCACCGAGGGCCAGGACGGTCCTCCGAAGAAGCCCGTCGTGATCTTCAGCGCGACGCTCGACACCAAGGCCAAGTAGGGCCGATCGGGGGCGCGCGGCGGACCAGCCGCTCGCCCCTGGTCCAATCTCGGTCATCGGTCCGCAAGCGGGCCGAAACCTCGGCCGTCCGTCCAAGAAACCAGGTTCCGGTCCGACCCAGGTTGGTGCGTGGTTTGGTGCCAATCTGAGCGGGGTATGACGGCCTGGTGGTCGAGCGCGCTGCGGCGTACGGTCGGCGCAATGCGTTCCCCGCGCTGGCTTCCCCTCGCACTTTCCGTCCTGTTTTGCCTCGTGGCTCCGGCTGCGTCGCAGGCGTCGTCGGCGCCTGTCTGGCTGCCGGCCTCCAGCGCCGCGGGCGCCTCGTCGAGCGACCTTCGCCTGGCCCATGACGCCGTCGGCAGCACCGTCGCGGTGTGGCGCAAGTCCTCCGATGGCTCCGATTCGGTGTGGACGGCCACGATGCCCGTCGGCTCCACCACCTTCGGGGTGGCCAAGCGCCTCTCGCCGGCGCCCGGCGCAGGTGAGACGCCGCAGATCTCCGACCTGACCCTCGCGGTCGACGCCCAAGGCGGCGCCGTAGCCGCGTGGACCGGCCGCTACACCACCGGCGCGCAGCCCTACGTGTACCTCGCTCAGCGCCACGCCAGCGCGTGGGGCGGCGCCCAGATCGTGTCGATCGAAGGTCCGGGGACGAGCCCGGCGGTGGCGTTCAAGTCGACGGGCAACGCGGTGTTGGCGTGGCGCCAGACCACCGACGGCTACGCGCAGCTGCGCGTGAGCGCCATCGACCTGCCTGCCGGGACCCTCTCGGCGGTGCAGTCCGTCGCGCCGACCACCGGCGACGCCGGCCAGCCCACCATCGCCTTCGACGGCCAAGGCAACGGCGTGCTGGCGTGGGTCGAGTCGGCCGTGTCGTTCTCGGCGCCCTATTCCGGCGAGGTCAAACTGCGGGCCGCCACGCGCAAAGCATCGGCCGCGACCTTCACCGGCGCCCAGCTGGTCTACGCCACGCGCACGAGCACGCTGCACGACGTGAAGGCCGCGGTCGACGGCGCCGGCAACGCGACGCTCGTGTGGGCCGACCGCCTCCTCGACACCGGTGCGGCTGCTGGCGTGTTCGCTGCGACCCGCGTGGTCGGTGCCACGAGCTGGCCCGGTGCTCCGCTCTCGACCACCGGCGTGACGCCAGATGTCGCCGCCAGCACCACCGGTGGCGCCGTGGTGACCTGGGTGGATCCCGCCGCGGGCGCAGCTCCAGCCACGGGCGCCGTGATGGCCGCCCACCGCGCTCAGGCCGTGACCACGTTCGCTGCGCCGATGCCCCTCTCGGGCTCGGGCGAGACGGGCGCCGAGCCGGTTGCCGCAGCAAGCGCGAGCGGCGCCACGGTCGTGGCGTGGGTGCGGCGGCAGGGCGCAGGCGATGCCCCGCGCGCGGCCGTGAAGGCGGCGTCCTCCACGACCTTCTGGCCGGCCGAGGACCTTGATCCTGCCGGCGGCACCCTCGGCGCACCTGCCGCGAGCGTGAGCCTCACCGGCGACGCCCTCGTGCTGTGGCAGCCGCAGGGCTCGGCCAGCACCCTGCAGCGCATGACCCGCCTGGATGGCTCGACGGTGGCGCCGACCCCCGATCCCGAGCCGGTGGATCCGGGCGACCCCGCGCCGACCACGCCGACCGACCCCGCGCCGACCACGCCGACGGAGCCCGCGCCCACCACGCCGACTGACCCGGCGCCCACCACGCCGACGCCAAGCACGCCGACCCCGACCGAGCCGAGTGCAGTGCCGACTAGCCCCGCTCCCGCGCCGACCACGACCACCGTGGTCCCCCGTGCACCCGCCACGTCGGTTGCGAAGGACCCGTCGCTCGTGGCGCGCGAGACGCCCCAGGCCGCGGGTGCCGTCTCCACCGACCTCGCGCTCGTCGAAGTCCCGTCATTGCGGTCGTTCAAGGCGCTGGCGGCCAAGCGCTTCAAGCCGGCGGCCGGCGGTACCGGCGTGGTTGCGCGCGGCGATGGGTTGCCGCTGGCCGCCACGGCCAACCTGCCGGGCACCTTGCGCATCGTCGTCACGCGCGCCCCCAAGGGAGGTCGCGCGAAGAACCTCAAACCAGCGCTGTCGGTCCCGATCGAGGAAGGCACCACCTCGTTCGTGTTCACCGGCCGCCTGGCCGGCAAGCCGCTCCCGGCCGGCCTCTACAAGCTCAAGGCCGTCTTCGTCGACGCCCGCGGCCGGGCGAGCAACCGCCGCGAGCTGACGATCGCCATCAAGCGGTAGACCGCGAGCTCACGATCGCCCTCAGGCGACCGCGAGCTACCAGCCGCGGGTGCCCGCGGCGCCCTTGAACGGGCCGACGAGCTCGGAGGTGATCCAGCCGCCGTAGAAGTCGCCTTCTTGGGCCTGCACGCGCTCGTCGCCAAGCCACGCTTCGTCGACGCGGCCGGGGTAGATCGCCACGTGGCCGTGCAGCTCGGCGAAGCGGCCGGCGGGCGTGGGGTAGGACCAGCCGGCGCGCTCGATGCGGCGCTCGCCGACGATGAGGTCGTGGTACCGGGCCACGCCTTTGAACTCGCAGAGCGAGGAGCCGTGCGTGGGGCGCAGCACGCCGGGCTGGAAGGCGCGCATCGGCAGGTAGATGGTGGGCGGGTGGCTCGTCTCCAGGACGCGCAGCGCGCGGCTGGTCTCTGCGATCAGCTGGTGGTCGACGATGATGCGCACGCGCCGCGTTTCGCGCTCCACGCGTGGTGGCCGCGGGTACTTCCAGACCGACTCGGGCGCCCGTTTGGTGGTGGCTTCGGGGCGCGGCGGCGCAGCGCTGGGTTGGTCGGGTTCGTCGTTGGGCATGGCTCTTCCAGTGGACTACGTTGCTTGACCTGCGTGGTGCCGGGTTTGGGTCCCTACGCTGTGGGGCGTGACCGGTACACCGCTCGGCCCGCGTTTCCACGCTGCTTTGGTCTACGCGTCGGCCTTCTTTGGCGATCGCCGCCGCGGCAACACCCACGTGCCTGCGATCGCCCACGCCATGGCCGTCTGCGCGCTCGTGCTTGACCTCTCACCCACGGAAGACGAAGCCATCGCCGCGCTCCTGCACGACGTGGTGGAGGACCACGGAGGTCGCCCCGAGCTGGAGCGGATCCGCACCGATTGGGGCGACGTGGTGGCCGACCTGGTGGAGGAGCTCTCCGATGAGGTCGAGCCGAGCGGCCGCTCGTGGATGGAGCTGAAGGCTGCGGCGCTGGACCGGATGGTCACCGAGTCGCCCGCGGCCCTGCGGATCGCCCTGGCCGACAAGTCCGACAACGCGTGCACCCTCGTGCGCGCGTATGACGCCGAGGGGCCGGCGCTGATGACCAGCCACGCTGCTGGCAGCCGCGATGCGCTGCTGTGGTACTACGAGGCGCTCGTGGAGCTCTTTGAGCAGCGGCGCCCCGACCTGGGTACTGAGGCGTGGCCGCTGCTGCGCGAGTTCTCTACGGCGGTTGCGCTCCTGCGTGAGCGCAGCGCCGCTGCGCCACACCCACTAGGTTCGTCGACATGACCCGGATCGCGGACCTGTCCATCGGCGAGTCGAACTTCGACGCGCGCTTCCTGAAAATCATGGAAGACAGCAAGCTGGAGCGCGAGGAGTTCGAAGGCCTTGACTACTTCACCTGGGTGCCATTTTTCGTGATCGCCGGTGCCACTGTGGCACCGAAGATTCGCGTCCACGGCGATCACACGCACTTCGAGGGCGCCACCGTCGACGTGCCCGAAGATCAGCTCATCTTCTTCTTCGAGGCGCTTCCGCACCTGCTCGCGCAGGTGCACGCCGCCCACGAAGAGGAGTAGTCCTCACGGCGCCGTTTGGCGCCCCGGTGCCCGGCGGCGCGGTGCCG
>JAEMRF010000139.1:0-2650 GCA_016463515.1 Solirubrobacteraceae bacterium | reverse complement strand
CGGCGCGGTGCCGCCGCCGCTCCGAACTCGACTTCCCCCGAGGCCGAGTCGGAGCGGAGCGGCACGGTGTCAGGGTGGAGGCTGCTGGCACAGTCGTCAACTCAGTTAGCAGTTCTCTGCTAAGAGTGACCAATGATGCACTGGTCACGTTCCGTCATTGCGTCTCCGTGACTGCCGATGAGCTGCGCCGGCGGGCCATGCTCCAAGCAGTCCTCGCCGTGGTCGACGAGCTCCCAGAAGCCGAGCTTCTGCAGGCTGTCACGCCTGAGCGCGTGGGTGAGAAGCTCGGCTATTCGGCCTCCAGTGTGCGCTACCAATTCGCCCGGCTCTTCCCGGGCGCGGTCGATGCCGCCCTCGACGGGTCCGAGTCGACCGCGCGCGGTCAACGGTGGTCATTCGATCGCGCCCTGCTCCTGGAGGCCCTCGTCGGCGAGATCGAGGTGCGCGTGACCGAGACCGCCCGCGCCGTGACGGGCCTCTACCTGCGCGCCATCGACCAATCCGCCACCGCCGGCCATCTCGGTCCCCTCCTCACCGCCCTGATCGCCGACCTCGACGCCTACGCCCCGGGCGCCAGCGACGCCTCCACCAACCTCAGCGAGCGCTGCTACCTCCTGGCCGTCACCGCCTGCGACCGCTCCTCAGCCATCGGCCGCCGCCTGCACTCCCTCCGCGTGCGCGAACTAGAGATCTACGAACCCATCTACACCCGCGGCCTCGCCGTCACCGGCCGCCGCACCCTCCCAGCCGTCACCGTCCGAGACATCGCCGACACCGTCGCCCAACTCCTCGAAGGCGCCGCCCTCCTGCGCCGCTACCGCGCCAGCTCCCCAGCCGACGACCGCACCACGGCCCGCGGCGTTCTTGCGTTGTTCGTGGGTATGACGGAGATCGACCCTGAGGTGGGGGACGGCGATGCGCCGCTGCGGGGGCTGCGGTGCGAGGGGGCTTGAAGGGGCGACGGCCGGCGGCCGGCGGCGCGGGCGACCGTTCGCAGCGGCGACCGGTACGCAAGGTTGTTGCATGACCTTGCGTTAGGGCCGGGGTTGCGGTCAGATTTCCGTGCTCGGGCGCGACTTCTGCGTCTATGCGCCTTCACCCGTCGCCGCCCACGATCGGCCTCTCCCGGTCGGCCGCCGAACGCGAACGTGACGAAGTGGTCGCCAGGGCAACCACTTCTGCACGTTCGTCGCTTGCCCTGGCGGTAGGCTCGCGCGACCACCGTGGCCGATCCTCCGCTCAACGCGCCCGACCGCCCGAACCCGGGCCGCCCCGACGACACCCGAACGCGGGTCCTGCTGGCGATGCTGCACGGCGCGCGTGACCGTGGCGACCGGGCCGAGGCGGCGCGGCTCTGGTTGCTGATCCTGGTCGCGGAGCTGGAGCGCGTCCGCGGCCTCGTAGGAGCGTTTCGTCACGAGTCGTTGCCCGGCGGACGCATCCCGGCGGCCGACGTCGACGACGTGGTCCATGAGGTCTTCCTGCGACTGCACGACAAGGCAGGCTCGCTCAAGGGCCGCAGCCCAGGTGAGCTGCGCAGCTTCATGCGCACGGCTACCGGGTTCGCGTGCCGCGATTACGTCGGGCGCCATGTGCGCGACGACCAGCACCGCCATGGTTCCCTCGACGCGGCCTCTGCCGATGGCGCTCCGACCTCAACCGACCGCGAACTGGCAGCACTTGTCGAGCGCCTTGCGGCCGATGACGACGAAGCGCTGATTGCCCGAGAGATCGTGCATCCAGCCTTGGCGCTCGTGGATCCCGATAAGCGCATGGTGCTCGTGATGGATCAGTCGGGGTATTCGACGCCCGAGATCGTCGAGCGCCTGGGGATCAGTCGCGACACCGTCTACCAGCGTCGGCGCCGGGGCAACCAGCAGCTCCACGCTGCAATCCGCGAGCTGGCAGGGGAGGATGAGGGCTGATGACCGACGGGCACCCCCACCCCTCAGTCGACGATCTGCTCGACGCCTTCATCGCCGCCTGGCACGGCGGGCAGGCGCCGCGCCTGGATGCGTTCGTCGACCGCGCCGCTGAGGCCGACCGCGAGGAGCTCACCCAGCTCATCGCGGCGTTCCTGCAGCTTGCGCCGACCGTCGAGCCCACCGCCGAGCGCGGCATCGAGCTCGTGCAGGACCCGCTCGTGCACCGGTTGGCCGGGCTGGAAGACGCCTGGTGGGATGCGCAGGCCGCTGGCGAGGAGGAGCGGGCTGAGGATGTGTTGGTGGCTGGCGAGGCTCTGGCTGCAGTCGAGGCGCCGTGGGGCGAGCGCCTGCGGCAGTTGCGCGAGTCGGCCGGGCTCGATCTCGCTGCCCTCGCGGCTCGCTTTGCCGACCGGTTTGGGCTGTCCGCGGGTGAGGCCGGCAAAGCGCCGCAAGCGCTCGGCCGACTGGAGGATGGAACGCTGGCGCCGACAGGTGTAGCCGCGCGTGCCGCGCGCGTGCTCGAGGAGCTGCTGGCCGCGCCAGCGGGCGCGCTCACGGCCGGCGCAGCGCCAGCCCTCGGAGGCGCCCTGCTGCGCGGCGCGCTCCCAGAAGATGCCGACGAGCGCGAGCGCTTTGCCGACCTCCTGCGCGAAGTCGACGACGCGCTGCCCGCAGCCGACGGCCAGCCCGCCGGCGAAACGCTGCACGGACTCCTCGGCGCCTAG
>JAEMRF010000550.1 GCA_016463515.1 Solirubrobacteraceae bacterium | reverse complement strand
ACCGTGCTCTGGGGGTTCCCGCCACAGTCGAGCCGCCCAATGCCCCACACGGTCGACAAGTAGACGGTGTTGACGCCGGACCCGAGATCGATCGTGTCGGCGCCTTGCGTGTAGTAGATCGTGTTGTTGCCGTTGCCAGCACGAACCTCGGTGCCGCCGCTGCCCATGTTCACGACGTTGTTGCCGTTGCCGAGGCGCACGACGTCTGGAGCGCCGCCGGGATCGACGTAGTTGTTGCCGTTGCCGAGGCTGATCTCGTCGTGCCCGGTGCCGCCGTAGACGGTGTTGTTGCCGTCCCCGGCGACGACCTTGTCGTCGCCGGTGCCGCCCTCGATGTAGTTGTTGCCCTCGCCGCCGTGGATGTTGTTGCCAGAGCGCACGCCATACATGATGTCTGGGCCGGGGCCGCCGATCAGCGTGTCGGCGCCGCCGCCGCCGAAGAGCAGATCGCCCGTCGGGGTGTCGCCGACGAGGCGGTCAGGACCGACGGTGCCGACGATGATGCGCGCCGACGCACCGGCTGGGAGCAGCAGCGACATCCCAGCGATGACGGCAGCGGTGCGCGCCGCGCGCCGGGGTGAGGCAGTGGAGGGAAAAGCGGAGGCGCGCTCGTTTGGGCGGCGGGAACTCGACCAGGGCATCCGAGCATGGTGCCAGAGATCTGGGCGCCGGTGTACACCTATGCATGCGCTGGTCGCGCAGACGCTGCCCACCGTTGCCGGGGCCTAGACCTCCGAGGCGGCCTTTCGCAGCTTGTCGAGCTGCGCTTCAGCGACGGACTCGTTGCCCTCGACGCGCACGATGAAGACCTGCTTGCCGTCGCGATCCACCAGTGCCTTGGTCTTGGAGGACTTGTAGGTCTTCTTGACCTGCTTCTCCGCCGACTTGGCCCGGTCGACATCGGCGAACAGGAAGATCGTGGCACCGTCGAGCCGGACGGTGCCGACGACAGCGTTCGCCTCATTGGCCTTCTGCGGCTTGAGGCCCGCCTTCTTGAGCGCCGCGGTCACGGTCGCGATCTTCTTGTCGAGCTCAGGCGCCGCCGGAAGCTTCTCGGAGGCGTCACCCTTCTTGGACTCCTTGGAATCCTTCGAACCGGATTCGGCAGAGGCGGACTCCGCCGGGGCGGCCGTCTGCGACGACGAGGCTGGCGTGGTGGCCGTCTCCGGCTCATCGTCGCCGCCACAGGCGGCGAAGGTCGTCGCAAGCGCGACGAGCGTCAGTGCGGCGCCGCGGCGAAGGGCTGTGTCTGAGAGCACACGGGACATGCCGCGCAGTATTGCTCGTTCCGGCGATTCGTGCGTCGGTACCGTGCCCGGCGGCGATTCAGACCGCGCCGTTCGTGATCTGACGAATCTTGCGGAAATCCTCGAGCTGCTTGGCGGTCGGCGGCGTCGGCAAGCTCAAGAGGAACAAGCGGTTCGCCCTGCGGGCCAGCTTGACCTGCTGCGGCCCACCCTTCAGCGCCTCCTCGAACCGAACCGCCTGCTCGGCCGCCAGGCGCGGGCTGGGATAGAAGACCACCGTGGTCTCCTTGATCTGGAGTGCACCGCTGGACTCCCCAGACACAAGGGGCTTCCCGGGGTCAAAGCCAGCGGCCTTCAGCGCGTCGTAGGCCTTCTTCATGTCGCCGGCGATCTCGTCGTTGGATTGCTGCTTCGGACTCGCCTTGGCGGCAGAGGTCTTCGTGTCGACTGGCGCGTCGTCGTCGGGTGCGGCGTCGGCAGACGCAGCTGCGTCGGGCACGTCCTCGTTGCCCTTCTGGTCTTCGGCCGAGGGCGCCGTGGGGCCCGCCGTCGCCGCAGGCGTGGTGGGCGTCGTGGTCACCGGCGCCTGCGTGGTGGGAGCAACCGCGGAGTCTGCATCGTCACCACCGCAGCCACTGAGCGGCAGCGTGATCGCTGCGGCAAGGGCAAGGCGCAGCAGGACTGTGTCGACAGGCACACGAGACATGATCGAGGAGTATG
>JAEMRF010000138.1:5724-7762 GCA_016463515.1 Solirubrobacteraceae bacterium | reverse complement strand
AGGCGCTCGGCCATCTTGCGGTTGGCCTCGTCGATCATCTCGCCGTCGTAGATCGCGGCGCCCTGGTCGCCGCGGTCAGCTGCTTCTTCGTAGGCGGAGAGCATGCCCTCGGCGTGGTCGTACTGTTCCTGCGACGGGGTGAAGATCGCGTTGACCACGTCGATCTGGGCCGGGTGGATCGTCCACTTGCCATCCAGGCCGAGGGCGCGCACGAGCTGCGTGCGGACCTTCAGGCCGTCCTCGTCCTTGAAGGCGGCGTAGGGGCCGTCGATCGCCTGGATGCCGGCAGCGCGGGCCGCGACGACGATCTTTGAGTACAGGTAGTTCAGGTGGTCGCCCGGGTACCCGGCCGGCGTGCCGCCGATCTGGGTGATCGGGATACCGATGGCGGCCGAGTAGTCGCCGGGGCCGAAGATCAGCGTCTCCATACGCAGCGATGCCGTCGCGAGGGACTCGGCGGCCAACAGGCCCTTGGCGTCTTCGATCTGCGCCTCGATGCCGATGCGGCCGAGCTCCCAGCCCTTGCTCATCTCGATCTGCGAGAGGAGCTTGCAGGTCATCTCGATGTCGCCCGGGGTCTGCACCTTCGGGAGCATCACGGCGTCGATCTTGTCGCCAGCGGCTTCGACGACGTCGATCAGGTCGCGGTAGTAGAACGGCGTGTCGGTGCCGTTGACGCGGTAGACGATCGTCTTCTGCGGGCCCGAGGCCCAGTCGTTCTCGTTGAGCGCACGAATGATCGCGCCGCGCGCCTCGGCCTTGGCGCCGCGAGCGACGGAGTCCTCGAGGTCGAGGAAGATCTGGTCGGCGGCCAGCGACGGCGCCTTGGCCAAGAACTTCTCGCTGGAACCCGGCACCGAGTGGCAGGTGCGGCGGGAGCGCGTGGGGCGCGTGGGGGCGGACTGCAGGAGGACGCTCATGGCCCCGCATCCTGCCAGGGCTGGGCGTTTCCGCGCGGTCTGAGGTAGGACAGCGATCCGCCCCTAGGCTGAAGAACTCGTCGGCCGGCACCACGGCCAACCGCTCTCCAAGGAGTCTTCGATGACGACCTCGACCGCCACCACCCACGAGATTCACCTGGCCGCGCGCCCAAACGGCGAGCCGGTTCCGGCCGACTTTGCCACGGTCGAGGTGCCGTTGCCCGAACCGGGCCCCGGCCAGGTGCTCGTGCGCAACACGTGGCTCTCCGTCGACCCCTACATGCGCGGTCGCATGAACGACGTGAAGTCCTACGTGCCGCCGTTCCAGCTGGGTGCCCCGCTCGACGGCGGCGCCGTCGGAGAGGTCGTGGCCTCAAACGCCGACGCGATCCCGGTTGGTGCAACCGTGCTGCACGGCTTGGGCTGGCGCGAGCACGCACTGCTGGATGAAGGTGCTGCCCGCGTGATCGACACGAGTCTGGCGCCAGCGGAGGCGTACCTCGGGCCGCTGGGCATGCCAGGGCTCACCGCCTACGCCGGCCTGAAACGGATCGCACCGGTGGCAGAGGGCGATGTCGTGTTCGTCTCGGGGGCGGCGGGAGCCGTCGGAACCGTCGCCGCCCGCGTCGCGCGCCATCTCGGGGCCTCGCTCGTGATCGGATCGGCCGGCGGCGCCGAGAAGAGCCGACGGCTCGTGGAGGACCTCGGCTACGACGTGGCGCTCGACTACCGCGCCGACGAAAAACTCTCGCGGCAGCTGCGCGACGCCGCGCCGCGCGGGATCGACGTGTACTTCGACAACGTCGGCGGCGACCACCTGCAGGCCGCCATTGGTGCCGCCCGGGTGAACGGCCGCCTCGCGCTTTGCGGCGCGATCTCCAGCTACAACGCGACTGCGCCGGCGCCGGGGCCAAACAACCTCGTGCTCGCGATCGGCAAGCGGCTCACCCTGCGCGGCTTCATCGTGTCTGATCACTCCGACCTGGCTACGGAATACGCCCAGCTGGCCGCCGGCTGGCTTGCCGACGGGTCGCTCTCGTTCGAGAAGACCGTGGTGGATGGTTTTGACCACACCGTCGACGCGTTCCTCGGGCTGCTCAGTGGCGCAAACACCGGCA
>JAEMRF010000138.1:3857-5624 GCA_016463515.1 Solirubrobacteraceae bacterium | reverse complement strand
TTTGACCACACCGTCGACGCGTTCCTCGGGCTGCTCAGTGGCGCAAACACCGGCAAGATGCTGGTGAAGCTCTCGGCGTAGCGAGCGCACGGGTCGGGGAACGTCTGAAGCATGCGCGCGGAAGCCCAAGCCGTCGTCGACGACCTCCTGGCGTTGGCTGACCCGGCGCGCGCCGAAGGTGCGCAGCGGTTCTTCAAGACCGGTCCGGGGGAGTACGGCGAGGGCGACCAGTTCGTCGGGGTCACCGTTCCGAACGTGCGAGCCGTCTGCAAGCGCCACCGCGAGCTCTCACTCGCGGCGATCGACGAACTGCTGCACTCGCCGTGGCACGAGCACCGGCTTGCCGCGCTGATCGTGATGGGTGACCAGTACCGCCGCGGCGACGCCCCGCAGCGCGCCACGCTCTACGACCACTACCTGGCGCGCACGGCGAGGATCAACAACTGGGATCTCGTTGACGTCAGCGCCGACCGCATCGTGGGCCCGCACCTCGACGTGGTCGGCACAGAGATCCTGGACCGCCTCGCCGCCTCGAACCTGCTGTGGGACCGCCGGATCGCCATGCTGGCGACGTTCCACCGCATCCGGCGCGGCGAGGCCGACACCGCACTGCATGTCGCCCGGTTGCTCCTGCGTGACCCGGAACCGCTGCTGCACAAGGCCGTCGGCTGGATGCTGCGTGAGGTCGGCAAGCGCGCAGGCGAGTCGACGCTCACAGGATTTCTCGACGAGCACGCCGCCGACATGCCCGCCGTGATGCTCTCTTACGCGACCGAGCGCCTCACCCGCGAGCAGCAGCTCGCGTACCGCGCCATCCGTCGCGGGCCACCGACGGGGTTAGCCGCAGCTCGGCCCATCCGGGCTCGCGAGGTGCTCGAGTGGGGCGTCGCCCGCCGTGACCGCGCCAGCGGCCCCAGCAGGTTCAAACCCCAGGGCCAAGGAATTCATGCAGTAGCGCTGGCCGGTCGGCTTGGGGCCGTCGTCGAACACGTGGCCGAGGTGCGAGTCGCAGCGTGCGCACAGAACCTCGGTGCGGACCATGAACATCGAGCGGTCCTTCACGAGCGTGACGCGGTCGGCACCGAGCGATGCCCAGAACGAGGGCCAGCCGGACCCGGACTCGTACTTGGTGCTCGCGTCGAACAGCTCGAGGCCGCAGGCCGCGCAGGTAAACGTGCCGTCGTCCTTGACGCTCAGCAGCTCGCCGGTGAACGGACGCTCCGTGCCCGCCTCGCGCAGCACGCGGTACTGGTCAGGGGTGAGGCGCTCGCGCCACTGCTCCTCGGTCAGCTCAATCTTCTCCATGACATCACTGTAGGCCGAGCGCCCTGATTCGTTACAGCCGACCACGCCTGCCAGGCCGCACCGTTCCCAGGTGTTCACCAGAGGCGACTAGGGTCGTGCCATGGACGTCGTCGTCGTAGGTGCCCACGGTCAGATCGCCCGTGAGCTGAGCCGTCTACTCGTCGCGCGCGGCGACACGGTCCGCGGGGTGATCCGCAATCCGCAACACACGGACGACCTGCGAGCCGACGGCGTCGAGCCGGTGATCGTCGACCTCGAAGCCGAGTTCGCCGAAAACGAACTCGCGCACACCATGCGCGGCGCGGATGCGGTCGTGTTTGCGGCGGGTGCCGGCGCAGGCAGCAGCGCGGCACGGAAAGAGACCGTGGACCACGACGGCGTGGTGCATAGTGCGGCCGCAGCCGGACGGGCCGAGGTGCGGCGGTTCGTCCTGATCAGCTCGATGGGTACGGAGAACCCGCC
>JAEMRF010000138.1:0-3757 GCA_016463515.1 Solirubrobacteraceae bacterium | reverse complement strand
ACCCTCGTCGCCGACGGTGTCGCCGGCCTCGCCGACCACAACAGCACGCTGGTCTGAGTCAGCGCCGCGAGGAGCGGTGCCGACCGTCCTTCCCGTCGGCCTATAGCCCGACAGGAAGGACGGTCGACCCTGGGGCCCGCCACCAGGAGCATCGGGGGCTGGCCTGGCGCACTGGCGTAGGATCCCTCCATGCCTGATCACGCGCCGATCGACTGGAGCCGCCGGCTCTCGCCTGCTGCGCTGCGCCTCTCCGCCAGCGACATCCGCGAGATCCTGAAGGTCACGGAGCAGCCGTCGGTGATCAGCTTCGCCGGTGGGCTGCCGGCGCCCGAGCTGTTCCCGGTGCAGGCGCTGCAGGAGGCCGCGGCCCGCGTGCTGCAACAGGACACCGCAGTCCAGTACTCGACCACCGAGGGTGACCCGGCGCTGCGACGCTGGATCGGCGGTCATGCGGGCGTCACGCCCGACCACGTGCAGATCGTGTCTGGCAGTCAGCAGGGGCTCGAGCTCGTCTGCCGGCTGCTCGTGGCGCCCGGTGGCGCCGTGGTGGTCGAGAACCCGACCTACCTCGGGTGGCTCCAGGTCTGCCAGTTCGGCGGCGTGCGGACCGTCCCCGTGGCGACCGATGCGGACGGCATCCTGCCGGACGCGCTTGACGAGGCCCTCAGCGCAGGCGACATCTCGGCGGTCTACCTGATGCCGAACTTCCAGAACCCGACGGGCAGGACGACCTCGCTGGAGCGCCGCGAGGCGATCCTGGAGCTCGCGATTCGCCACGGCGTTCCGCTGATCGAAGACGACCCTTACGGCGAGCTGCGATTCCGCGGTGAGCCACTGCCTTCGCTGCATGATCTGGCCATCGCACGGCTCGGCGACCCGGATGCCAGCCCGGTCATTCGGCTCGGCACCTTCAGCAAGATCCTGGCGCCGGGACTGCGCGTCGCGTGGGTGCTCGGTCCCGCGCCCTTCATCGACCGCCTCACGCTGGCCAAGCAGGCTGCCGATCTGCACACCTCGACGCTGGCGCAGCGTCTGGCGGTGGAGCTGCTGCCGATCGTGCCGGAGCAGATCGCGAAAGTGACCGCAGCCTACGGTGAGCGCGCGCTCGCCTTGGAGGACGCCCTCGACGCCGCCTTCGGCGACCGTCTCGTGCGCACTCGTCCCGACGGGGGCATGTTCACCTGGCTCGAGCTCGATGGTCCCGTCGACGCGGCGGCGCTGCTGCCAGCAGCGCTTGAGGCCGGCGTGGCCTACGTGCCTGGCAGTGCGTTTCACGCTGTCGAGGGCGAAGGTCGCTCGGCGCTGCGCCTCTCCTACTCCTGCGCGACGCCAGCGGAGATCCACGAGGGCATCGGTCGTCTGGCGCCGGTGCTGCGCGGCGCGCTCACTGCCGCGGCCTGATCTCCACGACGACGTAGGGCGAACGTATCTCGAACGGCTGGTCCGCTGGCGAGGCAGCGTCGAGGATCGCCACTGCCCGGTGATGGATGGAAGCCCACGTCGAGTCGGGCAGGGACTGCTGCGCGAGCAGCCACATCGGGTGGTGGATCTCCTGCTCGGTGAACCACGCCTCGCTCGACTCGGCCGAGAACACGGCCTCGGCGTGATGCAGCGTGACCGCGTCGCTTCCGCCGGGCACGAGGTCGGCGAACGTCGCTGGGTCGTGCCAGAGCACCGACGGACCTTCGACGTCGCGCGCGACCGGCGGCATCGACGGCTGGGTCTTGGTGCCCGTGGCCTCGCGCATCACGGTGGCGACATCCGCGATAGCGCCGGTGGGCAGCCAGGCGGTGTACAGCAGGCGTCCGTTTGGCGCCAGTACGCGCGTGGTCTCGGCGAATGCCGCGGGCGCGTCGGGGCAGAAGATCATCCCGAAGTTCGAGACGATCAGGTCGGCGTCGCCGTCGGGAAGCGGGAGTGATTCGGCGCCAGCCACCACGCTCGCGAGTTGATGGTCGGCGGCGGCCGCCCGTGCAGCGGCCAAGCCGAGGAGCCGGAGCGACGGGTCCACGGCGGTGACCGTCGCGCCCGCCTGCAGAAGCGGCAGCGTGGCGTTCCCTGTTCCGCACCCCAGGTCGACCGCGCGCTCGCCCGGGCGTGGAGCGGCAAGCTCCACCAGGTGCTCTGCCGCCGCGCTGAGCGAGGGTGCAAAGACCTCGTAGGCGCCGATTCCCCAGTCTGGTGCGCTGCTCATGGCGGAAGGTCTACCGCGCTGAGCGGCGCGGCGCTTGAATGTTTGGGACGGGCGGGCGGTCAGCGCAGGACGATGTTCGTGGTGCGCGTCGTGGTCTGCATCGACGTGCCGGTGGCGTCGCCATGCGTCGCGCTTACGGTGAGCTTGGCGCGCACCTGCCGCTGGGCGCCAAGCGCTTGCCTCGCCTTCCAGGTGATCCGCACGAACATCTCGGCGGGCGTCTGCGGGGTGACGGCGGTCGAGACCATGGCGCCGATGATGCGGCCGCCAGGCACGTTGAAGCGGCGCTCGTCCGTCCTTGAAAGCTCGAGCTTGGCACTGACGAAGCCACCTGCCGAGGGCGTCACCACAAACCGGATCGGCTCGCCCCTCAGGCTGGACTCCAGTCTGTACTGCTCGCGGGGCACGACGGTCATCGTCGCGGGAAACACTGGCGTGACGTCTGGGACGAACGGGGTTCGGCCGCCGCCGCGGACGGCCTCGCAGGTGGGCTGAACGGCGTCGGCCTCGTCGACGACGGCCGCATCGCGTTCGCCTTGTCCGCAGGCGACGATGTCGCGCTCCGGCGTGAGTGCCGCGATGGCTTCGGGCGTCACATTGGTGACGTCGGTCGGGTAGTCGGTGGCGTCGACGATGTCCAGGCCCGCGTACGAGCCGGTGCGGTTGTTGCGGTCGGCGATGCCGTCGCCGTAGAGGTTGTCCCGACCCTGCTCGCCGAACAGTGCGTCGCTGTCGCCGCCGCCCGAGAGTACGTCCTGCCCGAGCCCACCTTTGAGGCTGTCTCGATCCTGGGTGCCGTCGAGTCGGTCATCGCCCGGGCCGCCCGTCAGGTCGTCGGCAAGCATCGTCCCGGTGACGTAGTCGTTGCCGTCGCCAGCGTCCACGATGGCCCGGGGGTGTCGGTCGGTGTTCCAGGCGAGGTTGAGTCGATCGTCGCCACCGCCGAGTGTCGCGCGCAGCGTGAGCGGATTGGCGGGGCGTGCGACGGCTCCGCACGTCAGGACGCGGTGCCCCTCGCGGTCCCTGGTGGTGAGGAATCGGCAGCCTGGCCCGGCGATCAGCCTGGTTGTGTCGTCGGGCGTGTAGAAGGTCACCTGGCTGAAGCCGCGCTCGCCTGAACTGCTGACGTGGTCGGCAGCATCGTCGCCCGTGAGCGTGATGACGTTGCCGCTGCGGCTGAACGTGGTGGCGGCACCCGCGCTTGGCACCAGGGTGATGGCCGCGATGGCGACGCCGGCAATGAGCAGACTCCGGGTCGTGGTGGGGGAGCGCAGGAGTCGGTGCATGCCTCTATAGGACTGCAGGCGCTGGCCCCGGTCAACTCCGCCGATTCGGGACCGCAGACTCTTGGTATCCGAGTGGCTTGGTGGCCGGCGCTGTCGCTCATGGCGTGAGGAGTCTTGTGCTGGGTGAGCTGCTGCGCAGCCGCTTGGCGCGGTCGCGAAGCTCTGACCCTGCGTGCGGATCGGCCGGGAGGCGTTCTAGGAGGATCCGAAGGTGGTCGCGTTCTTCGGCGCTCACACGGTCGACCCACCGCCTCGCCCAGCTCGCAAACCGCGGGTC
>JAEMRF010000137.1:2356-7809 GCA_016463515.1 Solirubrobacteraceae bacterium | reverse complement strand
TCACTTCGGACGTGACCGCAGCGTGACGGCCGGCCCCTTCTTGCCGGCCAAACTGACGGCGACCAAGCGCACGGTGAGGCGCTCGCGGCGGTCGGCCAGATCCGTGAGCTGGATCGAGGCCTTGCCCGGATCCGGGCGGTAGGTCTCGCGGCGGCCGTCTTCACGGATGACGGTCACGAGGTAGCTCTGCGCCCCCTTGACCTTCTTCCAGGAGATGGTCGCCTTGGTCTTGGACCGCTGGACGCGCAGCCCCCGCGCCTTGGCGAGCTTCGGGTTGGGAGCGCTGAACGTCGCGACCTCGAGCTGGTCGCGCGGCATGCTGTTCTGGGAGATCTCGGCCACGATCTTGCGACCGCCGGGCTTGTTTGCCTCCGTCACCGTGAACGGCTTGCTGCCCTTGCCACCACCATTCACCGTCTTGATCTCGCGGGTCGCGCCGTCGGCCACCTCGACCAGTCGCACGCTCTGGCCAGGGATGCGTTTGACGTCGTACCGCAGCGTCCGCTGGGAGCCCTTGCCTTCGACCTTCGCCTTGACCGACGGGCTGTCGATGCCTTCAGCCATCTGCACATCGGCGATGCCGGGCGAGCCTGCGGCCGTTTCGATCGTGTAGTTGCCCTTCTCGGGCTCGGCAAACATCACCACGGTCCTGCCTTCGGCGGGCATGCTCATCGCCACCGAACCGGTCGGCATCGCCGTGAGCTGCTCGGGCACATTCGTGTAGTCCAGCACGCGGCCGTCGGGGGTCTTGATCGTGAACTTCGGCACGCCGCCAGAGCCGACGACCGACAAGGCGACCGTCTTCTTCCCGGCGGGCATAGGCACGATCCGGGCTGCTTGCGCGCGCTCGCCCGCGACCGACCGGGATCCGGCAAACACCTTGAAGTCGCCAAGGTCGCATCCGGCGAAAATCCGCAGACCGGCCAGGAGCTGCCCGGGGGTAATCGGCGGGACACCGCCCACGAACCGGATCCCAGCGCCGCCGGCCACGGTGACCTTGATCGTCTCGCCGAAGAGCTCGTCGATGAACGGCACCTTCACGATCGTGATCGAGCCGCAGCCCGCGATGCCCTTGTTCGACACCATGGCCTTGACCTGACCCTCCAGCAGACCAGCGATCTTGCCGTCGCCCTGCATGAAGACCTGAAAGCGCGAATCCTCGAACTGCTTGGCCAGCTGGAACTGGCCCTCGAGTACGGCGGTGACGGAGATCGGCCCCAGGCTGATCCCACCATTGCCGAACACGCTGAAGTAGCCGTTGGTGTCGGCGTGGAAGTCCACCTTGCCGAAGCTGACGCACACGATCTTGGGTTCGGCGCGCGCGTCGATCGCGAACTTGTCGCGGTTCCAGTTCAGGTCAACGGTGCCTTCCAGGCCTGCGGCCGGGCACCCGCGCCCGACGCTCTGCCCGGCGCTCACCGCGGCGTAGGCCTTGATCCGGCCTTCCTTGAAGTCCAGGCCCGGCAGGTCGAACTCACCGCCGATCTGCGTCAGGAACACGCCCGGTCCGATCGGGATGCCCTGGCCGGCGCCGGCGAGGTACTTGAGTCCGAGTGCTTCGAACTGGCCACCGTTGGCGAGCCGGAACTTCGTGATGTCGATCCCCGAGCCGCTCGGTCCGAAGATGATCTGCCCGGTGACCGAGAGGCCGCCGTCATAGGTGATGTTCAGGTTCTTGAGTTCGACGGGTCCCAAGAGCGCCGACGGCGCCTTGATGTTGATCGTCTTGAGGGTGAGCTTGCCGCTCTGGTCGGCGCTGATGTCGACCTTTGCGGTCAGCGACTTGCCCTCGAGATTCGTGAAGATCGGCAGCGACGCGCTGGCGGTGATCGAGGCGGTGCCGTCCTTTTCGAGCTTGACCTTGAGGTCGGCAGCCTTGGAGAGCTTGAACGGACCGATGTCGAGCTCGCTTGCGAGCTTCTGGAGGTTCTTGTTCGCGAACTCTTGCACCGGCGCCTGGACCGACTCCTTGATCTCGGCCTTGAACTTCTCGGCTTCGCCAAGCAGCAGCCTCTTGCCCTCAGCGCTGGCCATCGCGAGCTGCGCCTTGCTGGAGGAGATCGTCATGTCCTTGACGGTCGTGATCGCCTCCTTGACCTCGGTCGGCATGAGCACGGAGGCACCGGTCTGGCCCGGGTCGAGTTTCACCCCGTTGACGGCCACCTCGCCGCGGGCCAGATAGATCTGGTCGGTGGCAAACGCCGAGGCTTGCGGCCGGAAGATCAGGTTGCGGTTGTCGACGATGAAGCCCGGCTTGATCCGCCGGCCCTCAGGGACGTCGTCGACGGTAAAGAGGCCCGGTGAGCGCTTCAGCAGGCCGGTCGTGAGGTCGACCGGGTCGCTCATCTTCACGACCGCATCGCGGAAGAGGCCGGTCACGCGCTGGTTGGCCGTCGGCGCGTTGGCGAGGCGATCAAATGGCCGCTCGCCCGGGACGCCCGCGTAGGTGTCCCAGATCTGCTTGCGGGCCTCAGGCGTGAAGCTCGCCAGGTTGCCGCCACCGACGAGTGCCTTGTCGCGCAGCACCTGCTGCACGTCCGGGTCGAGGTTCTTCAGCTCATCCGGCGGGATCAGGCGGCTCTGCACCGGGCAGAGGTTGCCCTCGATCTTCACGCGCCCGACGACCGCCGACGTGACGCACGGCAGCGTCGGATCTGGCGGTGGATCCATCTGCGTGCGGCACGCGAAGGTCTGTGCATCGCGGACGGAGCCGGTCTTGTTCGTTCCGAACGAGAAGTCGAAGTTGGCTGCCGCGAGGCCGTACACGCCGGTCGACTCGCTGTCGGCGTTGACGAGAATCGCACGGAGCTTGGGGTACTTGCCCTCCTCCGGGATGGTCCGCAGGATCGGTGACTCAGGGCCGCAGGTGGCTTCGGCCCGGCCGTCGCCGTTGAGGTCCCACAGGATCTTGACCGGGGCTGCGGCTGCGACGGCGTCTGCCACGCCTGGGTCGATCTCGCGCGACCGCGCCGGGTCAAACCGCGGGATGTCGATCTTGAGCTTCGGGCAGAGCGGGAACCCGTTGATGTCGCGGGGCGGGGTGTAGTTGAACTGCCCGCGGAACCAGTTCACGCCCAGAATCTGGGGCGTGATCGGCACGGAGGTCGGCAGGATCGGTGCGCACTGCTGAGGCATCCAGAACACGCCGTCGGAGGTCGTCTTGATCGTGAACCCGCCGTTCAGCAGGTAGCAGGTGCCCTTCTCATCCAGGGTGGTGCCGTAGCTCGCCTGGAAGGTCACGGCGGTGGGGGCCACCTTCTGACATGCCGCCCGCGATGCGGCGAGCACCTCGGCATAGCGCTGGTCGATGACGCCGTTCATCGCGCTCATCTGCTCGGCCGAGACCGCCAGCATGCTGGTTGACGACAGCGAGTTCAGGCCGTTGATCGCCGTGAACAGGCGGCCCTCGGCGCCGGTGTCTGGCAGGGGGATCAGCCGGGCGTTGGCCTTGTGCGGGGTGCTTGCCCCGAGCGGGTTCGTCGAGATCACCTCGCAGGTGATCGTGCCGCCCAGATCATCCACGCCCACCTGGTAGGTCAGTCCCGTCTCTCCGGGGATCGGAGTGCTTTCGCGGAACCACTGCACGCTGTACTGCTCGAAGTTGTCGAGCCAGGCGCCGGTGTAGCACTCGGCGGTGCGGTCGGTGGGCTTGAGTCCGTAGGACCGGATGGTGAGCCGCGGCAGGATCATCAGCCGCGGCACCGTGGCGATCACGCGGATCGGGCCCGACGAAACCGTCTCGGACGAGCCGACGTCGTTGCTGCCCGCTACGCGGCAACGCAGCTCCCGGCCGCGGTCGCTCGACTTCGGCGTGTAGCGCTCGCCGTCTCCCACCACGCTGCCATCGATGGTCCAATCGACCTTGAACTCGCCGGCGTTGTCCCATTCGCCCACACCGCAGGTCGCTTCGCGACCAACGACCGCGACTGCCCCGACCACCGGGCCCGAGCCGGGTGTAGGCGCCGGAATCCCGAAGTCGACGCGCAGCGACGACGAGGGCGCCGTCACCGTGCCTTCGGTGTTCACGGCGGATTCGCGGCAGCGCACGCGGAAGCCCTCCTCGACGTCGCGCACCAGGTAGGTGCTCCCGGTCTGCCCGACGCGTACCTGCCAGGACGGATCCGATGGCGACGTGACGGCTCGCGGCGCGAGTTCCCACACGATGCTCTTGGTCGGCGTCGGCGTGCCCGAGTAGGTGCCAGAGGTACAGGTGAGCGTCTGCCCGGGGACTGGTTTACCAGTGAGCTGCGGCCCGCCGACGATCTGCGGCGCGACGGGCGTCGGCGGCGGTGGCGGCGTGGAGTCCGTCATGTCGACGACGCGCAGTTTGTGGTTGAGCGTGTCGGCGATGAGGACGTCGCCGTCGGGCTGCACGAGGACCGAGAACGGCCGGTTCAGGCGCGCAGCAGCTGCTGGCCCTCCGTCGCCGGTCGAACCCGCAGTGCCCGTGCCTGCGAAGGCGGTGATCACCCCACCGGAGACGTACCGCACTTTGTGGCTGAGCTGGTCGGCGATGTAGAACGCGCCGCTGGGCAGCGGCGTCACACCGATCGGCTGGTTGAGCTGCGCGCTCGTGGCCAGGCCACCGTCGCCAGAGCCGCCGGCGGTTCCCGTGCCGGCGACCGTTGAGATCACGCCTGCGGGCGTCACGCGGCGGATGCGGTTGTTGAAGGTGTCGGAGATCAGCAGGCCGCCGTCGGCGGTCCGCGCAACGCCGGATGGCTTGAAGAGCGACGCCGACGTGGCCGGGCCGCCGTCGCCTGCGAACGTCGCGCTGCCGTTGCCCGCAACGGTGCTGATGACTCCTGCGGCCGACACCTTCCGGATCCGCTGGTTGTCGACGTCGGCAAAGGCGTAGGAATCGTCTGGGAAGACCGCGATTTGGTAGGGGAAGCGCATCGTCGCCGCGGTCGCGGGCCCGCCATCTCCGCTGAACGTGAAGGCGCCGGTGCCAGCGACGGTGGTGATGTTCCCGCCGATCGTGAACTTGCGGATGCGGTTGTTGTTGGAGTCTGCGACGAGGATCGAACCGTCGCTCAGCACGCCGACGCCCGAGGGAGCACTGAACTGCGCCGCAGTTGCGAGGCCACCGTCGCCAGCGAAGCCCTGCACGCCGCTGCCGGCGATCGTGGTGATCGTGCCGTTCGGAGCGATGCGCCGGATCTTCTGGTTGCCCTGATCGGCGAAGTAGTAGCCGCCGCCGGGCGCCGCGGCGAGCTGCATGGGCGCCGAGAGCTGGGCGGAACTCGCCGGTCCGTTGTCGCCGCCGGCTCCGGAGGTGCTGGTGCCAGCGTAGGTCGTGATGTTCGTGGTCGGTGCCGCCAAAGCACCCGGCGCCACGAGCCCCAGCCCAGCGGCAACCGCCAAGAGCCAGCGCAGCGTGGGCCGCGGAGCGCCGTGGTGGGACCTTGCGGGCGACGAGGAGCGCATCACCGGCCAGTCTGCCCGTACCC
>JAEMRF010000137.1:0-2256 GCA_016463515.1 Solirubrobacteraceae bacterium | reverse complement strand
GGCGAGAGCGATCGCGAGGTACGAGCGCCAGAACGTGCGCGGCGGTCCCCAGCCCAGTGGCGTGTAGGCGGCGCCAGCTGACCGCAGCTCAGACGCCGCGCGCAGCCGGTCCCCCCGTGAGAGCGCAAAGACCCCGCGGGCTTCCAGGAGCATGGCCCCTGAGGCCGACGCCGCAAAGCCATCTTCGATCTGGATCGAGTCGGCGAGGGCGATCAACGGGGCGAGCGCCGGGCGCTCGAGCACGGCCTCAGCAGCGAAGGTGGCCAGCGTGATCTGCCACATGGGCATTTCGGCCTCGGAGCTCAGCGCCATCACGTCCAGGAGCCGTCGCTCGGCGTCGGCAACCCGGCCGCGGCGCAGGTCGGCCAGGGCGTTGAACCCGCTCCCCGTGACCACGGCGAGCATGACGCCGGTGCGGCGCCCGGTGTGCTCGACCTCCTCGGCAAACGCCGCAGCCCGTGTGTAGTCCTCGCGTTCGATCATCGTGCCGACGATCTGGGCGCTCGCCCATGCTCCAGCGGCTCGCGTGAGCACGTGGCCGCCCGCCACCGCATGGTCGAGCAGTCGCGTGACGGCCCGTGTGTCGGCGCCGCGTGCCGACGCGATCGCCGCCAGCAGTCCGGCGAGGGCTCGGGCCGGCCAGCTCGCGCCACCTGCGATGCGCTCGAACTCGGGCAGATCGCGGTCGAAATCACCGACGAGTTTGCTGTCGTGGCTGGTGAAGACGGCGCGGAAGGCCTCCAGCTCAGCCAGCAGGTCTTCGTCGGCAGGATTGACCTTTGCTCTGGTCGCAAGCACCACGTCGACGGCTTCGCGCCAGCGCCCGGCGTGGCTGAGCAGCTCGCCGAGCGTGACCGCCGCACCCACCATGGTCGCCGGTGTGGTCGAGTGCTGGCAGGCCTCTTGGAGTGATCCAACTGCTGCTGGGTCTCGCATGGCCATCTGGGCCTGCCCGAGTTCAAAGAGGAGGTCGGCGCGCGGCGGCAAGGACGCCCGTTCATCGAGCGCGCGCTGGAACCGTGCCACGGCTGCAGCCGGCGCAGCGCGGCTCACCGCGTCGCGGCCGGCCGCGAGCAGCAGCGTTGCGACCTCGTCTGAGCCCGAGGGCGCCAGTAGCGCCAGGTGGGCGGCCACGGCTTCGATCGACGCGCCTGCCTCGTGCAGCAGCGTGGCGGCTCTGCGGTGCAGGTCGGCACGCACGGCGGTGTCGAGGTTCTCCTCGACCGACGCCCGCACCAGCGGGTGCACGAACGTGACGGGGTCTTGCGTGGCCAGGATGTCGATTTGGCCCAGTTGCCTGGCCAGCGCGGCGGCGGGGGCGGCGTCCAGGCCGCTGAGCTCGGCCGCGTGGCGAAGGGCCGCGCCGTCACCCAGGACGGCCATGGCTGCCGCGAGTTTCGGGGCGTCGGGCGAGGCCTTGGCGATACGCCGCACCACGCGATCACCAAGCTCCGGCACGGCGGCCCTGGTGAGCTCGTCGGTGGTGAGCGGACCGAGGCGCAAGAGCTCCTGGAGATACAGCGGATTGCCGCCGCTGGCCCGGTGATAGGCGGCGATCTGGTCGCGGTCGTGGGCATCGCTGCCCTGCCCCGAGAGGACCGCCGCCACGCCATCCTCCGACAGTGGCGCCGGGTGCAGCCGGACTGCGCCTGGATGGGCGCGCAGCTGATCGAGTCCCGCGGCATCCGCACCCGGTTCGTTTGGGCGGAAGGCCACCAGCACGACCACGGGTAGGCCTTCCAGGCGCCGCGCGAGGAAGTCCAGCCACCGCACCGATGCGGGATCAACCCAATGGGCGTCGTCGACGGTGAGCAGCAGGGGATGTTCGCCGGCGAGATTCGTGACGAGTCCGTGGAGACCACTGGCGACGGCAAATCCGGCCTGCAGCGATTCTGCCGATGCCTCCCCGCCGAGATCGTCGAAGATCCGTGCTGCCGGAGCGGCTACGCCCGCCAGCCTCCGAGCACGCTGCTCGGGAGCGGCTCGGTCAATGACCGGCCCGAACAGCTGCCGCACGGCCCCAAACGCGTAGTCGCGCTCCAGTTCGCCGCCCCTCGCGCGCAGGATGTGAACGTCATGCGTGGTGGCAGCTGCGTGCGCTGCCGCCACCAGCTCGCTCTTGCCGCTGCCCGCAGCGGCTTCGACGAGCAGCAGCTCGGCGCTGCCTCCACGCGCGCGAGCGAGCGCTTCCTCGATCTTGGCGATCTCCTCGCCACGTTCCTGTAGCTGTGCGCGCAAGCGGGCACGAGAGTCCCA
>JAEMRF010000549.1 GCA_016463515.1 Solirubrobacteraceae bacterium | reverse complement strand
GTGCCAGTGCCGCCGCCGGGCGTGGGCTGCGTGCGCGGCTGGGGGTTCACGTCGGCCGGGCCCCAATCCGGCTCGCTGGCGCCGGGAAACACCAGCGTCGAGGAGAAGGCTGCGCAACTGTCCTCATCGCGCGGGACCGACGTGGCCACCTGGATGCCCTCGGGGATCACGAAGGCCAGGCCATCGCCGCTGGGCGACCAGACCGGGTCCTCCAGGCCGGGCACCACGCTCGTCACGCAGAGCGCCTCGGGATTGCTCGGCGGCAGCGGCGCGGTGCGCGGGTCGGCGGTCGACTTGAACCACACCAGGCGCTTGTTGCTCTCGGTGCCTCCGTCGTAGCCGTGGATCGAAGCCACGCGCGAGCCGTCACGGGAGACGCTCGTCTGGCCCAGGTCGGAGCTGGGGCTGAAGTAGTCCTGATCGTCGAACCAATGGGTCGGCGCGACGCCCACGGCGTTCACGTCGACCAGGTTTGCGTGGCTGAGGTAGCCGCCGCCCACCACGAGCCGGTTGTTGCCCACCCAGCGAGGGTGGTTGAAGTACGTGGTGGCAAACGCCGTGGCGGGCGTGGGGCGGTCGGCCCAGGTGACGCCCGTGGCCGAGCGGCCCATGCAGCTCACGCCGATCGGGCAGTTGTAGGTCGCGTACTGGTAGGCGATCTTCGTGCCATCGGGGCTGATTGCGACGGCCACCGGCACGCCGTCGATCGGCGTCGACGCCGACGTGCGCAGCTCGGGCGGGTCGATCGTGTTGATCACCTCGCCGTTCTGTCGCAGGCGCAGGATGAGCCGGTCCTTGCTCGCGGCGATCGTGCCGTCGTCGGACTGCGAGGGCGAGCGGTAGGGCGAGTCGGCGGTGCCGTCGGTGGTGACCGCCGTGAGCTTGGAGCCGTCGGGAGCGGCGAGGAACACGTTGTGGTCCTTCACGAACACGAGCGAGTCCGCGGCGGCCGTGGCCGGGGCTGCGGCGCCGATCAGGAGGACGGCGGCGGCGCTACGCCAGGCGTTGGCGTTGGCGGTGGAGAACGTGGATCGGAGCATGGTGAGGTGGGTGTGGTGGGCGTGAGCAGGACGGCCCGCGTGAGAGCGCCGGGCCGAAGATCAGGTGGCGGAGCGGTCCGCTGAGTCAGGTCGTGGAAAGGGAAGGGACGGCGCGATCAGGTGGTGGGCGACGCCGTCGCCGCGGGAGCGCCTGCGTCGCGTTGCGGTGCCCGCGCGGGCAGCCGTGCCAGCAGCTCCACCGCGAGTCGCGCGAGCGGACCGGGGAGGGCCAGCGCGAACTCGCGGTGGTGCCGGCGCAGCAGGCGGGCCGTCGCAGGGAGCGGCGGCTCGCCGCCGTAGGCGGTCACGAGCGCGTCCAGGCCCGCCCACCACGCTTTGGTTTCAAGGGCCGGCGAGGTCTGCCAGATCATGCGCGCGGCGCTGTCGCCGTCGGCGGTCATGGCATGCGTGCGGCCCTTGGCGATCGTCGCGGTATCGCCGGGGCGCAGCACGCGCTCGGTGCCGGCGATCGTCATCCGCACCCGTCCCTCGAGCACCAGGAAGCGCTCGAACTGCTGCGGGTGGCGGTGCGCGACGGGCGCCGTGCTGCCCGGCTCGTAGCGGACCTCTGCCTCCAGGAGCTCGGGCGTGTGACGCAAGATCGTCACGTGCTCGTGCGGCGTGAGGTGGTACTCCTGGCTGGCTTCGGGGACGGCGGGATCGCTCATGGCCACCATCCTGCGTTCGCGGCTCCAGGGTGGCATCGGGGACCTCCCGGAACCTCGGCGCAAGGGTGGCGTGCGGCCAGCGACCAACGGCGTGATGCATCACCGCGCAAGGCGATGGCTGCCCGCCACCAAGCGGGCGTTTCACCCACCTCCACGGCGGAGTGGTACGGTTGCGTACCGCTCCTGCTCCGGCGATCTGGCTGGCCGCGGGCGTCGACGGAAGGCCTTGCTCATGAACTTCGACACCTACGCCAGCCACGACGCCCTGGGGCTTGC
>JAEMRF010000136.1 GCA_016463515.1 Solirubrobacteraceae bacterium | reverse complement strand
GTGTAGTTCTCGCGGAGCTCGAGCATGAGCTCTTCGATGCGGCCGGTCGAGATCGGGTCGAGGGCCGAGCAGGGCTCGTCCATCAGGATGACCTCGGGGTCGACGGCCATCGCGCGTGCGATGCACAGGCGCTGCTGCTGCCCACCGGACATGCCGTAGGCGTTGGACTTCAGACGATCCTTCGCCTCATCCCACAGCGAGGCGCGAGTGAGCGCGCGCTCGACGATCTCGTCCATGTCGCCCTTCATGCCGAGCACGCGGGGACCAAAGGCGATGTTGTCGTAGATCGACTTCGGGAACGGGTTCGGCTTCTGGAAAACCATGCCGACCAGGGTGCGGACCTGGACCACATCGACCTTCGAGCCGTACAGATCCTCGCCGTCGAACCGAATCGTTCCGCCGACCTTGGCGCCGGGCACCAGGTCGTTCATGCGGTTCAGGCAGCGCAGCAGCGTGGACTTGCCACAACCGGACGGACCGATGAAGGCCGTGATCTCGTTGCGGCGGATCTTCATGTCGACGCCGTCGACGGCGAGCTTGGGCCCGTAGTGGACGCTTACCTTCTCAAGGTCGAAGGTGACCGGCGCATCGGGATTGATGGGCCGCGCACCGGGCATCGCCTCAGGGTGGAGGCTTGCCGCAGGCTCGTGATCGGTCGACTGGGTCATGGTGTGGGGGCGTGGGTCAACCGACGAGGTCGGTGAGGAGTTCAGCGTGCGTGTGGAGTCCATTGTGGTGCCTACCACTTCTGCTGGTAGCGGTTGCGGAGGAAGATCGCCACGGAGTTCATGGCGATGAGGATCACGAGAAGCACAATGATGCCTGCCGCGGCGAGCAATTGGAACTCTTCTTGTGGGCGACTGATCCACTCGAAGATCTGAATCGGCAGCGCGGTGAACTTGTCGTCGAGACCCGAGGGGTTGCTCGTCACGAACACCGCGGCTCCGACCACGATCAGTGGAGCCGTCTCACCGATGGCACGCGAGAGCGCAAGGATCACGCCCGTAGCGATGCCCGGGATCGAAGCCGGGAGGACCTGCCGAGCGATGGTCTGCCACTTCGTGGCACCCAGCGCGAGCGCCCCTTGACGGATGGCCTGCGGAACGGACCGGATGGCCTCGCGGGCGGCGATGATCACGACCGGCAGCACGAGAAGACCGAGGGTGAGCCCGCCGGCCAGGATCGTTGCGCCCAGTTCGATCGGACCACGGACCAGGAAGGCCAGTCCGAGGATGCCGTAGACAATGGAGGGCACCGCGGCGAGGTTCTGGATGTTGACCTCGATCAGGCGGTTGTACCACTTGTCGGGGTCTGCGTACTCCTCGAGGTAGATCGCGGATGCGACCCCGAGCGGCACGATGAACACGGTTGCCACGCCGATCAGCCACAGCGTGCCGAGGATGGCCGGCTCGATACCCGCGTTGGCCGGGCTGGACGAGGCGGGCGAGGACAGGAAGTCCATCGACAGCTTTGAGCCGCCATCGAGGACGACGTCGATCAGCAGGGTCGCAAGGACCAGGATGCTGAGTGCGATCGACGCTTGAAGGATCCCGCGGAATACCCGCGGGCCCAGCGGCTCACCGTCGCTACGAAGCGATGGCTTGGTCGCCGGAACAGGTTGTGAGGCGGTGGTCATTTAGTAGGCCTGCCGGAACTTGCGCACGAAGCGGATCGAGATCATGTTCATGATCAGCGTGGAGAGGAACAGCAGCATGCCGACGGCGAAGAGCGTCTGGTAGGTGATCGAGCCCACGGCAGCATCGCCCTTGGCGATCGACGCGATGAACGCCGTCATCGTCTGGACGGGATCTCGCGGATCGCCGGTGAGGTTGGCGATCGAGCCGGCAGCGACCAGCACGATCATCGTCTCACCGACCGCTCGCGAGACACCGAGCACGACACCGGCGACGATGCCTGAGAGCGCCGCTGGGAAGACCACGCGCGTAGCGACCTGCATGCGGTTGCTGCCAAGCCCGTAGGCGCCCTCACGCAGCGAGTGCGGGACGGCGCTCATGGCGTCTTCGGCGAGCGATGCGATGGTCGGAAGGACCATGAAGCCCATGATCAAGCCCGCCGAAAGTGCATTGAAGCCTTGGACATCCAAGCCAAGAATGTCTTGGAGAATGAGGGGCGTTACGAACGTCAGTGCGAAGTAGCCGAAGACGACGGTCGGGATGCCCGCCAGGAGTTCCAGAATCGGCTTGAGGGTCTTGCGGACCTTCGGTGTTGCGTACTCGCTGAGGTAGACCGCAGCGGCAAGACCCAGCGGCACGGCGACCAAAATCGCCAGGAAGGTCGTGAGCAGCGTGCCCGCGACGAGCGGGAGCACGCCGAACGTCGGTTCGGCGAAGGTTGGCGCCCACTCCGTTCCGAAGAGGAAGTCGGTGAGGGGCACCTCCCGAAGGAAGAGCACCGTCTCGGCAAGGAGCGAGACGACGATGGCCAGCGTCGTGGCGACGCTGACGAGCGCTGCGGCGGCAAGGATCCACTGGATCAGGCGCTCACCGCGGCGGGAGCGCCCCGAAACCAGCTTGCTGCCGGATTTCGGGGCGCCCGCGGACGAGCCGCCAGGTGTGGTGATTGACGGCACGTCCGGGTGCTCCTGCTGGCTAGACGCCGGACTCGATCTTCTCGAGCTCCGTCTTGGCGGTGGTCAGCTGCTCGTCGGTGAGCGGCACGAAGAGCGAGGCCTCAGCGATGGTGGCCGACTTCTCGTTGATGAACTCGAGGAACGCCTTGATCTCGGGGCGCTTGACGGCAGCAGCCGACGGGTAGATGAAGAGCTCGCGGGACAGCGGCGTGTAGGTGCCGTCCTGGATGGTCTCCTTGCTCGGGGCAACGCAGCCCTTGCCGCCGTCGACTTCGATCAGCTTGAGCTTGTCGGCGTTCTGCTCGTAGTACGAGAAGCCGAAGTAGCCGATGCCGGTCTTGTCGGAGCTGACGCCCTGGACGAGGATGTTGTCGTCCTCGGAGGCCTGGTACTTCTTGCGCGAGACGCCCTCTTCACCGTTGATCACGTCGGTGAAGAAGTCGAACGTGCCGGAGTCGGTGCCCGGGCCGTACAGCGAGACGGGGCCCGAAAGGCCGTCAACGCCGAGCTCCTTGAGGTCGGCGACAGAGTCGTCCTTCCAGAGCTTGGAGAGCTGGTCGACGGTCATGCACTGCGCGGCAAGCGACGGGTTACCGACGATGGCGATGCCGTCGTTGGCCACGACGAGCTCGCTCGTGGTGATGCCGCCGGTCTTGCAGGCCTCGGTCTCCTCGTCCTTGATCGGACGCGAAGCGGTCGAGATGTCGGTCTCGCCCTTGCAGAACTTCTCGAAGCCGCCACCGGTGCCGGACTGGCCGACCGTGATGTTGACGTCGGGGTTCTCCTTGTTGAACTCTTCCGCAGCAGCCTGCATGAAGGGGCCGACCGTCGAGGAGCCGTCGATGGAGATGGTGCCCGAGAGCGTGGACTCGGTGCCGGAGCCGGCGGAATCCTTCTCGTCGTCGCCGCACGCGGCGAGGCCGAAGGCGAGCGAGCCGGTCACGGCGAGGGCCGCAATCAGTCGGTTGGGGGTCAAGAGAAAACTCCTGGAGCAGGGAACGGGTGGGTGGCGGAACGGAGAGCGTCCCGACGGAAAGGAAGGTGACGGAGCCCCATACCTCTGGTGTTACCGAGTTGTGAAGGCCTAGCACCAACAGCGCACACTCCCGCGTAGCCGGGCGTTCTCGCCCTTGGCGCTCGCTAAGGTCGGCGCGTGTTCAACCGCTCCACACCGCCTCGCGACCCCGTCCTCGACGATCTCCTCCGCGGTGCGGGCTCAAATACGCGCCTCGCAACCGCGCTCCTGCGCGAGCTCATGACCGAATTTCCTGAGCACAGTGAGCGACTCGCCTCCGACATCGAGCAGCATGAGGCCGAGGGTGACCGCATCACCCATGACTTCATCCATCGCCTGCGCGAGCTCGGCCCGTCGCGATCACCGATCGACCTCTCAGACGGGCTCCGCCTTGCGACCTCCATCGACGACATCGTCGACCACGTGGAGCAGACGGCGGCGCTCATGGTGCTCTTCGCCGTCGAGGCCACCATGGAGCAGGCCGTAGAACTCGGCGACATTCTCGCCGCCGCCGGCGACCGCGTCGCGCGTGCACTCGACGGATTCACCGGCGGCCAAGAGCTCGGCCCGCACCTCACCGAGATTCACCGACTGGAGAACGAGGGTGACCGCGTGAGTCGCGCCGGCCTGGCCGCGCTGTTTGCCGGCGGCATCGACCCGATGGTCGTGATCCGGTGGAAGGATCTCTATGACGCCCTTGAGGACGCCATCGACGCCTGCGAGGCCGTGGCCATCCAGATCGAGGGCATCCTGCTCGCGCAGGGATGAAATGCAACGAACCGCGACGCCGCCAGCGATGAGGTCGTGCTGGCGAGGTCGCGGCTTGTGACAAGCGCGAGGGGAAGAGCGGGCCACGAGTGCCCGCGCCCGCCCGCTACTTCTCTTCGAGCTCGGGCTCGCCCTGCTGCTTGTAGAAGCCGCAGCGGAAGCTCTCGGACTGGCCAACCGGCTTGCTACCGGCAAAGCCGCCCCGCTCGCCGTTGTCGACCACGGTGACGTACTGGAGGGTGTCCGGGGCGGGCACCGCAGGGACGACGACCGGGTTCGGCTCGCCCGTGCGCGGGTTTCCACGCGAGCCTTCACTCACGCCGAGCAGACCCGCCGCTGACGGACCGCCCTGCGTGGTGATCAGCGTCGACGACATCTCGCGGCGATCGGTCAGGCCGTCTGCGGGATCGATGTCGGTGGAGGCCGTGAGCTGGCTGTCGGTGTAGTACGACTGCAGCTTGACGCGGGTGGCCGCGCCGATCAGCTGGGAAGCGCTCGGCAAGAAGCCGCCGAGCTCCGTGCACTTCTGCGTGGCGTAGAAGAAGTTGTTCTTGCCAGCGTCTTCCGGCGGCACAGAGAACACGCTCGACGCCATGCACCAGGTACCGAGGTCGATGCTCTCGGTGTTGCAGTGCAGCTTGACGTCCTCGGCGGAGAGTTCCCCGAGCAGATCAGCGGTCTTGGCCGCCGCCACCTTGGGCAGCGCCTTGGCGGGGAACTTGCCGTTCTTGCCGAGCTTGAGCACGGCGTTCGGGCGCGGTTTGGACACGACGCGCGTGAGCGCTTCGCGCGCGGCATCGGCCGCGCCCGTGAAGGAACTCACGAGGGCAACCATCGACAGCACGAGCGCCGCAGGCGCAGCATTTCGACGCACCGAGCGGCGCAGGGCAGCGAACGTGGTCATCGCCGAGAAGCGCGGTTGGACAGGTCTGCCGAGAGAAGCACGACCGCCGATTCTGCATCACCGGTGCGCGCAAACGGGCGAGCTTCACAACCTGGCCACGAGCCCTTCACCACCTTTTTACGCGTGGAGGTGCCGGCCCGAGGATCGTCCCCGCGATGAGTAACCCCCGCTTGAGTTCGGCGCTGAAGCGCAAGTCCGTCCCACGTCAGGCGCTCGAGAAGATCGGCGCGTTCCTGGCGGGCGTGAGCAAGTTCCTGCGCCGCGACCCGATCAGCACCGGACTGCTCCTCGGCGCCTTCGCGCTGATCTACACCTTCTTCACGCTGCTCGGCACGCTCGACGCCGACAAGGTCGGGGCTCCCACCAGCCTGACGTCGGTGGCTGCACTGGCCGAGGACAAGAAGGTCGAGACGGCAACCCTGCTCGACGGCGACCACCGCGTGCAGATCACCACCACCGACGGTCGCAAGCTCTACAGCGACTACCCGAGTTCGGACTCGGGCACCCAAGAGCTGATCAAGACCCTGGGCGCCGGCGGCGCTGAGGTCGTGGTCGACCCCCAGAGCGGCAAGCCGCTGCGGTCGACCGTCATCCAGTTCCTGCTGCCGATCCTGATCCTCGTCTTCCTCTTCGCCTACTTCACGCGCCTCAGCCAGAGTTCGGAGTCGGGCGGCATCGCCTCGTTCTCGAACTTCGCGGGCCGCGGCAAGAAGAAGAAGAAGGGCCAGAAGGCGCCGATCACGTTTGATTCGGTCGCCGGTGCTGGCGAGGCGCTCACGGAACTCAAGGAGATCCGCGACTTCCTCGCCGACCCAGACAAGTACTTGAAGTTCGGCGCCGCCGCTCCGAAGGGCGTGCTCCTGGTGGGCCCCCCTGGTACGGGCAAGACGCTGCTGGCGAAAGCCACCGCCGGTGAGGCCGATGCGGCCTTCTTCACCGCCTCAGGCGCAGAGTTCGTGGAATCGCTCGTGGGCGTGGGCGCGGCCCGCGTGCGCGACCTGTTCGCCAAGGCTCGCAAATCGGCTCCGGCCATCATCTTCATCGACGAGATCGACGCCGCCGGCCGTAAGCGCGGCGCCGGCGTGGGCCAGGGCAACGACGAGCGCGAGCAGACCCTCAACCAGATGCTCGTGGAGATGGACGGCTTCGGCGGCGACGCGGGCATCATCGTGATGGGAGCGACGAACCGCCCCGACATCCTCGACCCGGCGCTGCTGCGCCCAGGCCGCTTCGACCGGCAGGTCGTGATCGATGTCCCCGACGTGCACGGGCGCTTGGAGATCCTCAACCTCCACGCGCGCGGACGGAAGTTCGCCGACGACGTTGACCTGCCTGAGATCGCCCGCATGTGCCCCGGCTTCAGCGGCGCGGAGCTCGCCAACCTCGTCAACGAGGCGGCGCTGCTGACCGTTCGCGAACTGCGCGACACGATCGACCAGGCCACACTCGAAGAGGCCATCGACCGCGTGGTCGCGGGCCCGGCCAAGAAGCACATCCTCACCGACGAGGAGAAGTGGCTGATCGCCACGCACGAGGCTGGCCACGCCGTCGTGACGCGCGCCCTCGGGCAGGTCACGTCGGTGCAGAAGCTTTCGATCGTGGCCCGCGGGCGCCAGCTCGGCACCGCGGCCCACATGCTGTCGGATCGTGACTCGGTCATCCAGTCGCGCACCGACCTGGAGCGGCAGCTCGCAACCATCCTCGCGGGTATCACCGCCGAGATCATCGCGTTCGGGCAGGAGTCGACGGGCGCGAGCGACGACCTTCACGCCGCGACCAACCTCGCCAAGCAGATGGTCACGAGCTACGGCATGAGCCGTCGCCTCGGCCACGTCACCATCGGTGAGCCGGCCGGTGAGGTGTTCCTCGGCGCAGCACTGCAAGACATGGGCTCCACGGGACCCAAGGCACTCGACGTCATCGACGACGAGACCGAACGCTTCGTTCAAGAGGCTGAGCAGCGCGCAGAGTGGGTGCTGCGCACGCACTGGTCCGTGGTCGACAGCACCGCCCGGGCGCTCATCGAGCAGGAGACACTCTCCGGGCTCGGGCTCGAGGCGCTCCTCTCCCCCGTTCACACCATCGATCTCGCGTCGATCCCGCTGCCGGACACGGCCGGGGACGACCGAGACTCACCGCTGGTCTAATCAGACACTGCACAAGAGTCCCGCGCGACCGGCAAGAGCCGTCGGTCGCGCGGTTATCCGTGGGTCTTGGAGCCGCGGAAAACTCCGGAAAATAGGCTTCAATGCATAGAACCGGAAAAAGTGCAATTGCACGGTCACAACTTCTCTACACCCCAGGCTCCAACAAGTAACACGACCCCTAACGTGGCGCAGTTACGTTACGCCCCGTCACCGCAACTCTCGCGGTGTCGAGATGTCACCAGGCTCGCTCCCCGGCGGGCAACAAAGGGAAAATCGTGAACAATATTGTTTCGAAGTCTCGCGTGATCGGGCTGGCGTTTGGCGCCCTCGCCGGTAGCGGACTGTTCGTCCAGGCAGCTGAAGCTGCCTACACCGGCCCGACGCTCGCCTGCCGCGGCGCCAGCATC
>JAEMRF010000548.1 GCA_016463515.1 Solirubrobacteraceae bacterium | reverse complement strand
GGAACGAGCCCGACCACCCGATGTTCACCCTGCAGCCCGCCTACGGCCGGCGGGTCGCAGCGCGCCGAGCCGGCAAGTACTGGAGCTCCATCGTGGGAATCGTCGGCGCTGAGCGGGCGCTCGCGGGGGACTTCAGCGACCAGAACCTGGACACCCTGTTCTCCCTACGCGACGCCTTCATCGAAGGCGCCGGTGGCCTCACGCCGTCCGTCTGGTCGCTGCACACCTATCGCGACCTCACCAGCGGCACCCGCGAGATCGAGGCTGGCTTTGCCGAGTCGGTCGCACCGTCGCCCGTGTGGATCACCGAGGCAACCCCTCGCATCTCCGGCCGCGGCGGGCTCAGCGGCCGCCAGACCGGTCAGCGGCGACGCGGCACCGCACTGCGCGCCCAGCTCACCGAGACCAAGACGCCACTCATCCTCTATCTCCTGATTCCCCCGCCACCGCCGAGGTCAGACGACGACGACGGCTGGGACAGCGCGATCGCCGATCGCGCCGGCAGCGCCCGCCCGTTCATCTGCGGCCTGGCCGACCTTCCGGCCGAGCAGTGCCCAGGCAACCCAGACGCGTTCGGCGGCTGACGCACAACAAACAAACGGGGGAGAGGGGCAGCGCTCCGCGGCGTGTCGCGCATGCAGCCGATCTCTCGCGACCGCCAACCCCTGGTTGTTAGCGTGGCCGCCCCGCGACGGCCTCGTGTCCAAGGCCCAGCGCGACCGCCTATGCGCCGTACCCGACGCCTGCTTGCCCACATCTGTGTCTTCGTCTGCGCTGCCGCCGCGCCGCTCCCCGGACCCATCGGGGCCGCGCCCGCCACGGCAGCTGCAGCGCCTGGTGACGTGGCTCGCGAACTCCGCCGGCAGCAGCTCTTCCTCACCGTCCGGCAGACCAAGACGGTGCAGCGCCGTCTGCCGACCAAGGCCGACGGCGTGTGGGGATCCAAGACCGTGACGGCGGCGCGCCGCTACCAGCGCCGCCGTGGCCTGGCCGTGACCGGATCGGCCAACGTGGAGACGCTGCGCAGGATGGGCCTCAAAGTGGCCGACCGGTTCGAGGCGCAGCTCTGGGCCGCCCGCGATGCCGCCAGGCGCGCTCCAACGCCCGCATCCGCCACTGCGGCCGAGGGGCTGCGCGTCGCGCGCACCGCGATCGGCACGCCCTATCGCGACGCCGGCACGACGACCGCGGGCTTTGACTGCTCCGGTCTCGTGCAATGGGCATTCCGCAAGGCAGGCCTCGAGCTGCCCCGCCGCAGCTTCGAGATGTACCGGCGCGGATTTGCCATCACCAAGGGCGCCATCCGCCCAGGCGACCTCGTCTTCTTCGACGCTGCTGGCCCCGGCGCCTCGCACGTGGGCATCGTCGTGAGCCGCACCACGGCGCTTTCGGCGACCAGCAGCAGTGGCGTGGTCGAGCACGACATCTCCGCCGGCTACTGGGCGCAGCACTACGTGGGAGCGCGGCGCTTGGTCGGTGGCTGAGGTCCCGAAGACGACGGTCGTGTGACGGGGCCTGTTCAGCCGTGGGGAAAACACTGTGAACCCAGGCACCTATCCAGGTGTTTTTGGGACGTGGGGTTCGCCCGCCGGCGCCGCGTCTGTACTCTTTGCCGTCAGTCACCAGCCGGAGGACCGGCAGTCCCGTCTAAGGAATTCATGAGTCAGTACGCCGACAACGAGTATCTCTTCACGTCCGAGTCGGTGACCGAAGGTCACCCGGACAAGGTCGCCGACCAGATCTCGGACGGCGTGCTCGACGCAGTCCTCGCTGGCGACAGCAACCCGAAGAAGGCCCGCGTGGCCTGCGAGGTGCTCGTCAACACCGGCCTCGCCGTCGTCTCCGGTGAGATCCGCACCGACGCCGTGATCGACGTCCAGCAGATCGCTCGCGACACGATCGAGAAGATCGGCTACACCGACGGCCGCGAGGGCTTCTCGCACAACTCGGCCGCCGTCCTCAACGCGATCGACCCGCAGTCCGCCGACATCGC
>JAEMRF010000547.1 GCA_016463515.1 Solirubrobacteraceae bacterium | reverse complement strand
ACGCCGTTGCGGCACGCCTCGCGCACGAGGCCCTTGTCGAGCGGGAAGATTTCGGGGAATCCGCCGCCAGTCATCCGCACACCGGCGCCCACCCGTAGGAGCTGCATGATGCCGAGGGCCTGTGCGCAGAGGAGATTCGCAAGCGTCTCTGGGTCACGGGCCACGAACACGCCTGCTTCGTCGCCGTCGCGCAGAACGGCGGCCAGGTGGTCGACGCAGCGACCGAGCGCGCGACCCAGCCGGAACATTGCGCCTTCGCTCATGGCCGCGGTCAGCTCGCCAGCAGGCTGGCGCAGCAGTGCGAACGTGCAGTCCAGGAACGCCGGGTGGTCGACCGTGAAGTCGATGAGGCTCGCGATCAGCTCGTCGAGCCGTTCGACGGGATCCGGGACGGTCGCGTGTTTGGCCAGCTCGGCATCGAGCTCTTCCAGGTACCGATCAAGCGTCAGAGCCAGGAGCTCGTCTTTGCTCTCGAAGTAGCGGTAGATCTGGGCCTTGTTAATGCCCGCTTCACGCGCGATCTGATCGATCGGCGCGTCCTGCACGCCCTGCTTGTCGAGGAGGGCGCGGGTCGCGTCGATGATCTCTGCCCGACGCTCTCGTCGGTTCTGGGATTGTTTTGCGCCCACCGCCATCACAGCATCGTAACCTCTTTTCGAACGTTGGGTAGACGCTCGGTGTAAACGTCGGTTACACTGCCCGTAGATCCCGACGCTCAACCCGTCCGGCGATTCCCTCTCAATCACATCCGTTCTCCCTTTTCTGAGGAACCATGAGCACCACCGAAGCCACCGAGGAGCAGACGACCCAAATCGGGTTCGCCCTCAACGAGGATCAGCTCGCCGTCAAGGAGTGGATCCACGATTTCGCCGCCAACACCGTGCGCCCCGCCGCGCACGAGTGGGATGAGCGCGAAGAGACCCCCTGGCCGATCATCCAGGAGGCCGCCAAGATCGACCTCTACTCCCTCGACGGCCTCGCACAGCTGTGGGCCGACCCGACGGGCCTGACCCTCCCGGTCGTGCAGGAAGAGCTCTTCTGGGGCGACGCCGGCATCGGCATGGCCATCATGGGCACCACCCTCGGCGTGGCCGCCATCCTCGGCCAGGGCACCGGCGACCAGATCGGCGAGTGGGTCCCGCGCTGCTTCGGCACCAAGGACGACGTCAAGGTCGCAGCCTTCTGCTCCTCCGAGCCGGGCTCCGGCTCCGACGTGTCGGCCATCCGCACCACGGCCAAGTACGACGAGAAGACCGACGAGTGGGTCCTCAACGGCCAGAAGGCATGGGCAACCAACGGCGGCATCGCCGACGTCCACGTCGTCATCGCGACCGTCGACCCGTCGCTCAAGGCCCGCGGCCACGCTGCCTTCGTGATCTCCAAGGACGAGACCGCCGGCATCACCCAGGGCTCCAAGGTCAAGAAGCACGGCCTCCGCGCTTCGCACACCTCCGACGTGAACCTCGACGACTGCCGCGTCCCCGGCTCCGCCCTGCTCGGCGGCAAGGACAAGCTCGACGAGCGCCTCGCTCGCGCCCGTGAAGGCACCAAGTCCAAGGGCAACGCCTCGATGGCCACCTTCGAGGCTTCCCGCCCGACGGTCGGCGCTCAGGCACTCGGCATCGCTCGCGCTGCCTACGACTACGCCCTCGAGTACGCCAAGGGCCGCGAGCAGTTCGGCCGCCCGATCATCGACAACCAGGCGATCGCATTCAAGCTCGCCGACATGAAGATGGAGATCGACGCCGCTCGCCTCCTCGTGTGGCGTGCCGCCTGGATGGGTGCTGGCATCTTCCGTGGCGAGACCCCGAAGTTCGAGAACGCAGAAGGCTCGATGGCCAAGCTCAAGGCCGGCACCGTTGCCACCTGGGCCACCGGCGAAGCCATGCAGATCCTCGGCGGCGTGGGCTACACCCGCGAGTACCCGGTCGAGCGCATGCACCGCGACTCGCGCATCTACGAGATCTTCGAGGGCACCTCGGAGATCCAGCGCCTCGT
>JAEMRF010000546.1 GCA_016463515.1 Solirubrobacteraceae bacterium | reverse complement strand
GCACGCCACTAGCCTGCCCCGCATGGCCGGATTCCAGTTCCTGCACACCTGCTATCGCATCGGCGACATCGACCGGTCGGTCGCGTTCTACGCCAAGCTCGGCCTGATCGAGCAGCGCCGGATGCCGATCGGCAGCGACGCCACCAACGTCTTCCTTGGCACCGACGAACAGCCCAAGGTGCTCGAGCTGACCTACAACCACGGCGTCAGCGAATACGACAACGGGACCGGCTACGGCCACATCGCCTTGGGCGTCGCCGACCTCGACGCCACCCTTGCCGCACTCGCAGAAGACGGCATCACGCCCGAGAAGCCGCCGTACCAGGTACGTGAGGGCGGATCGCGGCTGTGCTTCGTGCGCGACCCCGACGACTACCGCATCGAACTCATCGAAAAGGGGTAGGGCCCGCCCCGTCGGCCCCGCCGCCGACAAACTGAAGCGGCGTTCAACAAAGCGCTTCCCTGGTACGACACCCGTCGTACCAGGCTGAAGTGCCCGCGCCGCATGCCGATCCACCCTGCGTGGACCGTCCCGCCTCCATCCCGCTGCTGGGCATGGCATCGCGCCATGTCGTGCAGCCACTGCGCCGCCACGTCCACACCTATCGGGTGCTGCTCGCGCTCGTCGCCGCACCGCCGGCGCTCCTCATCGCCTGGAGCTCCGGAACGCTCGACTCTGGCCCGTGGGAGCGCGCCGCGCTCGTCGGACTGTCGGCGCTGATCGTCGTCGGGGCGACGGTCTACTCCGCGATTCGGACGCGGCGCGACCCAGACACGCGCTCCGCGCTGATGACCGTGGCCTTCACGGTGATGTCCGTGGTCCTGGTGGCGCGGGTGGCGGCCATGATTCCTGGGCAGCTCTATAGCCCGGGTCTCGCGCGCATCACCGAGGTCGCAACGCTCCCGCTCGGGGCACTCGTCCTCCTGCTCTCCGTCACGCCCAAGCTGCGCCAACACCGCCGCGTCGACACGGTGGCCCAGAGCATCCCGGCCGTCACCGTCTTCATGGTCGCGGCCTTCGCCCTGGTCTTCACCGCCGCCGATCGCATCCCCGCCGTGCCGGTGCCCGGCAGCTACTCCGCGCTGCTGGTCTTCGCCGTCGGCGCCGTCCTGCTCCTCTTGCTCGCGGGCCGCGCTGGCCGCACCGCCGTACTCACCGAGCGCGGCTCCGACGTGGTGGTCGCCGCCGGACTCATCACGGCGATCTTTGCCTCCTGGGGCATCGCCAACGCCTACCGCGACGACCTGCTCTGGTGGTCGGCCCACAGCCTCGAGCTCATCGGACTGGCCGCCATGTGCATCCCCGCCACGCGCGACCTGGCCCGCCACACCTCGTCGCGCCCGCTGGTGGGCGACCTGCGGGCGTCCGACATCGTCGCCGACGAGGAGGCCTTCCTCGACGGCCGCGTGCACCACCTCATGCTGCAGCTCGGCCGCAAGGACGACGTGACCGAAGGCCACACCCGCCGCGTGGCCACCCTCGCCGTGCGGATGGGAGAGCAACTCGGCCTGGACGCCGCGAGCCTGCGCGACCTCGCCGCCGGTGGCCTGCTGCACGACATCGGCAAGCTCCAGACGCCCGACCAGATCCTCAAGAAGCCCGGCAAGCTCACCGACGCCGAGTACGAGGTCATCAAGCGCCACCCCGGCGAGGGCGCCCGGATGCTCCACGAGGTCGGCAAGTTCAACGAACGCGTGCTGCACCTCGTCGAGGCCCACCACGAGCGCCTGGACGGTGGCGGCTACCCCAATGGCGCGCCCGCCGAGTCGATCCACGTCGAGGCGCGGATCCTCGCCGTCGCGGACGTCTTCGACGCCCTCACCTCGCACCGCCCCTACCGCGTCGCCTGGCCAGCCGACCGCGCCCTGGAAGTCATCGAACGCGAATCCGGCCAGGGCTTTGACCCTCGCTGCGTCGAGGCACTCAAAGCGGTCCTGGCCCGCCAGCGCCTCACGCCCGCCGGCCTGCAGGCCGCGTGGCGAGCGCACAGCGGCCACCT
>JAEMRF010000545.1 GCA_016463515.1 Solirubrobacteraceae bacterium | reverse complement strand
GTGCTGAACCTGATGCTCGGTCCCCAGTGGTACACGTGGTTTTCGATCAACGACAAGGTCATCAGCCGCGGCGGAATCCCCAGCCCGATCGGCCCGTTCGGTCACCCGGGGGCCTTCGGCCAGGCGATGGCGCTCACCGCGAGCGCCGCGATCGCCTACCACTTGGCCGTCCGGCGAACGCCTCTGACCTACGTGATCGTCGGGCTGGCATCGCTCCTCGCGCTGGCGTCGCTGCGGCGCAAGGCGATCATGGGCGTCGTCGTGGCTTGCGGCGTGGTCCTGCTGCGGGTGCGCCGCACCCGCGGAGCAGCGATGACGGTGCTGGCGGTCGTCATTCCGGTGCTCGTGTTGGCATCCGGAGATCTCTTCTTGACGATCTGGAGCGACGTCTACGACGAGTACATCAGCGGCGCGTCGACGGCAGCGCGTTCCCTGCTCTACAGCACGTCCTTTGACATCGGTTTGGTGAACTTCCCGTTTGGCGCGGGATTCGGGCGGTTTGGCACCGCCACGGCGTTCGACTACTACAGCCCCATCTACTACGAGTACGGGCTCAACCGCAACTACGGGCTGGCCCCGGTGACCGGCCGCTTCGGGACCGACACGTTCTGGCCCGCGATTCTCGGAGAGACGGGGTGGATCGGCGTGCTCGGTTTCGCGGCTGGCCTCTTCGGGATCGGCCGTGCCTCATCGCGGCTGGTCGGTCTGGCACCCAGCCCTCATCTGAGGTTCTTGGGGCTCATCGGCCTTGCCTGGTCGGCCGACGCCGTGCTCGAGTCCTCTGCCTCGGCGGTGTATACGTCGACCCCGCACTACCTGCTGCTGTTCGTCATCTTCGGGATGGTCGCCAGTGCCCTGCGCCATTCGCTGTCCGGCGACGCAGCTGCGTCTGACGATTCGATCGAGCGCGCGACTGATCCAGAGCGCGAGCACGTTCCCGGCCCGGTGGGAGTTCGATGACCGACCAGTCCGCGCCGCAGGCGCGTGAGCCCGTTGAGCAGATCACCTCGAGCGAACGGGGGTTCTGGGCGGCTGACCGTGCGGTCTACCACCCGGGCCTTGCCGGGTGGTACCACGAGCCGGCGCTATGGGCCGTGGCCGTCTACCGGTTTGGCCGGTTCGCGCGCACCCGCCGCGGGCCGGTCGGCATGGGGCTGCGCGTCGCGCACGCAGGGCTGCATCTGACCATGCGGGTCACGCTCGGCATCGAGATCCCGGCGACGGCCAGATTCGGTCCTGGGCTGCATGTGTTTCACCAGTCCGGCATCGTCGTCGGCCGTGACGTGGTCGTCGGAGCGCGCTGCCGGCTGCGGCAGGGCGTGACGATCGGCGTGGGCGAGACCCGCGGGCCTAGCCCCGTGCTGGGCGACGACGTGTTCCTGGGCCCGTACGCCCAGGTCCTCGGCGATGTGTCGATCGGCGACGGCGCCGTGATCGGGCCGCTTGCCGTGGTCACGCGAGACGTCCCGGCCGGCGGCCGAGTCCGCGCGGCCGCCGTGCGCATCGACTGAGCGCCAGGTCGCGGTTCACCGCAGAGAGGCACGGCGACCGGGCTTACGGCTGCCGGGCCGTCGGTGGCCGCTCATTGAGCGGCCACCAACTACTGGGGAGTTCGGGTCAGCGTCCGCCGGGGCGGCGCCGACCTGCTGGTCCATCGGACCAGGTGTTGCGTGCCTGCGCCGGGCGGCTGCGGCCACGTCGGCTGGTGCCGACGGCGCCTGCACCGGCGGCCATGAGGATCAGGGCCATGAGGAGTCCGCCGTTGATGATTCGGCTGGCGCCGTCGGGCTCTGCGACCACGTAGGCCGAGGAACTCTCGGTCGCTTCCTCTTCTTCGCGCTTCTCCTCGACGACGGGCTGGGAGACGCCGACACCGGTTGCGCCCGGGGGTGGGAGCGGGCGTGCGACGGTCGGCGGTGGGAGCGGAGAGATGGGGACCAGCGCGATCGGTGCGAGCGCGGGCAGGAACGCCTGGACGGTGGGCGGGGTCGGAGGCGACGGC
>JAEMRF010000544.1 GCA_016463515.1 Solirubrobacteraceae bacterium | reverse complement strand
CCGACCCGGGCACGTTCGACGTGTACTGCAAGCTCGTCGCAGGCCAGAGCACCGAGATCGCATCCTTCGTCATCGAAGACGACGTCACGCCGGTCGACACCGAGGCTCCCTCGGCTCCGACCGAGGTTGACGGTCAGATCTCGGACTTCGGTCCGACCTCGATCAACGTCCGCTGGGGCGCATCGACCGACAACGTCGGCGTCACCGAGTACATCATCCGCTACGAGGGTGAAGAAGTTCGCGTTCCGGCCGCCGCCGGCCCGCAGCTCAGCAAGCTGATCGAGGGCCTCGGCCCCGACTCCGAGTACCTCTTCGAGATCTCGGCCGTCGACGCTGCTGGCAACGAGTCTGACCCGCTGGTCATCCTCCTCGTTACCGCTGCGCCGAACCTCGCTCCGTCGCAGGTCTCCGGTGTGACCGCCACTCCGGCGCTCAACTCGGTTGCTCTCTCGTGGGCTGCTGCCACCGACGCTGACGGCTCCGTCGCCAGCTACAACGTCTACAACGGCGCGACCAAGGTCGCCACCGTGACCGGCACGACCGCTACCGTCTCCGGCCTCGCCGTCGACACCGCGTACTCGTTCCAGGTCGAGGCAGTCGACAACAAGGGCCTCGCCGGTGCCAAGAGCACCGTCGTGAACACCCGCACGCTCAAGCCGGCCGACACCACGGCCCCGACGAACCCGACCGTTACCGGTACGGCGACCAAGACCGCGGTCACGCTGAACTGGTCCGGCGCTACCGACAACGTTGGCGTTGTCGGCTACGACGTGTTCAACGGCACGACGGCACTGCCGTCGGTCACCGGCACGACCACGACGGTTTCGGGTCTGACCCCGGACACCTCGTACACGTTCAAGGTTGTCGCCAAGGACGCCGCTGGCAACAAGTCGACCGGTGGCACCGTCACCGTGAAGACCCTCGCCGACGGTGGCACCGGCCCGCTTCCGGTCAAGTACAGCTACGCGCTGAAGGGTTCGACCAACGTCAACACCCTCTCCAAGGGCGCTCTGCCGCTCGTTGGTGGCATCAACGCTGAGCTGACGCTTGCGACGGGTGCCTTCTCGGCTGACCTGACGCTCAACGACACGCAGGGCCGTCTGACGGCGCTGGGCTTCCTGCCCGTCACCGCCAAGATCGGTTTCGTGCCCTCGGGCAAGACGACCGGCACGCTGCTTGACGGTGTTCTGAAGACCAAGTCCTTCATCCGGATCAAGGTCAAGGAAGTCAAGCTGTTCGGTGCTATCCCGCTCGCGGGTGGCAACAACTGCCAGACCAAGTCGCTGTCCGAGATCAACCTCGCATCGGCTGCCAACGCTGAGTTCAAGCCCCTCACCGGTGGCGCGATCTCCGGCACGTACCGCATCAGCGACCTCAACGGCTGCGGCGCCCTCAACGGCCTCGTTTCCCCGCTGACCGCTGGCGCTGGCAACACCATCAACGCGGTGCTCACGCCCCGCCCCGTCACGTTCTAAGCACCAGCTGAGAACGTCCTGAGCTAGCGCGAGCTAGCTCGCCCAAGGCGCCCTCGTCACCTTTCGGTGGCGGGGGCGCTTTTCGTTGGGAGCGGACCGACTCCGCGGTAATCCCGCTGACCCGGTTCCGGGTCCCCCGACGGGAATCGAAGGTGCAGGCGCACCAGGCGCTTCCGGCTGCTGGGTGGGCAATCTGGTGCCTTCATTCGTGCCACCTCAGCGTCACGCGCATGAAGTTGGGATGGATGCCTGAGAACCGCCTCAGTTCGGGGGATTCCCGGCGGACAAGCCCGGGCACCCGATCACTTTCGGCGTGTCTGCAATCACAGAAGCGGCAATGCTTACCCAGGTCGCCTGCTCTGGCGGCTCTGTCACCAACTCCGGCGCGTCGTTGTCCAACGCGCCCGCCGGTCCCACACATAGGAGTCGGAGTGCCTCTTCATACACTTCAGGCGCGAAAGCTGGCTGTCGCTAGCCTCGCTGCCATCGCTGCCGCTGGCGCGTTTTCGTCTACTGCGCAGGCTGCGCAGAC
>JAEMRF010000135.1 GCA_016463515.1 Solirubrobacteraceae bacterium | reverse complement strand
GACGAGCGTCCCCACCAGGAGGACGCCGAGAATCTGTACGACTTCGGTGAGCACGGCAGCACCGTACCGCCAGGACGGTGCGGGCGCCACCGCATTGGCCTACGCTGCCAGCCATGTTCGCGAGTCGCAGCGCCCGACTGGCACGCACGGATGTGGCCGTGCGCGAGCTCGGCGTGCCACCCGCGGCATGGAAGACCTGCCCGTGGGAGCCGCGCGAGCCCATCGAGCTCGGCCTCCGCCAGTGGCTGCGCTGCGCCGGCGTGGCCCTCGTCGACGGCAAGATCATCGGCATGCCGTCGCGCGCGGTCGACGAGCTGTGGCACGGACTGATCCTCTGCACCAGCCGGTACGCCCGCTTCTGCGACGACGCCTACGGGCAGTTCCTGCATCACCGCCCGGAAGGTGACCACATCCCGGGCGAGGTTCGGCCTGCGGCGCGCGGTCGTAGGCGCTCCGTTGAGCCGGCCGGTTCGATGGTCGACCAACTCGTCCGGACGGTGGCCGCGTGGGAACTCGTGCGCGAACCCGGGGAGGCGTGCGTGCTGTGGGACCTGGACCGCGTGCTCGGCCTGCAGGACCCGTGGGGCGTCGACGAGCAGCTCGTGGCCGACGTGGTCGCCAGCGTCAGCCGGACCTGACGAGCGCGTCGGACCTAGGTCGACGAAGCGCCGCCCGGCCTCGGGACCTGCTCGCGTGAAGCCACCGCAGGCGCCGCCGCCTGCGCATCGGCGTGCTCGCGGTCGAACGTCTCGCCGTTCGGCGTACCCGCGGTGTCGCGCGGAGACGCACTCTGCTGCTCCTCGACGGCCGCCGCCATCATCGAGAACGCTGCCGCGAGGGGAAGGAACCGGCGCCGCATCGCTGACTAGGCAGGCGCCCCGGCCAGCTCATCGAGCTTGGCGAGGACCTCATCGTCGTGCGTCTTGGGCGACGCCTTGGGGATCACGTGCCGCACCACGCCCTCCGGATCGACCAGGAAGGTCGACCGCAGCGCACCCCAGTAGGTCTTGCCATACATGGCCTTTTCGGCCCACACGCCGTACTGCTCGCAGACGGCGTGATCCTCGTCGGCCAGGAGCGTGAAGTTGAGCTCCTGCTTGTCGTGGAACTTCTTCACAGCCTTGACCGGGTCGGGCGAGATCCCGAAGACGATGGCGCCACGGGCCTCGTAGTCGGCCGCGCGATCGCGGATCCCACAAGCCTGCGTGGTGCATCCGGGGGTGCTGGCCTTGGGGTAGAAGTAGACCACTCGCCAGCTCCCGGCCGACGCCGAGAGCGTGACGGGCGTTCCGTCGGCGTCAGGGAGCGTGAAGTCGGGGGCTGCGGCGCCAGGCTCGATCATGGAAACGAATCTAGCGCCGTCCCGCGGGCATGCCAGCATCAGAGCCATGAACACGCTGAAGTCCAAATCCTGGGGCGAGCTTTCGCAGAGTCAGAAGGCGGCTGCGCTTGCCGGCGGTGCCGTGCAGCTCGCGCTGCTGCTCTCTGCCCTGAACGATCTGCGCCGTCGCCCGCAGGATCAGATCAATGGGCCCAAGAAGCTGTGGTTCGTGGCGGTGTTCGTCAATTTCATCGGTCCCGCCACGTACTTCCGGTTCGGCCGAAAGGAGTAGCGGCTTGGCGCCCTGGCGCTCGTTGGCGCGGAGGCACCGCCCTATCGTTGCTTACGCAACTACTTTTCGCGCCCTCCGTCAAGGACCCGGTGCCATCCGCCCAAGGACCTCATGTCAGTCGACGCCCTGTTTCAGCCCTACACCCACGGCAACCTCACGCTGCCGCACCGCGTCGCCCTCGCGCCGCTCACGCGCAACCGCGCGAAGGACACGATCCCGGGTGACCTGAACGTCGAGTACTACGCACAGCGCGCAAGCGCGGCCTTCGTGATCACCGAGGGCACGCAGCCCTCAGCCGACGGTCAGGGCTACCTCGACACTCCGGGTCTGCACAACGACGAGCAGCAGGCCGGGTGGGCGAAGGTTGCCGAAGGTGTAGCCGCAGCTGGCGAGGGCAAGCTCGTCATCCAGCTCATGCACACGGGCCGAGTCGCGCACTCCTTCTACACCGGCGAGCAGCCGCTCGCTCCGTCAGCCGTCACCGCCGACGGCGGCGTATTCACGCCCGAGGGCCAGAAGCCGTACGAACTCCCCCGCGAGATCGCAACGGAGGAACTGGAGACCGTCAAGGGCTACTACGTCGACGCGGCACGGCGTGCGATCGCCGCCGGCGCCTACGGCGTTGAGCTGCACGCGGCCAACGGCTACCTCCTGCACCAGTTCCTCAGCGAGAACACCAACACCCGGACCGACGGCTACGGCACCGACGTCGCCGGCCGGATCCGGTTCGTGGTCGAGGTCGTCGAGGCGGTCGCCGCCGAGATCGGCGCCGAGCGCACCGGCATCCGCATCTCGCCCGGCCACCCGTTCAACGACATCGCCGAGGTCGACCCGCGCGCCACCTACGACGCACTGCTCACGGAGCTCGCGCGCCACGACCTGCTCTACGTGCATGTGCTCGAGACCGAGTCCTACACCGGCTACTCCGCCGTCGAGCAGGCTCGCGCGCACTTCGCGGGCACGATCGTCGCCAACGAAGGGTTCTCCGAGGAGTTCGACGTGGACGGCGCAGCCAAGCTCGTCGCCGCGGGTACCGCCGACGTGATCGCCTACGGTCGCCGATTCATCGCCAACCCGGACCTCCCGCGCCGCCTCCAGGAGGGCGCTGAGCTCAACGAGCCCAACCAGCGGACCTTCTACCAGGGCGGCGCCAAGGGCTACACCGACTACCCCGCGCTGGAGACCAGCAGCGTCGGCTAGATCTCGCCGGGTGGGGCGCCGGCGCCAGAGGGCGCGGGCACCCCACCCCGACCCGCGCGCGCACGACTGCTCCCAGCAGAGCGACGAGGCGCCAGATTCCACCGGTTTTCCTGCGTTCTTTCCGGCGGGAGCCGAGTACGTCGTCCGTACCCCTGAACTTGGTGTGACGAGGCCCCAGTCCTCGGCGCATCGAGGACCTTCGAACGAACGACTCGAATGCATCGATTCCCCCTCGGCCGCGCAGCTCGCGTAGCCACCTTGGCGTCCCTCACCGGAGCCATGTTCGCCGGACCAGTTATGGCCGCCCCATCGACCTCGCTGCTCAAGCAGATCAATCGGGCCACCATGGACGGAGCTGGAGGTGGCGACGACGGCTACGGCAACAGCGCCCTCGGGACCGCTGCCGGACGCGCGTACTTCAACGGCACCGACGGCACCAACAGCGCCGGCCCGTGGCGGCTGACCGAGAACGGCGCAACCGCCCTTGGAGACCCCACCACCTGGGACGGCACCACCGCCAGCGGTTGGACGACCATCGGCGACCTCACGTACTTCACGACCTACAACGGCCTCTGGGTCACCGATGGGACGGCCGCGGGCACCCATCGGATCGAAGGGACGGACGGCAACGTCGGCAACCTGACCGCCGCTGGCGGGAGCCTGTACTTCTCGGCGGGCGGCTACTCGAGGGCCTACAAGCTCACGCCCCCGTCGGAGACGGTCACGCTTGCCGGCCTCGACGGCGACAAGGACCAGCTGTACGTCGAGGACTTCCTGACCTTGCCCAGCGGCCTGGTGCTCACCTCCACGTACGACTTCTCCGCCAACTCCGACCCGCGTCGGCTCGTCAGCGGGACCGGTGCGTCGTCGCACATTCTCGAGTTCGAAGGTGAGCCGCTGGCGATCTCGCTGGGCTCGTACTACGTCACCGTCGTCGGCGACCTTGCGTACTTCGTCGCCGAGACGGCTGACGGGCCTCGCGTCTTCTCCACCGACGGCACCGACGCGGGCACACACCTCGTGAGCGACGTGGAACCCCCGCTCTACACGCAGTTCGTGCCCGCCGGCGGCAACCGGGCGCTCTTCGTCGCGGACGGCACGATCTACTCCACGACCGGGACCAGCGCGACGGCCGTCGGCCAAGCACCCGACGACGAAAACTGGAACTCGCCGGTCTACCTCGACGGCAAGCTCTACTACGGCGCCAGCGATGGCGACGGGAACTCCCTCTGGTCACATGCCCTGGGCGGCGCGAACGACACCGCGACGAGGCTCCGCGCGGGCCGCGTCGAGTCGATCGTGAGCAGCTCCGGAGCCGTCTACGCCCGCATGATCGACGGCCGAGACCGCGCGGTCATCGTGCGGACCGACGGCACCGCTGACGGGACCACCGCCCTGACCGACCCGGCCACGCTCAGCGAGATCTACTCGATGGTGGCGCGACCCGGCGGCGGACTGCTCGTCGATGGCCGCGGCCCCGAGGTCGGCCGCGAGATCCATGTGGTCACCGGCACCCCAGGCCAGGCTCCGGCGGCCGCAGTTGACCTGAACCGCAAACCGGCCGGAACACGGTTCGGTTCCTCCCGCGACCACGTTGCGCAGTTCGGTAACCAAACGCTGTTCTTCGCCGGCGACGGGGCACAGTCGCCGCAGCCGTGGGTGACCGACGGCACCACCAGCGGCACGCGTGCGCTGTGGCCCGGGTACCGCTTCTCTGACCCGAGCGAGGTGGTCGCAACGCAGAGCCGAGCCGCCTTCACCACCGAGGGAGGAGAGGGCGCCGAGCTCTGGGCGACCGACGGCACCAGCACCGAGCCCAAGCTGATCTCCGCGCAATACCCCGCGGCAGGCAACGACCCGTCAAAGCTGACGGCAACCGCCTCGGCGTTCTACTACCTGGCCGCGTCGGCCACTGATGACTGGCGCAAGGGGATCTTCACCTCGGACGGTACCGGCGCCGGGACGCTGGTACCTCTGCCAGCGGGCGCTCCGAGTGGTGCCGACGTGAAGAGCCTGAAGGCCGTTGGCACGACGCTCTACTTCAGCCTCGTTGACCCCTCTTCCGACTCCGAGACCACACAGCTCTGGGCGATGGACACGAAGACCGGAACGTCGACGCTGCTCTCCACCGCGCCAGCCTCCTACCGCCTTGACCGCGGGGTGGTCGCGGGCGGCCAGTTCTACCTGCCGCTGGTCAACACCGACGACAACGAAAACCAGATCTGGGTCACCGACGGCACCGTCGAGGGGACCCACGACCTGAACGTCGAGCCCGGGAGGCGGGGCTCGAAGGCGCCAGCCACCCTCGTCACCGACGGCACGGTCGTCTATGCCACGACTCCGGCCAGCCAGCCGGTGAGCGTGGGGAGCGTCGGGGGCTCGATCGCGGAGTACTCGTCGTCGCTGCACCTCAGCCGCATCACCGGTCGCACGGTGGAGCGGATGACCGAGGGCGAAGACATCCCGCTCGAAGCGTTCACCGAGTACGCCACGGTGCTGGGCGGGGCGCTCTACGCAACGAGCGGCTCGCAGCTGCTGAAGATCGCCAGCACCGCGACCAGCCCGACGGTGGTGAAGCAGTTCCCGGGTGAGATCGGCTGGGTGACCGCGGTCGGCGGCGCCCTGTACTTCGGAGCCACCGACGACGACCACGGCACCGAGCCCTGGGTCTCGGACGGCACCGAGGCGGGCACGAAGCTCCTGAGCGATGTCAACGAAGGCGCCGCCAGCAGCCAGCCGACGGTGTTCTTCCGTGCGGGCACGCAGGTCGCCTTCGGCGCGACCACGAGTGCGCTCGGAGCCCAGCTCTACGCCTACGGTGAGCCGCCGGCACCGCAGGCTCCGTCGACCACCCCGGAGACGCCCTCCACCCCAGAGACGCCGGCCAAGCCGGAGACGCCCGGTACGCCAGCCGCCTCCACCCCCAGCCCCTCGGCTCCGCCGACCGGTTCGCCGGCGCCTGCGACCGACAGCCGAGCACCGGTCGCGCGCGTCTCGAGCGCGGCGAAGCCGGCCGACTCGTCGCCGAAGGCGTATGCCTTCGAGATCCAGGGCAGCGTGGTCGCGATCAAGGGCATGCGCAAGCGTGAGGAGTGCCGCGGCCAAGTCGAGATCCTGGTGACCGCCACGACCAAGCAGGGCACGGGCCCGACCGCCCAGACGATCGTCAAGGAACTCTCGACGACCAAGGTGCGCGTCAAGTGGGCAGACGGCAAGTGCGTCTACCGCAAGACGATCAAGGTCAAGAAGAAGCAGCTGCCAGCGGGTGCGAAGCTCGAGGCGACGGTGACGTTCATCGGCTCCAGGAACCAGCTGCCCAAGACGGGCGAGCCCATCGAGCTCAAGATCGACTGATCGGCCGCCGCGAGGACTGGCGGGCGCGGCGCCCGTCAGTCCTCGTCGACCGTCGCCTCGATCCCGAGGCGGGAGAGGCGGCGGTCCTTGAGCACCTTCCCACCAGTCTGCTCGGTGGGGCAGTAGGCGATGGTGTGGGACTCAAAGAACACGCCGCGCAGCGTGGCCCCGCAGCTCGGGCAGGCCTCGCCAACCTTGCCGTGGACCTGCACGGGCTTGGTGAGCTTCTCGGCGGGAACCGCGGGGATCTTTCGCTCGTAGTGCTCGAGCGCTGCCTCGAGCACGTCGCGCATGAGGTGCGCGAACGCCGTGCGCTCGTCGACCGTGAGGTCGCTACCGCGCTGGTAGGGCGAGCGGTGTGCCGCCCAGAGGATCTCGTCGGACCACGTGCGCCCCACGCCCGCCAGCGACCGGTTGTCGCGGAGGAGCGAATGCAGCGGCCTGGGTTGATCGAGCGCCGCCGCGATCTGCGCGATCTGCTCGTTGGACTCGGCGCCGTCCGGCCACCACGCCTCGGGGCCGAGTTTGGCCAGCTCGGCGATCTCGCCAGCGTCGAGGTCGGCGCGCCGAATCGCGCGCACCCACATGGCCTGGCGCGTCCCGCGCTCACGGATCCGCAGCGGTGGATCGTCGTCGTCGAACCGCACTACGACGCGCATCGCGCGATCGCGGGGGTTCACCTTGCCGGCCTTCCAGGTCATGCCGCCGCCGGTCATCAGGTGGATCAGCAACAGGTGGTCGCCGTCGGTGTCGAGCAGCAGCAGCTTGCCGCGGCGCTGCACCTCCGTGACGGTGGCGCCCTCGAGCACCCCGGGGGGCGGATCGAGGGAACGCAGCGCGTTGAAGCCCACGACCGACACGGACGTGATCCTCCGTCCGGCCAGCGCGGCGGTCGCGCGTCGGGCGACGATCTCGACCTCCGGAAGCTCAGGCACCGCCCCAGCGTAGACCGGGCCGCAGGCCAGGCTGCAACAGCGTTTCCCGACGCACCGACTGCGTCCGCATGCGACGCGCCGCAGCGCCTTGTTTGACCGGAATGCGGAGCGCCTGAGTTCGGCGGGCGAACGGCCTGCGTAGCGCATGGATGCCTGCAAGCCGGGCCAGTGGCTCGGTCCGGGTGTGCGATGTGGCACGATACGCGCTTCATGAGCTCCGTCCCCGTACCCGTGACGCCAGGTCAACCCCCGGCCTTGGCTCCGGCGGCCGTGAGCTCGGCTCCGGATACGGTCAAGGTCGTCCGCAAGCTGATCTGGCTGCCGATCATGCTGGCGATCCTCGGCGCGACCGCCGCGTATCTCATCACCGGCGGCCGCGGCTACTCCGCGCAGGCGCTCCTCAAGCTGGGCACGCAGAACATCGACCAGCAGATCCTGGGCCTCGCATCTGAGGGCGCGACCAACTCGAACCTGATCATCGCCGAGACCGTCGCCAACATCGACCAGCTCGACACGGCCCGCGCCACCAAGGGCCTGCTCGCCGGTTCCCCGAACCTCACGCCGACGGAGATCGACGAGAAGGTCGAAGTCTCGGTCGACACCAAGACGTTCCTGATCTCGGTGACCGCGAAAGACAAGTCGCCGTTCATCGCCTCGAAGCTGTCGAACTTCTACGTCCAGGCCTACATCGACATCGTCGAGACCCGCGACCTGAATCGCCTCAACGAGATCGAGGCCCAGCTGCGCAAGCGCCTGGCCGAGCTGCGCCGGACCGAAGCCGAGACCCTGAACGGCCTCTCGGCCGAGCAGAAGGACCTGGTGCGCCGCACGCTGGCGATCCAGCCCGCCGC
>JAEMRF010000543.1 GCA_016463515.1 Solirubrobacteraceae bacterium | reverse complement strand
CCCAAGCCACGCGCGCCGCGCAGCAGGCGAAGGTCGCGTTCACCGTGCACGAGTAGGCCCGTTCCTAACGAACGTGCATCCTGAAGCCATTGTGTCGCGTTGCCGCTTGCCCCGGCCGTCCGCGGTGGTGAGGATGCTGTGGGGTGAGCGTGGATGCTGATCTTGATGGCCTCGTTGAGCATTAGACGTTGCTCCCGCCGGAGCGCGAGCTTGTGGAGGCCAAATACTCGGGGGCGCGGTTGGGCTTCGCGCTGCAGCTGAAGGGGTTCGTGGCGGCCGGGCAGGTTTCCGTCTGGCGTTGAGGACTTCAGTTCGTGGCCAGGCAGTTGCGGGTCGACGTTGCGGAGCTCGATCACTACGAGTGGTCGGGGCGGTCGGGGCGCCGCCAACGGGCCGAGGCCCGCGCGTTCTTGGGTTATCTGCTTACCGGACGGCGGCTCAATCGACTCGACAAGGAAGCGCCCCGACACCTCACCGCGCACCCGCTCGGGATCACGCTCAGCCACGCACACCTCGCGCGCCAGCCAGCCCGCCAGACGGATTTGTTCATCAAGACGGTGCATCGGATCGCGGCAAGCGCTGAGCGCCGGGTCACGACGTCACCCGCTTAAGCGCGTTCACCAGCTCCTCTTGTTCACGATCGCCGAGGTTCGCTCCATGCGCCGAACAAGCCCGTTCGCCAGGTCGTGTTTCCGGCCGTCAACGGCGGGGATCAGACGCTGCGCGACCTGGTCGCTGAGTTCAAGACCACCGGCCCTGAGTACCGCCGGACGGTGAAGACGACGCTGCAGCACTCCTACACCGGCCACTACCGCCGCGGCCTGATCGAGCTGCTGGAGGTCCTTGAGTTTCGCAGCAACAACGCCCGCCACCGGCCGGTTCTAGACGCCATTGAGGCGGTCCGCCGGCACGCCCAGGCGCGAGGCAAGTACTACCCCGACGGCGAGGTCTTCCCCGAGCATGCGTGGATGCGCGGGGACTGGCACGAGCTGGGGCTCGAACCCGCCGCTGACGATTCCGGCCAGCGGATCGTCCGCACCGTGTATGAGATCTGCGCGTTTCAGGCGCTGCGTGAACAGGTGCGCTGCAAAGACATCTGGGTCGTCGGCGCTGAGAAGTGGAGATCCGTTCCGGGGCCTCCGTTGTTCCGGTCAGAGGCGTCCGGAACCGCGTTCTGAAAGAGCCGTTGGGCAAACATACGTTGCGTAGCGCATCCGTCCTCATGGCGGGTGTGCCGCGCACCAGCGGCTCTCTTCGATGGGAGATCCCATGTCTACGTTCCCTTCCGCCGCCAAAGCCGCTCTCGCCGCTGGCGCGCTCGCCGCCGTCACCCTCGCCGGTCCCGCCTCCGCCGGGGCAGCGCCAGCCGACCCGGCCTTCCGGGCGCTGCCGTGTGCCTCGACGACGACCCTGCTCGGCTCAAGCGACGCCGCCCGGAACGCACGTTTCTCGGCCCAGGTGGTCGCTGGCTTCAACCCTGCCGATCCGGACAACAGCATCAAGGTGGCTGACCGCAACCTCAAGACGCTCAAGCTCCGGTCAGTCACCAAGGCCACGTTCGGCGCGAACTGCCGCGCTGATCTGGACTTCGCGGTCACGCTTGAGCGCAAGGTCCGCCGCAACGCCAGCGGCACGATGAAGACCCACGGCACGCTCGTGCTGAAAGTGAACCCGGCCACCGTGAACCTGTTCGCGGCCACGGCGTCGGTGCAGCCCTGCATCCAGGACCTCTTCATCGAGGACTTCAACCTGAGCAACACGCTCAACGCCGGTGAGCTCGCCTACAAGCTGGCAGCGAACCGCAATCTGCCCAAGGAGCTGTGCCTGGCGCCCAGCACCGTCTCGCTCATCGGCTGAGACGCCGAGGGTCCGGGGTCGGCGCGCGCCGACCCCGGCGCCCGATGCGGGTGTTTGACGCACCGGCCGAGGAGGGCTGGCCTACAGCGGGAAGCCCCCGCCACGCTGGACCTGCGTGCCCTCGGGAAGCGGTCGGCGATGGCGCCGACCGAGCAGGCAGAAC
>JAEMRF010000134.1:3024-7963 GCA_016463515.1 Solirubrobacteraceae bacterium | reverse complement strand
TCAGATCGAGCTGATGAAGCGGGCGTTCGCTGGCGAGAGCGGTGAGGAGATCGCGCGGGCCAGTGCCTTGGCGATCAACGGCATCGCCGGCGGCCTGCGCAACACCGGCTGAGCCGCTGGCCGGTCAGGCCGCCGGTGGCGCGTAGAGGTGCTCAGGGCGACCGGTGCGGCCGTACCGCATCGAAAGCACCGCGTCGCCCTCCACCACGAGGTGCTCGAGATAGCGGCGGGCCGTCACCCGAGACAGCCCGCACACGCCAGCCACTTCAGACGCCGTCTGCGCAGTAGGCGACTCGCGCACCGCACCGCGGACGGCTTCCAGCGTGGTGGCGTTGAGCCCTTTCGGCAGGGCGGCGCTCGGGGTGGGTCCGCGCAGCGTGCCCAAGAGGGCATCGACCGACGCCTGGTCAGCCTCGCCGGCGCGCTCGACCTCAGAGCGGTAGCGGGCGTAACGCTCGAGCTTGTCGGCGAAGGTCGCAAACGCGAACGGCTTGACGAGATATTGCGAGACGCCGGTCGCGATTGCCGATCGCACGCTCTCCTGGTCACGCGCCGCGGTCACAGCGATCACGTCGATCGGTCGGACCGACCGGGCGCGGATGGTGCGCAGCAGGTCAAGTCCCTTGGCGTCTGGCAGGTGGAAGTCCAGCAACACGAGATCGACCTGCCGCTCAGCCAGGAGCGCGAGGGCTTCGGTGGCGCGGTGCGCCACGCCGACGACCGCGAATCCGTCGACGCGTTCGACGTATGAGGAGTGGACTTCGGCGACCAGAGCATCGTCTTCGACGATCAACACGCGGATCATGTGGTTGCGTCCTCTCGCGTGCGGGCCGGGACCGTGACGTGGACCATGCCTCCGCCCGCTTCGTTGCTGACCCTGAGTGACCCACCCAGCCGCTGCGCCGTCGCGTTGACGAGCGAGAGGCCGAGCCCGCGCCCGTGAGCGTCGGCGGATGGCTTGGTCGACCAGCCTGCACGCGTGGCCGATTCCAGGGCCTCCGCGCTGAACCCTGAGCCGTCGTCGTGGACCGTCAGCTGCAGGTCGGCGTCTTGCAGGTGCACGTCCACCATGATGCGGCCTCCGCGGCCGTGCTGCGCATCGAGCGCGTTGTCGATCAGATTGCCCAGGATGGTCACGAGGTCCTCGGCGGGCACCACGCCCTCCGGCAACGAGCTCGTCGGTGCGAGCTCCAGGTGCACGCCTTGCTCCCTGCACGAGGCAGCCTTGGCGAGGAGCAGTGCGGCGACGGCAGGGTCGGCGATGTGGTGATGCACGACATCGACCTCATCTTGGGTCACGCTGATGCGCCTGGTCGCAAACGCCACCGCGTCGTCATGGCGCCCGAGCTCTACCAGCCCGACCACCGTGTGCAGTTCGTTGGCGGCTTCGTGGGTTTGCGCGCGCAGCGCGTCGACCAGGCTGCGCACGGTCGCGAGTTCGCGCACCAGCCCCTCGAGCTCCGTTCGGTCGCGCAGGGTGGTGACGGTCGCCAGGGGCTGCCCGCCGCGGCGGGCCGTCCGTCGACCGGCCACGAGTACGCGATCCCCCACGACGTGCAGTCCGTCGGCCACCGACGAGCTCCCCGCCAGCGTCTCCCGGAGATCAGGGTCGACGACGAGTTCTTCGATCGGCCGCCCGACGGGGTCGGCAGGCAGGTCCAGGAGCCGGACGGCCTCGTCGTTGACCAGCTGCACCCGGCCGTCGCGGCCCACGACGACCACGCCTTCGCGGATGGCGCGAAGCACGGCCTCTTGATGGTCATACAGCGCCGCGAGCCGGTCGGGGTCCAGCCCGCGGGTCTGCCGGCGCACACGGCGAGCCAGCAGAGCGCTGCCTCCGATCCCGAGTGCAAGGGCCACGACCACGGCCAGGGCCAGGGCAGGGAGCTGATCGCGCACCTGTGCACTCACGGTGGTCTCCAGGACGCCGACCCCGATGAGCCCGACGATGGCGCCGCCGGAATCCCGGATCGGCGTGACGGCGCGGACGGACCGCCCGAGGGTGCCGGTCGCGGTCTCGGTCAGCGTGCGGCCCTGCTGCGCCGCTTGGATCTCGCCCACGTACCGCCGACCGATCTCTGCAGGCTGCGGGTGTGAGTAGCGGGTCCCCTCGGGCGACATGAACACCACGAACGAGAACCCGTTCGCGCGGCGAATCCGCTCGGCCAGCGGCTGGAGTCGCTCTGATGGATTCGGCAGGCGAAGCGCCGATTGGACCTCGGCGGACTCGCTCAGGGTCTTGGCCGAGGCCACCACGCGGGCGCGCTGCTCGGCAATCGCGCGGTCGCGGGCAGCCACGATCGCGAACGTAGCTGTGGCTGCCACCGCGGTGAGCACGATCGCGAGCTGCAGGAGCAGGAGCTGGCGGGCGAGACTCATCCGGCGCACCACTTCAGTGTGACGGTGGGCACGCGGCATGGCGAACGCACGCAGCCGCGCGGCCCAACTGGGCGCGCGCGGCGGCTGGAGTCGAGGTGCGTGGTGCTCAGCCGAGGACCGCGGTCGGGACCGGCGCGTGGACGCGTGTGGCCGCGCCAGCACCCACCAGCGGTGCCTTGACGGTGGTCTCGCGCTCGGTCTCACCGGGCAGGTCGAACTCGCCGGTGTCGGTGGGGGAGCCGAGTTCCGGGTTGGCCAGTGACGGATCGTTCAGGACGGCGTGGAGGCGTTCCACGTCGAGTTCGCCTTCCCACTTGGCGACGACCAGGGTGGCGACGGCGTTGCCGATGCAGTTGGTGAGGGCGCGCCCCTCAGACATCATGCGGTCGATTCCGACGACCAGTGCGATGCCGATGGCGATCGCCTCGGGCGTGAAGAACGTCCCACCGAACGCTTGCAGCGAGGCGGTGAGCGTGACGAGTCCGGCGCCGGTGATCCCGGCCGCACCCTTACTCGTGAGCACCATCATCCCGGCGAGCGCCATCTGCTGGCCGAGTGAGAGGTCGACGCCCGCGGCCTGCGCGATGAACAGCGCGCCAAGCGTGAGGTAGATGCACGTGCCGTCGAGGTTGAACGAGTAGCCGGTGGGCAGCACCACGCCGACGCTGCGGCGGGAGGCTCCAGCGCGCTCGAGCTTGATGAGCAGCCGTGGCAGGACCGTCTCCGACGACGACGTGCCGAGGATGATGAGGAGCTCGTCCTTGATCAGACGGATCACCTTGAAGACCGAGAAGCCGTTCAGGCGGCAGATCAGGCCAAGGACGCCGAAAATGAAGACGGCGGCCGTCACGGCGAACGTGGCCATGAGCAGGGCGAGGTTGGCCAGGGCGCCGCCGCCGAACTCCGACACCGTGTAGGCCATACCGCCGAAGGCGCCGAGCGGGGCGACCCACATGATGAGCTTGATGACGCCGAAGACCACCTGAGACGTGGTCTCAAGGACGCCGACGACCCGCTCGCGGACCGGCGGCGCGAGCGCCGAGATCGAGGCGGCCACCAGGATGGCAAGCACCAGTACCTGCAGAACGGCGTTCTCGACGAACGGCTCGACGAAGCTGCTCGGCAGCAGACTGTCGGTGATGAATCCGCTCAGGCCGCTGGCGGCGCCGCCGGCGTCGGCGATCTTCTCTTGCGCCGCCTCGGTACCGGCGGCGGTCGGCCCAGCGTTGAATCCGGCGCCGGGCTTGACGATGTTGGCCGCGATGAGCCCGAGGCCGAGGGCAACGACCGTCGCACCCAGGAAGTAGGCCAGGGCGCGCCCTGCAAGACCGCCAGCCTTGGAGAGGTCGCCGAGCGACGCGATGCCGATCACGACGGTCAGGAAGATCACCGGCGCGGTGATCGTCTTGACGAGCTGCAGGAACGCGTCGGCGAGCCACTTGGCCTCGTGCGCTTGCGCAGGGAGGACCAGGCCGAAGGTGGCGCCGGCGACGATGGCGATCAGGACCCAGAACCAGAGCTGCGTTCGGGCCCGCGGCCGCGACGGCGGTGGACTGGTCGACGGGCGTGAGGTGTGATCGAACGAGGCGTGAACGGACATGCTGGGCTCCTTGGGCCGGATTGCGCCTGGAGGCGTGCTCCGAACCTAGGCAGCCGTGTGCGCGCCGTCACGCTTGTGGTCGCAGTGTTCGTTCTGGTCGTTGTGGTCGCAACCGCAGATCGCCAAACGGACCGTGGTCCGGCCCCAGCGTGTGGGGCTGGACCACGGTCCGTTTCAGCGATCGGGTGGCCGATCGGCCGCCTACGGCAGCTGAACCTCGATCATCTCCGTGTCGTCGGCAGCGCCGGCGACACGGCCGCTGGAGAACGGGAAGTTGTTGTCGCTGGCGAGCCAGAGCTTCTTGCCGCCTTGCAGCGGCAGGAGCGACTCGACGGACTGCAGCGCGAACTTGAACGGGTTGCCGAGGCCGAAGACGCCGGGGGTCTCCTGCGTGACGCCGGGGTTGGCGAGGTTGAGCAGGTCGACCACGAGGGTCTTCGTCAGCGAACCGTCGGCGTTCTTCTTGCGCAGATCAACGGCGTAGACCTTCTTGGTGACGGCCTTTGCGCCCTCGAAGTCGTCACGCTCGAGCACCAGCAGACGGTTGGCGTCCAGCGCTTGTGCATCGGCAACGAGTCCGGTCACCTCGTCGGTCCGGTAGTCCCAGGTGCGGCCGGTGTAGGTGCCGCGCCAGGTGTCGAGCTGGTGGATCACGCGGCGCGTGGTGCCGGCGTCGGCGGTGGTGGCCTTCTCGGTGATCGGCAGCAGGTACCGCGAGCCGGGCAGCTGCGCCATCGCTTCAAAGCCGCCGCTTGCCGGCAGCGTCGGCGTCTCGCCAGCCGCCAGCCGCGGGCTGAACGGGCTCTTCACACCCGGAAGCGGGACCGGACGGCCAAGCAGACGGCCAGCCCCGTCGACCCACAGCACCGACGGCCCGAACTCATCGCCGATGAAGTAGGTGCCAAAGGGCCCGGGCTGGATCGACTCGATGTCGAAGTCAGCGCCGGTGAGCTGGCGATC
>JAEMRF010000134.1:0-2924 GCA_016463515.1 Solirubrobacteraceae bacterium | reverse complement strand
GCGACGACGCGGAGTGTGGGAAAGAGCTTGGAGCGGAGCATCGCCCGCCACGTTGGTGCAGCCCGCCCCGCGCGATGTTGTGGGGCGGTCACCGAGCTGTGGCAAGTCGGTGAACGCCCCGCTCGCCGCGCCGCCGCCAGCAGCGTGGAGCGTCAGCCGACGCCGGCCAGGAGCGCGGCAGCGATGACGCCTGCGACGGCAACGACGCCCGCCGCCAGCGCGCGCTGCGGCGATAGGCCGTGCTGCTCGACCGGTTCGTCGGCCGGGTTCCAGGCCCCGTGGTGCACCTGCGCGTAGGTCGCGGGCACGGTCCCGTCTGCGAGTCCCGAGAGCGCCGGGCGGCCGGTGCGCGAGAGCGCGATCGCGACGTGCCCGATGACGAAGCCGGTAGCGGCGACCATCGTGAGGTCATGCAGGGCGATCGTGCCCGGGAGCCGGAAGGTGGTGTTGCGCTCGCCAAGCCACATCAACGTGCCGGACACGAAGAACAGCAACGTGAACGCGCTCTGCACGATTGCGTTGAGCTTTTGCCCGCCGTTGAAGCGGCCCTGCGGCTCGGCGCGCGCCGCAGCGCTGCGAAGCCACCGTAGATCGTCGCGACTGAGGCTCTCGAACTGGCGGCGGGTGCGTCGCAGGATGCGCTGGTCGCCCAAGATCGCCACGAGCAGCAGCGCGGTCAGCCAGAGCGCTGCCACCGCCAAGTGCACGGCCTTGACGACCGGCCGGTTGCCAAACACCTGTGAGAGGACCGGGAGGAACAGCACCAGGCCGCTCCCGAGCATGATCGTGAAGGCCGTCGCGTGAATACCGTGCAGCGCCCGCTCCGTGACCGAGAACCGGTGGACCCGGCGCCCGACCGCGGGGAGCGTCTCAACGGCCATTGGAGTCCCCGACCCATGCGTCGCGGTCGTAGCCGCGCGCCTCCCAGTAGCCGTCGCGGATGGTCTTGACGACCGTGATGCGCTCCATCCACTTCGCGCCCTTGTAGCCATACATCTTCGGCATCACCACGCGCGTGGGGGCGCCGTGCTCGCGCGTGAGCGGCGCGTCGTCCATCGAGTGGGCGAGCATCACGTCCGGGAGCGAGGCCTGGTCCAGCGTGAGAGTGGTGTCGTAGGGCTTTTCCATCGACACGAATCGCAGCCCCGTCGCTGCCGGCAGCGGTTTGGCGAGCGCCAGCAGATCCGTGAGTCGCACGCCGGCCCAGCGCACGTCCTCGACCGACCAGCCCGTCACGCAGTAGAAGTCGCTGACCTGCTTGGTCTGCGGCAGCGCGAGCAGGTCGTCGTAGGTGAGCGTGACCGGCTGCTCGACCAGGCCGTCGATCGTGAGTCGCCAGGTCGCCCGGTCGAAGATCGGAAACGGCGGATTGACCGCATAGATCCGCCAGCCCTGGCCGAAGGGAACGGCTCCACGGACGCTCTCCGGGACGGCTTTGGTCGCATTGCCAAACAGGTCCAGGGCGGCGCCGCCCCAGGCCAGCGACGTGAGGCCCACGCCGACGATTCCCAGGAATGCGCGCCGGCCCAGTGGCGTGCTTGCTGCCGCAGACGGGTCTGCGGGGCCGTCTGGGCCCGCCGTGCAGTTGCGGTCCGAGGGGGTGTCCGCCATCTCCTGAGGATGCCACCGATCGACGGAGGCGTCCTTACGGCTGGGTGAAGGGTCGGTCCCCATGCGTCATCGGTCTCCGTGGGCCCGGTTGTGTTACGCGCCTTTGCGGTCCTAAGATTCCCGCCGTGACTACGACCGTCCCCCGCCGTCCCCGCATCGGAGCGACCCGCCGGGAATCCGACTCGGTGATGACGCTCGAGCTCTTCTTCGACCTCGTGTTCGTGCTGGCGCTCACCCAGGCCACGGCCCTCATGGCCAACGAGCCGACGTGGCAAGGGCTTGGCAAAGGCATCCTGGTGCTCGCCGTGATCTGGTGGTCGTGGGTCGGGTACGCCTGGCTGACGAGCGTGATCGATCCTGAGGAAGGCGCGGTTCGCTTGGTGATTGCCGTCGCCATGGCCGCGCTGATGGTCGTGGCGCTCTGCATTCCAGAGGCGTTCAACGACTCCGCGCTGCTGTTCGCAGGCGCCTACGCCGTCGTGCGGATTGCGCATATCGGCCTCTTCATCCTCGGCAGCCGCGACGAGCCTGACCTGCGCAAGTCGGTGTTGGGGCTCGCCGTCAGCACCGCTATCGGCGTGAGCCTGCTCATCGCGGCATCGTTCACCGACGGCTGGTGGCAGGCGGGCCTCTGGGTGCTCGCGCTCACCCTCGACGCTCTCGGGCCGTACCTCTTTGGCTCCGAGGGCTGGAAGATCAAGCCGAGGCACTTTGCCGAGCGCCATGGGCTGATCCTGATCATCGCCCTGGGCGAGTCGATCGTGGCCATCGGCATCGGCGTGGAAGGGCTCGAGCTCACCACCGGCATCGTGGTCGCCGCAGCCCTGGGCGTGTTCCTGTCGTTTGCGCTGTGGTGGATGTACTTCGACATCGTCGCGCGGGTGGCCGAGCGGCGCCTGGCGACCGCCGAGGTCGGCAAGGAGCAGAACGAGATCGCCAGGGATTCCTACTCCTACCTGCACTTTCCGATGGTCGCCTCGATCGTGCTGATGGCGCTGGGGATGAAGAAGACGCTCGGGCATGTGGACCACCACCTGGAGCTCGTCCCGGCCACGGCCTTGTTTGGTGGGTTCGCCGTCTACCTGCTCGCCCATGTGGCCTTCCGCTGGCGCAACGTGCATCGGTTCAGCACGCAGCGCCTGGTCGTCGCCATCCTTTCCGTGGCGCTGATCCCGCTGGCGCTCGAGATCACCGCGCTCGCATCACTGGCGATCCTGCTCGCCGTGGCAGCGTCGCTGATCACCTACGAGACGATCCGCTTTCGCGAGGTGCGCGGCAGGCTGCGTCGCGAGCTCGCCGCGCACTAGCGCGCC
>JAEMRF010000542.1 GCA_016463515.1 Solirubrobacteraceae bacterium | reverse complement strand
GAGGCACCCTCGTCAACGAGGAGCTGCGCGATGTCGGCCGCATCCGTGGCGATGTGGTTTTTGTTGGCGCCGCGCACGTTGAGATCGCGGTTGCCGACCACGATGGCCGGCAGGCCAGCTGCCTTCGCGGATCGCAGCGCGTTGATGAGCCATTCCCGTTGCGAGGGATCTGCGGGCACGTTGTCTGGGTCGGCGGCGGCGAGGGACCCCGGGGCGTTGTTGATCACGATCACGCGCACGCTTCCGTGGAGCCCGACCGAGGAGAACGTGTAGTGGTTGCGGGTCTGCCCCGGGGCAGGCGCGACGCCGGGCAGGTCTGCAGGCGTGCTCACGTTGGGCGGCTGTGGGCCCCCACCGAACGGCGCCGGGAAGGCCCCGAACGCGCTGCTGAACGGCGCAAATCCAGCGCCGCTCGCATCGGCTCCGGTTGCCGCGAACACGGGTAGACCGGCCGGCGGCGTGGCGGCGAGCGCGAAGCGACGCGCCTCTCTCGTGGTGAGCAGGCCGTTCTCGAGGCGCGGACCGGTGTAGATGAAGGCGCGCGGGCCACCGGGCTGGGTGGCGACCGTCGACGCGGCCTCGATCGTGGTGCGCAGGCCGACGTCAGCTGCCAGGTCGAGATTGGCCTGGTCCGCGCAGGCTTTGCGGCACGCGGCGTGGCCTCCAATGGCAAACCGCACGCGAGGCGTCGTGACCGGCACGGGCGCGGTGCCCGAGCTCGGCGTCACAGTATCGGCCGGGTAGCGGAAGGCGACGGCGGTCTGCAGGCGCTCGCGTTCCTCCACGGCGTTCTCGCCGTCGTCGGCGCGCACAACCGCGCCACCGACGGCCCAGCCTTGTTTGCCCGTGGTGTCGAGCGCGAGAGCGTAGACCTGGTCGGAGAACAGGGGCTCTTCATCGCCGGTAGCGGCGTCGGGAAGATCGGTGCCGGAGTCGTCGCGCCAGGAACCGTCAGGGCCCTCACGGAGCACGGTGCCGTAGAGCGGGAGCGGAAAGGCCGGGAGTACCTGCGGTGATTCGCCGGGAACCGGCGCCGCGATGTCACGGTTTGCGGGATACGGCCGCGAGAACACCGAGATCACGGCGCGCAGCCCCGTCTCGTCGCGGAACGGAGCAGCGGCGACGATGGAGACGTCGCTGGGCGGCGTGTCCGACGTCGTCCAGCGATCGTTCGGGCCGGACCGCTTGAGCAGGATGCTGTAGCCCCCGACCACCACCCCTCCGTCTGGAAGGCCAGCGACCGTGAGGAGGGCGGCTTGAGGGGCGTCGGTGATGAGCGCGGCAACGTCCTGGTCGACCTGCCATCCGCCACCGTCGTTGTAGATGACGCCCGATCGAAGGCCGTCTGGGGCACGGAACACCGCGTACGCGCGGTTGCCAGCGAAAGCGACCGAGGTCAGGTCTGCGCCCGCGATCTCGGGCGGAAGCGTCTCCTGTTCCCAGGTCTTTCCGTACCGCAGCATCACCCCGGCGTCGCCCACGGCGTAGCCGCGAAACGGGTCGCTCGGGGAGAACGCGACCGACACGAGGTTGCCGTCGAAGTCCAGCGGGCGTGCCTGGTCGCGCTCCCACAGGCCGGTGGTGCCGTCCCACAGCCACATCTCGCCATCGGCGCCGACGGCGTGGGCGCGCGAGGCTTCCGGCCATGCGACTCCCCGCAGCCGCGGGGTGCGTTGGCGGACGCCGTTGCTGTCCAGGAGGGCTTCGCTCGCCCAGCCGCTTCCGGGGCGGAACCGCGTGACGGAGCCGTCGATACCGACCGCGATCGCCGACGCATCCCCTGCTCCTGGGACCTTTCCTGGTTCAGTGGTGATCGCCATCAACGGGCGACGGATCGGGAGCGGCCACGTGGTCCGTGAGGCGCGTTGGCGCGTGGGAGAGATGCGCACCAGCGCGGCACCAGCGCGCCCACTCGTCACCAGCCAGCCGTACTGCGGGTCGGTGAAGGCCGCCGACGGACCACCGAGTCCGATCCCCGGTTCACGTCGAAACTCGGTGCCTTGGAGCACGAGGCGGTTGCCG
>JAEMRF010000541.1 GCA_016463515.1 Solirubrobacteraceae bacterium | reverse complement strand
CCGCCGTCGACCTCGTCGGCGCCGTGCGCGGCCTTCAGCCGATCGGCCTGCGGGCTGCCGACGAGCTTGGAGGGCGCGACGCCGGCGTTCGAGGGGATCTCGAAGTCCACGGCCTCGGCGCCGGCGCTGAGCGTGGCGCTGCTGTTGATCTTGATCTGCTCGATGCCGGTGACGTTGTCGCCCTCGCCGGGGCGGCCGTCGTTGGCGAGGCCATCCAGGCTCACGGTGATCATCGGGGTCGCCGCGCCGCCGCTGTTGTTCGACCACGAGCCCACACCGGCCCTGTCGGTGCCCGGGCCGCCGTCGATGACGTCCGGTGACGCGGAGGTGAAGCCGTCGCCGCTGACCTCGTCGTCACCCTCGCCGCCCAGGACGGTGTCGGCGCCGCCGCCGCCGCTGACGCTGTCGTTGCCCGGGCCGCCGTCGAGGGTGCTCGGCCCGTCGGTGCCGGTGATCTTGTCGTCGCCACCGCCGCCGAGGATCGTGATCGGCACCCTGGGCATCGTGAGCTCGATGCCGAGGGTGTCGTTGCCCTCGCCGCCCTCGACGCGCACCGGGCGGTGAGGGCAGTGCGCGTCGTTGTCCCACATGGCCGTGGAGCAGCCCATGGCGGCGGCCGAGGCCGCGGCGCCGGAGAAGACGATCAGGTTGTCGTCGTCGCCGCGGAGACTGATCGCGTCAGGGCCGGGGTCGCCGCGCAGGACATAGGTGTCCCCTTCTAGACCGACGGTGGCGGCGGACGCGGCTGCGGGGGCCACGGCACACGCGATGAGGGTGGTGAGCAGGAAGCAGAGTCGTCGCATCCTTCCATCGTGCGGCGCCGTGACTGGCGCCTCGTCGCGCGAACGGTGTCCTCGCCCGCACCGTTTGGTGCGCTATCCGCGAGGCGCGTACCGGTGGTGCAGGATCAGCGGGTTCCCGTCCGGGTCGGCGAAGAACGCCTGGTGGCACACGCCCGAATCCAGGATGTCGCCCCGGAACGCGACGCCCTTGCCCTCGAGCGCGGCGCGTGCTGCCGCGACGTCGTCGACCCGCAGTGCGATGGGGGCGCCGGGCCCGCCGGCCGGCGCGCCGAAGGCCTCGAGATCCATGACGGCGAGCGTGAGGTTGCCGGTCTCGAACTCGGCGCCAGGATGGTCGCCGTAGCGCTGGCCGGCCTTCAATCCGAGAGTGTCGCCGTAGAAGGCGACGGCGCGATCGAAGTCCTTCGTGGGGACGACGACGAAATCAGTGCCTGTGATCATGGTGTCTTCGACCGTCCTTCGTGCCAGAACTCATCGGTCCGCGTGATTCGCCAGGGCGGGCCGTACACTGGCCCGCGGGTCATGAGAGTTCTCCTCACCAACGACGACGGCATCGAGGCCGAGGGCCTGCAGGTGCTGCGCCGGTACCTCGCGGACGTGCCGGGGATCGATCTCCAGACGATCGCGCCCGACGGCAACCGCTCGGCGATCGGCCGCGGGATCACGACACGGCGGCCGCTCGTGGTCAGCGAGGTGCCCTTCGGCGACGGGACCGTGGGCTACGCGACCGACGGCACGCCGGTGGACTGCGTTCGGCTGGCCAAGCTCGGCCTCGTGCCCGACTGGCAGCCCGAGCTGGTCGTGGCCGGCATCAACCACGGCGCCAACCTCGGCGACGACATCACCTACTCCGGGACGGTGGCCGCGGCGCTCGAGGGTGTGCTGCTCGGCCTGCCGGCCATCGCAATCTCTCAGCAGTCCGCCGCGCGGGAGATGGACTTCCGCCTGGGTGACCGGTTCGACTTCGACGAGGGCGCGCGGTTCTGCGCGCGCCTGGTCGAGGAGCTCGAGCACATCCCGCTCCCCGGCGGCACGCTGCTGAACGTCAACGTCCCCGCGGGCGACGCGCTCGGCGTCGTGGCCTCCCGGCTCGGCAAGCGGATCTACCGCGACGAGCTGAAGCTCTCCGGCGAGGAGAACGGCAAGCGCACGTACTGGATCTACGGCGACGACCCGGGCTACCAGGAGATCGAGGGCACCGACCTCGCGGCCGTGGCGGC
>JAEMRF010000540.1 GCA_016463515.1 Solirubrobacteraceae bacterium | reverse complement strand
TCGCAGCGCCCGCCCTTCACGTTGAACGAGAACCGGCCGGGCTTGTAGCCCCGGGCCTTGGCCTCGGGCGTCTTGGAATACAGGTCGCGGATCACGTCCATGATCCCCGTGTAGGTCGCCGGGTTGGAGCGCGGCGTGCGGCCGATCGGCGACTGGTCGACTTGGACGATCTTGTCGAGCTGATCGAGCCCCTGAATGCCGCGGTGCGCACCAGGTCGCTGCGTACTGCGGTGCAGGCGCTGGGAGACCGCCTTGCTCAAGATGCCGTTCACGAGCGTGGACTTGCCGGAGCCCGACACGCCGGTCACGCATGCGAACACGCCGAGCGGGAACGAGACGTCGACGCCCTTGAGGTTGTGCTCGGTGGCGCCCTTCACGACGAGCTGCCCGGACGGCTTGCGCCGCTTGACCGGCGCCTCGATGCCGCGCTTGCCGCTGAGGAACTGACCGGTGAGCGAGGCCTCGGTGGCCATGACCTCTTCGGGCGTGCCCGCAGCCACGATCCGTCCGCCGTATTCGCCGGCGCCCGGGCCAAGGTCGACCAGATAGTCGGCGCGGCGCATCGTCTGCTCGTCGTGCTCGACGACGAGCACCGAGTTGCCCAGGTCGCGCAGGCGCTCCAGGGTCTTGATGAGCTTCTCGTTGTCGCGCTGGTGCAGACCGATCGACGGCTCGTCGAGCACGTACAGGACGCCGACCAGCGCGGACCCGATCTGGGTCGCAAGCCGGATGCGCTGTGCCTCGCCACCAGACAGCGTGGCGGCAGATCGGCTCATCGAGAGGTACCCGATGCCGACGTCTTCCAGGAACCGCAGCCGCTCCTCGATCTCGCGGAACACGAGGCGCGCGATGTGCTGCTGGGTCTCGGTGAGCTCGACCTCGTCGAGCCACGTGCGAGCCTTGCGCACCGACAGGGCACTGAACTCGTGGATACCGAGGCCGCCGACGGTGACCGCGCGGACCTCCGGCTTGAGGCGTGAGCCCTTGCACTCCGGGCACGGCCGGATCGCCATGTACTGCTCGATCTTCTCGCGCACGGCGTCGGAGTCCGACTCACGGTGGCGGCGCTCCAAGTTGCCGCGCACGCCCTCGAAGGTGGTGGAGAACGTGCGGATGCGGCCACGGCGGTTCTTGTAGCGAACCTCGATCTTCTCGCCCGTGCCCTCCAGGACGACCTGCTGCTTGGCTTCGGGCAGGCTCTCCCACGGCTCGAACAGGTCGATGTCGTAGGCCTCGGCTGCGGCTTGGAGCACGAGGTCGAAGTACCCCGACCATGCGCCGGCCTGGCGCCACGGAACGATCGCGCCGTCGGCCAGGGTCAGCGTCGGGTCGGGGATCGCCATGAGCGGATCGACCTCGAGCTGACTTCCCAGCCCGGTGCAGCGCGGGCACGCGCCGTGGGGGTTGTTGAACGAGAACGAGCGCGGCTCGAGCTCGGCAATCGACGTGCCGCATTCGATGCACGCAAACTTCTCGGAGTAGGTGCGCCGCTCGCCCTCGCCCTCGCGCGGGATGGTGGCGATGACCACCAGACCGTCAGCGAGCTTCGTGGCCGCTTCGACCGACTCGTGGATGCGGCTGCGCGAGTCGTCGCGCACGATGATGCGGTCGACGACGAGCGAGATTTCGTGCTTGTAGGTCTTCTCCAGGACGATCTCGTCCTCGAGCATCTTGATCTCGCCGTTGACCTCGACGCGCGCGTAGCCGTCGGTCCGCAGCTGCTTGAGCAGATCCGCAAATGTGCCCTTGCGGTTGCGCACGATCGGCGCCATCACCATGATGCGCTCGCCCTCGGGCAGATCCAGCACGCTGTCGGTGATCTGCTCGACGCTCTGCCCGGCGATCTCGGCACCACAGGTTGGGCAGTGCGGCGTGCCGATGCGTGCCCACAGCAGCCGCAGGTAGTCGTAGATCTCCGTGACCGTGCCGACGGTGGACCGCGGGTTCTTGCTCGTCGTCTTCTGGTCGATCGAGATCGCGGGCGAGAGCCCCTCGATCGTGTCGACGTCGGGCTTGTCCATCTG
>JAEMRF010000133.1 GCA_016463515.1 Solirubrobacteraceae bacterium | reverse complement strand
TCAGTCCTGGCCGGCGCGCTTCTTCTCGAACTCCGCCTTGGCTTTGGCGGACTTCTCCTTGCGGCGCTGGGCGCCGAGGTTGTACTGGGCGCTGAGCGAGATGGAGGGGTCGTCGACATCGAAGTGCGCCTTGGTTCGGCGGCGGTTCACCACCACGGGCACCATGTTTCCGGGCTGGGGCAGCTGGAACCCGGACCCCTTCGTTTGGATCGTCAGCCGCGTCGGCTTCCCGTCGGCCCCGGGGAGCTCCACGAGGTAGTCCCAGACCTGCACCATGCGGGGCGAGGTGCCGCTCTCAATGAACTCCTTGACCATGTACTGGCTGATGAGCTTGGCCTGGGCCTTCTCGAGCCCAAGTCGCACAACGGGGCGATCATTGATCGTGAACACGCGCGAATCCTAGAGGCGCAAAGAACGTTTGACCAGGCGGGCATTGGCCTTTTCTGGTGCTCATCGCTCCCAGATCGACCATTCGGCCCAGTCGTCGAGACGCTCGCCATCGGCCGGGCCGACCTGCCTGCGGCGCGCATACGTAACGGCCCGCTCCAGGCGCTCGTCATTGGACGGGCCCCAGCCGGGGCGAGCTGCGAGGACCGGCGCGAGCACGATGTCGACCCAGTCGGCGACGCTGTCTCCATCGATCGGGACGACCACCAGCCCGTCGCCGTCATCGAGCGTGAGCAGCGTTGCGGCCGACCAGATGCCGCTGACCTCGAACTTCGCCCGGACCTCCACGAGCCTGTCCAGGTCAACCGACTCGGAACGTGCATGCTCGCGCCGGCGCTGGAGCGTGTCGCCAACGAGGACCGGCGGCCAGAATGACCGTGGTGCTCGCGCCGGCGTCGACGTGTCCAAGGTGTGCCGGTACTTGATCGGCCCGGTCCCGGTGGCGACGTGAAAGACGAACAACCCGAAGTCGCTGTCCTCCCACGTCCAAGGTTCCTCGGCCGTGAAGTCGATCGCGTCCATCCTGCGGTCCTCCTCGGAGGGGCCGCGACGCGCATAGTCGGCTGACTCGTGGGTGCCGTCGGGGTTCGTGACGGTGAACTGGATGCGGCCGTCGTCGTCGCGGTGGCGAACGACCGCACGCGTCAGGTCGAACGTGACGCCCCGCCACCGCAGATGGAGCGAGTCATCTAGAAGACCGATGTCCGCGTCGGACGCTCCGATCTGGCCTGTCCGTCCAACGCGCATCCGCGCCGACACTAGAGCGGCCTGCGCTCGGAAGTGACGTCAGCGCAGATGCAGCATGCGCAGGTGCGACGCCGTAGTTGCCGCACGGTGTGCGAAGTCGGCGTGGCTGGGCGCGGTGGCCGCGATGAGCGGCGAGGCTTCGTCCTCCGTGCACTCACGCTGGGTCCACGTGCGCACGCGGCCAGCTTTGATGCCGAACTCCACCAGCACGCCATCTGCCCAACCGCAGGCCGTCGCATCGCCAGCGCCGTCGACGGTGACGCGCTGCGGGCTCACCAGCCACTCGAGGGCTTCCAGCTGCTCCTGCAGCCGTCCGGCGAGCTCGAATTCAAGCTCCGCGGCGGCACGTCCCCGTCGCGCTTGCAGCTGGCCGCACGCCTCTGCGATCGTCGCCGGGTCGCGAGCCAACAGGAGCCCGATCGACGCCGCGAGCCGCTCGCGGTCCGCCGCGATCACGCCGCGAGCCTGCGCCATGGATCGCTCGGCGCCGCCCAGCGCCTCGCCGGTGTAGGCGAGCGGGTAGATCGTCCCCAGCGCCGTGACCGCTGTGCGCACGCGGGTCCCGCCGAGGTAGGGGCCGAAGCACGCGGCGGCATCTTCGGCGGAGGCGGCGTGGGTGACCGAGAGTGACGGCGTACGCGGACTGGCATCCAGGCGCAGGTAGACCGGCACTTCGAGGCCGCCGCGGGCGCGGTTCCAGCGCGGCTTGCGCTGCTCGAGCAGATTGCGCTCCAGCCACGCGGCCTCATGCTCAGAGGCACACACCGCGACATCGACCCGCACGATCTGCGGCACCATGCGCCGCATCCGCGGCCGGCCTTTGAGCGAACCCCAATACGACCTCACCCGTCGGCGCAGATCGATGGCGCGGCCGATGTAGAGCACGCGGCCCTGGGCATCCCAGAAGCGATAGACGCCGGGCTCGGCGGGCAGGCTCGCCAGATCGAGCGGGGCAACAGGCGGCACCGCCCGATCATGGCGCTTGGGGGAGACGGACGGTCCGCGTCTACCGCAGCAGGGCTGCCTTGGCGGCGCTGAATTCCTCGTCGGTCAGGGCCCCGGACTTGTGGAGCTTGGCGAGCTTGGAGAGTTCCTCAGCCGTCGAGCGCCCGTCGCCCGAGGGTGCGGGGGTCGGGGCAGCGGCTGCCGGAGCGACCGGAGCAGCCGGAGCCTCCGCAACCGGTGCCGGCGCGTTTGGCATGGCGCGAGCGAACGGATCCGGGTCGCTCTTGGGGCGCGGCGGCGCCGGTGGGCCTGAGAGCTCGCGGGTGATCGACCAGTGCGCGGCCACGCCGGCGCCCCACGCGAGGATCGGGAAGATCGGCCATGGGAAGGCGGTCGAGGTGGTCGCCCAGATCGCGACCAGCATGATGCTGATCACCACGTAGATGATGAAGTGGATGCGGAATCCTGCCGCCGTCCACTTCGACACCACGCCGCGGCGGTGGTGGCGGACCTGCTCGGCGCGGGCGTGCTCGGCGGCCTCGGCGCGGTGGACCGCGCGGGCAAACGGATCATCGTGCATGGGACTTCTTTCCCCTTCGGGATCGGGTGGGCTCGAGCGATTCGATGTCCTGCGCGGCGCGCTCGAGCACGGCCTCCGCGGCAAGTGGGTCAACGCGCCCCGACAGGGGCGAAAGTCGGGCTTTGAAGCGAGTCAGGAGCGCCTCGAGCGACTCGCCCTCACCGAGCATCACGCCGGAGCGCAGCTCGAGGGCAGCCAGCATCTCGGCGCGATCGGCCAAAGACTGGCGGCCGCGCGGCGTGGGCTCGTAGACGACCTTGTCGCCGACGGGGTAGCCCACGATCAGGCCCTCGGTCTGCAGCGCCTCGATGGCCGGGTAGATGCTCCCGGGCGAGGGGCGGTAGCGCGGCCCGAAGAGCCGTTTGAGCTCGGCCATGATCTCGTAGCCGTGCCGCGGACTCTGGTCCACGAGCGCGATGAGGACGAGCGGAAGCTCGCCGTGCTTGAAGAAACGGGGTGGCAACGGCTCCTCCTAGGCGATCACGGTCGAAGGAGACACAGCGGCGCGGCGGGAACCATCTGACCACCGCAGCTCGTAGGCGGTGATCGGCTCGGCGATGCCCTTGAGCGCCAGATCACCCAGCAGGGTGAGTGGCTGGCCGCCGCCGGCCTCGGCTTCGGCCGTGGCGCGCACATGATCAGACACCACGACCTGGCCGGACTGCGCGCGGTCGCACAGGCGCGCAGCCACGATCACGGTGGTGCCGTGGAAGTCGTTGTCCTCGCGCAGGAGAGGCCCGGTGTGGAGGCCCACGCGCAGCCCGAGCCCGTCGCCGTCGCCGGCGACGTTGCGCTGCATCGAGGCGGCGCAGGCCAGCGCCGGCGTGGCGCTGGAGAAGATGATCATCAGGCCATCACCGAGGCCTTTGATCTCGCGCCCGCCATGCTTGGCCACCGCGCTGCGCAGCAGCTCGAAGTGCCGCAGGCGCATCTCGTGGGCGCCGTCCTCGCCGAAGAGATCGATGAGCGCAGTGGAGCCGACCAGATCGGTGAAGAGCACGGTCCCGCCATGCGGGTAGCGGCCCTGGTCCTCCAAGATCTGAAGGCCGGCAGGCGTGGCGGCGTAGCTGCGGCGGCCCAGGTGCGTGCCGGCCTCGACGAGGCCCTCACTTTCGAGCGTCGCCAGTCCAGACTCGATCCGGCGCCGCAGCGACGAGAAGGTGCCGTAGCGCTTCTTCAGCTCCGTGGAGAGCTGCCGCGTGCCCGTGGCGCTGAGGCTGGTGAGCTCCAAGAGGTCGAGGAGCAGTTCAGCGGTGGTGGGTGAGGTGGGCGGCATGAGGGGCAGTTTCGTGGGGACTTACGAAAGGACTACGAAAACAGTATCGAAAGGATTACGAAGCTGCATGAGTGCGCTTCGTCCGGAACATGAATTCCAAGGCAAACGGACCGCAGTCCGTTTGTAGTAGGCTGTGGGTCATGAAGCGCATCGGTTTCCTCTCGTTCGGGCACTGGCAGGCCGCGCCCGGCTCCCAGACTCGCACGGCGGCCGACGCCCTGGTGCAGAGCATCGAGCTCGCCGAGGCGGCAGAGGAGATCGGCCTCGACGGTGCCTACTTCCGCGTGCACCACTACGCGCGCCAGCTGGCCTCGCCCTTCCCGCTGCTCGCGGCCGTCGGCGCGCGAACGCGGCGCATCGAGATCGGGACCGGCGTGATCGACATGCGCTACGAGAACCCACTCGCGATGGCTGAGAACGCCGCAGCCGCCGACCTGATCAGCGCCGGACGGCTGCAGCTCGGCGTGAGCCGCGGCTCGCCGGAGCCCGCGCTGCGCGGCTCCGAGACGTTCGGATACGTGCCAGCGGAGGGGGAGACCGACGCCGACGTTGCGCGCCGCCACGCGCAGGTCTTCCGGGCTGCGATCGCCGGCCAGCCGATTGCTCGCGCGCTTGGTAGCAACGGCCAGCCCACGGCGCCCGTCCTGGCCATCCAGCCGCAGTCCCCCGGCCTGAGCGACCGCATCTGGTGGGGCGCAGGCACGCGCGCCACCGCCGAATGGACGGCCGCGCAGGGCATGAACCTCATGAGCTCGACGCTGCTCACCGAAGACACCGGCGTTCCGTTCGACCAGCTCCAGGCTGAGCAGATCGCGCTGTTTCGGTCGGCGTGGACCGAAGCCGGGTGGGAGCGTACGCCGCGCGTCTCCGTGAGCCGCAGCGTGCTGCCGGTCACGACCGATCTGGACCGCCGGTACTTCGGAAACGGCGGGGGCGACCGTGATCAGGTCGGCCTCCTGGACGGCGCGCTGTCGCGCTTTGGCCGGTCCTACACCGGTGACCCGGAGCGGATCGCCGAAGAGCTCTCGCAGGACGCAGCCGTTCGCGCCGCAGACACCCTGCTGCTCACGATTCCCAATCAGCTCGGCGTGGAGTTCAACGCCCGCCTGCTGCAGACCGTGGCCGAGCACATCGCCCCGGCGCTCGGCTGGCAATCCGCCGCCGCCGCCGTGTAGCGGGCTGCGCCGCACCGCGCCGGTTCGGGCCGGCCGCGATCGGACTTTGGTCGCACCGGCCGTGCGGCGGTGGTCGGTGCGCGCGATGATGGCCGGATGCGCGCGCCACGCCTCTCTCGACTGCGCCTCGCGCGCCGCGCCGATCGCACCCCTGGGCCGGCTGAGGCCGTCACTCGCTTCATGCTCGGCAGCGTGCTGGCGATCGCGGTGGTCGTCGTCGGCGGGTTCTTCGCGGTGGGGTCGATCGCGATCGACGAGGCCCGTCACGACAGCGCCGAGCGGGTCAAGGCGCTCGGCCACCTCGTCGAGGCTGCCGCGCTGAGCGACGGCCTGCTCGAGGGAGATGAGGAAGCGCGGGCGGAGCTCGACGACCTGGTGGCGGCAACGGTGATCTCCGACTCGGTCCTGCGGGTGAAGATCTGGTCGGTCGACGGCACGATCCTGTATTCCGATCAGCCCGAGTTGATCGGGTCGCAGTTCACGCTCGGCGCCGACGAGATCGAGGCGCTGGAAGAAGGCCACACCGAGGTGGAACTCAGTGATCTCTCAAAGCCGGAGAACCGGTTCGAGCGCCCCGCCAATCGACTGATCGAGGCCTATACGCCAATTCGAACGCCGAACGGCACGCCGGTGCTCTTTGAGATCTACCAGCGGTTCAGCTCGGTCTCCGCCGACGGCGACCGTTTGCTGACCGCCCTGGCACCGACGCTGCTCGGTGGCCTTGCGGTGCTGATCGTGTTGCAGGTCCCACTCGCGTGGTCGCTGGCTCGGCGGCTGCAGCGCGGCGCCGAAGAACGCGAAGCCCTCCTCGGCTACGCCGTGGAAGCCTCGGACCTCGAACGTCGACGGATCGCCGCAGACCTGCACGACGGCGTGGTGCAGGACCTGGCAGGCCTGGCCTTCGGACTGGCCCCCGTCGCCAAGAACGCGCAAGGTGCGGGCCGAGCCGAGGACGCCGCCGTCCTGCGCGCGACGTCGTCGCGCCTGCAGCAGAGCGTCCGCGACCTTCGCGCGCTGCTGGTCGAGATCCATCCTCCGAATCTTGCGTCGACCGGCCTCGAGGCCGCGCTCGGGGATCTTCTGAGCCCGCTCGAGGCTGACGGGATCACCACCACACTGAACGTCGAAGACGGCCCTCCCTCGGTCGACGACGAACTGCTCTACCGCGTGGCTCGGGAATCGGTGCGCAACGCGGCAGCTCACGCAGCGGCAACGGCGGTCTGGGTGACCGTGACGCGCAATGTGCCCCCTGGCGTTCGGGCCGCCATCACCATTCGCGATGACGGGCGCGGCTTCGTGCCCGAGCGCCGCGACGAGGCAGAGCGCGACGGGCACGTCGGCCTTGCGCTGCTTGCCGGTCTCGTCGAGCACGCCGGTGGGGCACTGACCGTCACGTCGCAGCCCGGAGCGGGCACGACGGTCCACGCAGAGGTTCCCGCGCCATGATCCGCGTTGCCATCGCCGATGACCACGGGATCGTGCGGGAGGGCCTCTCCCGTCTGATCGACGCCCACGACGACATGGAGGTCGTCGGCATCGCCGCCAACGGCAAGCAGGCCGCCGAGCTCTGCCGAGATCAGCTGCCCGAGGTCATCCTGATGGACCTCGAGATGCCCGAGGTCGACGGCATTCAGGCCACACGCACGATCCGCGTCGACACCCCCTCCGTGGCCGTGCTCGTGCTCACGTCGTTCTCAGATCGTGCGCGCATCCTCGGCGCGCTGGAAGCCGGCGCCTGCGGCTACCTCCTCAAGGACGTCGACGCTGAGCAGATCGCCGACGCCGTACGGGCAGCGGCTCGCGGCGAGTCCCCGCTGGACCCCCGCGCCGCCAGCACCGTCCTGAGCGCACGGCTTGAGCCCAACCCCGTCAGCGGCCTGTCGGCCCGCGAGCGCGAAGTCCTCGGGTTGCTGGTGGAGGGCCTGCCCAACAAACTGATCGCGCGGCGGCTGGCGATCAGCGAGAAGACCGTCAAATCGCATCTCACGAGCGTCTTTCGCGCCATCGGCGCCACCGACCGCACCCAGGCGGCGCTCTGGGCAGAGCGCAACCGCTACCACTTGGAGGGTCACGGCGATGACCGCACCTAGATCTTTTCTCACTCCACCGCTGCTGGTAGCCCTGCTCGCGCTGGGCACCGCAGCTGATGCGTCAGCTCGAGACCGGGGCGGACGTGAAGACCGCGACGATCGGGATGACCGCGTCGAGGTCGAGCGGGCCGGCACCTGCGAAAAGGGCGCGCGCTCCAAGCTTCGTGTCCGCGCGCGCGACGGCGACCTGCGCGTGCGATTCGAACTGACCGATCGTGCGTCAGGGCGCAAATGGAAGGTTGTCCTCGTGCATGAACGAAAGGTCGTCGCACGCGTGACGGCGAAGACGAGCGGCGACGCGCACCAGCTCGAGGTCGAGCGCACACTGACCGACCTGGACGGCGCCGACGAGGTCCGCGTCCGTGCGAGCGGCCCTGGCGGCCGCACCTGCACCGCCAACGTCACCGTTCCCGGCTCCGTGTAGCGCGCCAGACGTCAGGCGACAGCTGGCACGTGCCGCGAGGTCCCGAGGGCCGAGCCGGCATGCGACCAAGGTCCCATGGCGGCTGGGACCGACTCCGGAAGAAGCTCAGCGCACCGTCCCACTGACGCTCGAAACGAGAACCATCATGCGCAAGTTCGTCCACGCCGCTCTCGCGGCCTCCATCACCCTCAGCCTCGGGCTGGCCGCCTCCCCGGCCGACGCCCGCCGCGGAGCCGACGACCCCGCCGGCCACGTCCGCCAGGGCCGCGGCGCCGACGACCCGGCAGGCCACACCCGCCGTGG
>JAEMRF010000539.1 GCA_016463515.1 Solirubrobacteraceae bacterium | reverse complement strand
TCGGTCCGCCCAGCCCTCTTACTTATATGAGGACAAAACGCTCGAGCTCCGCCGGTCACCAAGCCCCGCTCTCCGCAGCGCTAGGCAGCCGGACCTCCGCGGGGCCGCGAGGCCAGGACGATCCGGAGCCGCGCGGGGTGCCCGCCGTCGTTCGTCTTGCCGCGCTCCTGGGCATCGGACTGACCGCCGCGGCGCTGGTTCTGCCCTCCGGTGACGCACCAGTGATGGTTCCGGCCGACACGCTGCAGCCAGCCGCAGGGCTCCCGACGGCCCCTGCGGGCGCCGAAGCTCCCGTCGAGCGCCCGTTCGCGGGCGTCGACGGCGCCGCGCAGACCACGCCGACCGAGCCCGCCTCCAGTTCGGCATCGGTTGCCGGCGCTGAAGTCGAGGCTGGCGTCCGCGACCGAGCTGCGCGCCGCAGCCGTACGAAGGCCAAGGCTCGCAGCCAGCCAAGCTCGCCCGCCAGCGGCCGCCCCCGCCCGCCGCAGCCTGAGCGCCGACCGCCGGCCTCGACTCGTCCTGCGCAACCGTCCCAGACCCCGCCACGGGCCGCGGTACCCGTCGCACCCGCACCTGCTGCCACGAAGCCCAGGCCCAGCCAGCGGCGCGGCGGCCCAGCGGCCGAGTTCGGGCTCTAGCGACTGCTCCTGGTCACTACCTGCCCGTCGCGCGCGGTGTGTCGCGCCGGTGACACACCCGGCGTACCGCCGAGCATGGTCAGCCGGAGGTCGGCAGCGCAGGATCACAGCAACACCCCGAACACGTCCCACCCTCCGACTCCGATCCAAGGACACCCATGACATCCCGTCCCCAGCACGCTGCAGCGCGCATCACCGCTGCAGCGATGCTCGCCGCCACGCTGACGTTCACGTCGGCAGCGCCCGCGCTCGCCAAGCCCAAACCCACGGTCGTCAAGCCGTGCAAGCCCGGCGCGATCAAGAAGGTCAAGACCAAGAGCGGCCACGCCGACACGTACGTCTGCGACTCCAAGGGCAAGTGGGTCAGGGTCGTCGCGATCATGGCAGACGGGGGCACCGTCGCTGAGGACGCCCAGGCAGAGCCGGCCGCCGAGCGCGCGCTGAAGCCAAAGGTCGATCCCAAGGCCACGCGCTGCATGGTCGCGGGCGGCGTGTTCGTGGACGTGGGCGACGTCGTCGTCGAGACCTCCTACGTCAAAGACGAGAACGGCAACACCGTCTCGATCACCCACCGCAAGTACCTGTGCGGCGCGGACGGGCAGCTGCACGAAGTGTTTGCCATCACCGCCGGCCCGCAAACGCCGACGAAGATCCCTGGGGGGACCCGATGACCCGCTCGCTCCGCACTCCCGCACCGACCTGGGCGCTCGCCGTCGGCGCGCTCGCGTGCACGCTGTCCTTGGCGTCGCCGGCCGTCGCCGCACAGAACCAGGGCGGCGGCAAGCAACCGGTCAGATGCGAGGGGAAAGGTGGCGGCAACCCCGGCGACAAGGTCACCGAGACGGTCTACCGGACCGTCCGCGGCAAGGTGATCCATGAGGCCAAGTGGACCTACATCTGCGGCGCAGACGGCCAGTGGCACACGGTGCTGACCTGACCCGCTGAGGCAGCAGGCCGGCGCGCTAACCGCCGCCTCAGCGCACGTGCGGCGCGGGCACGCTCTCAGGTGCCTCGCCGCTGCTCTTGCGCTTGATGTCGGCCAGTTGGGCGTCGATCCACTCGCCTGGGTCGGTGGAGTGCACGATGCGCTCCAGGCCCTTCCAGCGGGCGTCGCGCTCGATGTCGCTCATCGTGAGCGCGCGGTGGAAGGCGTCGGCGAGCTCTTGGATGTCGAACGGGTTGACCGAGATCGCATGCTCGCCGAGGACCTCGTGGGCGCCGGTGTTCTCCGACAGGATCGACACGCCCGAGCGGGTGTTCACGAGCGGCCCCTCCTTGGCGACGAGGTTCATGCCGTCGAACATGGCGTTGACCAGCAGCACGTCGTAGTGCTTGTAGCCGGCCATCGCCTCCTCGAGGTTGTCGCGGAGCTTGAGCTGGATCGGCATCCAGTC
>JAEMRF010000538.1 GCA_016463515.1 Solirubrobacteraceae bacterium | reverse complement strand
AGCGGGTCGATGAAGTCGTCGTCGAGGCGGCGGTAGATCGCGTGGACCCGTTTGAGTCCGGCGGTCGTGCGCATGTAGACGACGTCGTCGCGGACGACGAGGTCCGACGCTTCCACCAGCTCCACACCCATCTGGCGAGCGATGAAGGAGTGCTCGAAGTACGCGGAGTTCAGCGAGCCCGGGGTCCAGACGACGATCGTCGCCTCATCCTCGGCGCTGGGCGCGGCTTCACGCAGCGCGGCCGCGAGGATCTGCGGGTAGTGATCGACGGGCCGCACGCGGTAGTCGCGGAAGAGCTGGGGGACCAGGCGCGTCATGGCGACCCGGTTCTCGAGCACGTAGGAAATGCCCGACGGCGTCCGGACGTTGTCTTCCAGGACCTTCCAGGAGCCATCGGAGTCGCGTACGAGATCGCAGCCAGCCACGTGGCAGTACACGCCGCCGGGAGGACGGATGCCGTGGGCGGCGCGAGCGAAGTGCGACCGCGAGACCACGAGCTGCCACGGGATCAGGCCCGCGCGGATGATCTCCTTCTCGTGGTAGACGTCGTCGATGAAGCGGTTCAGCGCGGTGATGCGTTGCGCCAGGCCCTTCTCGATGTGGTCCCACTCGGCGGCCGGCAGGATGCGCGGCACGAGGTCGAGAGGGAAGGGGCGGTCGCGGACAGGTCCGTCTTCGCCGGAGGCATCGAACGTGATCCCTTGCTGCACGAAGATCGCGTCGCGCCGGTGCCCGGCCTCCGCGAGTGCAGCAGGGCCGAGCGACTCGAGTCCGGAGGCGAGCGAGGACGCGTAGTCGCGGGCGCCTCCGCCCGGAGCGTACACCTCGTCGAACGGGCCGCCGATGGGCGGTTCGTAGGCCATTTGAGCTTGATCTTGAGACGAAGTGGTCAGGGCGATAAGACTGTTGTACGCGGGCCAGGCTGCGTATGTGCGCCCGGCTGAAGTCCCTGCACCGGATCTTGTACGAGTGGCCAGACGGGCGCCGCAAGAAGGTCACCGATCGGTCACATCCGGCCATGGTTGCACTGGCTCGCGGCGACGGGGCGCCGCGCGTCTGGCTACAGTGCCTTCACTTGATGCTCGCCGCCATGCAGGACGACGAACCTCCGCAACCGGGCCTCCGGCCCGTGTCCCTGGCCGGAGCTGGTGATCGCCGATGCTGATCGAATGGATCCTCATCGTCATCGGACTGTTGCTCGTCGCAGGATGCGGCGCGTTCGTGGCTGCCGAGTTTGCGCTCGTCACCGTCGATCGCCCATCACTTGAGCGGCTTGCCGCCACTGGCGATGCGAAAGCCGTCGGCGGTCTCAAGGCGCACAAGACGCTCTCGACCCAGCTCTCGGGCGCGCAGGTCGGCATCACCGTCACGAACCTCGGCATCGGCTTCCTTGCGGAGCCCTCGATCGCGTCGTTGATCGACGGCCCGTTGATGAGCCTCGGGCTGAGCCAAGGGTCCGCTGAGGGCGTGGCCGTTGCGCTGGCACTCATCCTGGCCACCACCCTCACGATGGTGTTCGGCGAACTCGTTCCCAAGAACCTGGCCATCACCCATCCTCTCGAGACGCTCCGCGCGGTCCAGGGGTTCCAGCGTGGGTTCACGCGGGTCATGGGTTGGCCCATCCGCGGGTTCAACAACTCCGCGAACTGGATCCTGGCGCGCTTCGGCCTCGAAGCCCAGGAGGAGCTGGCTTCGGCGCGTTCTCCGCAGGAGCTCGCGTCGCTCGTGAACCGCTCGGCCGAGAAGGGCACCCTCGCCGAGGGCACGGCCGATCTCTTGGCGCGTTCGCTGGCCTTCGGCGATCGCCGCGCCGACGACGTGATGACCCCCCGCGTGCGGATGCAGCTCATCGAGCCGCAGGAGTCCGCGCGTGCCGTGTACGAGCTGGCCAACGAGACCGGGCACTCTCGGTTCCCGGTGGTTCCCGAGGGCGCCGATCAGGTGATCGGCGTGGTGCACGTCAAGCACGTCGTCGATGTCGATCCCGAAGACCGCGACCGCGTGACCGTCGCCGATCTCATGGTCGAGCCGGT
>JAEMRF010000537.1 GCA_016463515.1 Solirubrobacteraceae bacterium | reverse complement strand
CCGCTAGGTTGGCGATCGTGAGTCGTAGCGATCAGCAGGCGTTCCGGGCGACGATCCGGGGGCGCGTTCAAGCCGTTGGGTTTCGTGCAGCGACCGTCGAGGCCGCGCGCGGGGCTCGCGTATTCGGTTGGGTGCGCAACGGCGACGACGGCACCGTCCTCGTGCATGCCGAAGGGCACCCGCAATCGCTTGAGATGCTCGCCGCGTTCCTGGGCGATGGCCCGCCCGGCAGCAAGGTGGCGGCCGTCGACGTCGCGCCCGCCAAGGTCGAGGGTCACGAGCAATTTGCCGTCCGCGGCGTGCCCGCCGGCCGCTTCGTCGTGCAGCAAGACGTCGGCGAACGCGTCGCCTACCTGCTGGGCCTCGAAGTCGACGGCGCCATGCGCTGGTGGCGCATGCCGAAGAAGCCCTCCAGGAACCCTGCCGACAAACGCATGGCCTTCCAGCTCCCGCCCGACGAAGCCCCGGCAGACGTTCCCGGCGTGACGATCTGGGATGAAGGCGCCTACGAGCAGGGCGGCCGCGTCGCGTGGCCCGAGGCGATCGACCGCGGGCACGCCGTCTTCGTGCTCCACGGCCACACACTGCAAGGTGGCTTCGCGCTCCAGCGCACCCGCAAGGACGGTGCGCACCCGCAGTGGCTCGTGATCAAGCGCCGCGACGCCGACGCAAAAGGCTAATCGACCCAGTGCATCCGCTGCGGGGCATCCCGCAACCGGATCACGCGCGCCGGCGAACCAACGGCCACGCCATTGTCTGGCACGTCCTTGGTGACGACGGCATAGGTACCGACGATCGCGTTGTCGCCCGTCGTCGTGCCGCGCAAGAAGCACGCGCCGTACCCGACCCAGACGTTGTGGCCGACGGTCACCGGACGCGTATAGAGGCCCTGCTGACGGATCGGGGTCTCGATCATCATCACCGCATGGTCGAAGTCGATGAACATCGACCGGTCCGCCACGATGCACTCACGCCCAAGCGTGATGGCCTCGTAGGTCGAGAAGGTGCACTCCTGACCCACGACGGTCTTGGCGCCGATCTCGAGCCGTCCGGCGTGGACGCGCAACTTGGAGTCGTCGCCCACCCAGGACCAACGGCCAAGCGAGACCACCGCGCCCTTCTTCACCTCGAACTTGACGCGCTTGCCGATGAAGCACGGGCCGTCGGTCTGCAGACGATCGCCGAGCACGAGGCGCCACTTCACATAGCGAAACGCGGCCGCGATGTAGTTCGGACGCAGCAGGCGGTTGCGCGCCGCGAACCGCAAGAACGTGATGGGCCCGCCGTGGAGCGGGGGAGGCGGCAGCCGCGGCCAGTCCATCGGCGCGTCGGTCTGTGGCGGCTCCTCCTGCACGGTCACGCCAGTGATGGTCCCACAGCCCTGCGGCGCGCGTCCGCCCGCTGGTCCCCTTGACGCTCCGTCATCACGGCCCGTCCTGCGATCATGGCCGCCATGTCGTCCGCCGCTCCTCTCGCCCAGCGCCTGCTCGACGGCGATCGGCGCGCCCTGGCCCGCGCCATCTCGCTCGTAGAACGCGGCGATCCGGTCGGCTGGGACGTCGTCCGCACCGTCTATCCGAGCACCGGCCGCGCCCAGCTGCTTGGCATCACCGGCCCGCCCGGTGCCGGCAAGTCCACGCTCGTGGGTGCGCTCGCCAAGCACTGGCGCGAGCAGGACGACACGGTCGGCGTCCTGTCGATCGACCCGTCTTCGCCGTTCACCCAGGGCGCGCTGCTCGGCGACCGGATCCGTCTCACCGACCACTTCCTGGACCCAGGCGTCTTCATCCGTTCGATGGCGAACCGCGGAGCCCTCGGCGGCCTCTCCGAAGCCGCGCTGCAAGCCGCGCTGCTGATGGACGCCGCCGGCCGCGACCACGTGCTCATCGAGACCGTCGGTGTGGGGCAGGCCGAGGTCGACATCATCAACCACGCCGACACCATTCTCCTCGTGCTCATCCCCGGCTCTGGTGACTCGATCCAGGCGCTGAAGGCCGGCGTGATGGAGATCCCCGACATCATCGTCGTGAACAA
>JAEMRF010000536.1 GCA_016463515.1 Solirubrobacteraceae bacterium | reverse complement strand
GCGGCGCTGACGCCGTCGGTGTAGGCCTGGGGGCTCGCGTAGGAGCCGTAGGACTGGAACACCGTCGCCATCACGGCCACGCCGAGCACCCCGCCGACTTCGCGCAGCGTTGACGCCGCGCCCGAGGCCTGGCCGGCCTCATTGGCCCGCACGGAGTCCAGGATCATCGACGCCGACGGCGAGAAGACGAGCGCCATACCGACGCCGGCCATGATGAATCCGGGCACGAGCGTGAGGTAGGCGACGTCGACCGAGAGGGTCGCCCACAGGTACGCCATGGCAGCTGCCTGCAGGCCGAGGCCGACCGTCATCACGGCGCGGCCACCGAAGCGCGGGTAGAGCACCGCGCCGGCGATCGGGGCCACGATCAGCGGCATGCCCGTCCACGGCAGGGTCATCACGCCGGCCTCGAACGGCCCGCGGCCCTGCACGACCTGGAAGAACTGGCTGAGCAGGAAGATCGCGCCGAAGATCCCGAAGAACATCGCGATCGACAGCACGTTGGTGCCCGAGAACGCGCGGCTCTGGAAGAACCGCAACGGGAGCATCGGCTTGGGTGCCACGCGCTCCCACGCCACGAACCCGACCAGGAGCGCCACAGCGGTGCCGAGGCTGGCGATCACGGTGAACGATTCCCAACCCACGGCCGGCGCACGAACGACGCCGAAGGTGAGCAAGAACAGGCCGCCCGCAGCGAGCGCGAGGCCGGGCAGATCGAGCTGAGACTCGGGGCCATGCGACTCACGCGAGTAGCGCAGCACGAGCGGGATCAGGATCAGGCCGACGGGCACGTTGAGCCAGAAGATCCACTCCCAGCTGATGCCTTCCACCACGGCGCCGCCGAGCGCCGGTCCGAGAGCGACACCCAGGCCGCTCACGCCGCCCCAGATGCCGATCGCCGCCGAGCGCTTCTCCGGCGGCACGGCCTCAGAGATCAAGGTGAGCGACAGCGGCATGATCGCCGCCGCGCCCAGGCCCTGGATGGCCCGCGCAGCCACGAGCATCTCAATCGACGACGACACTGCCGCCACCGCGCTCGCCACGGTGAACACGCCGATGCCGATCACGAACACGCGCCGGCGCCCGTAGCGGTCACCGAGCGCGGCCATCGCGATCATCGCGACGGCGAAGGCCATCGTGTAGGCGTTGACCGTCCACTCCAGGGACTCCATCGAGCCACCGAGGCTCACGCGAATCGACGGCAACGCCACGCCGACGATCAGGTTGTCGAGCGCCGTCATGAAGACCGCGATCGAGGCGACGGCGATCGTCGCGATGGCGGCGCGCTTCGCGGCAGGGTTCGGCTCGCCGAGCGAGCCGCCCGGCGCGCCCTTGGCGAGGTCCGGCGGCGCCGGGAGGTCTGCGGCCGAGGCCGCGTCGTGAGGAGTCATGGTCGGGTTCCTTTTGCGTCGAACGACGGGTTAGTAAGTAAGTGCTTGCTTATGAGTTGGGTCAAAAGAAGGCGCCCGAGGGCGCCGCAGAAGTTTGGTGTGCGCGACCGTCCGCGCTTTGGCGTCACCGCCGATGTGGGGCCGTGATCTCCTCGAGCCCGTCGCGCATCGTTTCGGGCGTGCAGGGCAGCGGTCCATCGTGAAGTCGCTCCACCCATGGGGCTTGCTCGGCGCCCAGGCCGGAGATGATCTTGAGCAGCATTCCCTGGGCGATGAACGCACGGACCTCGTCGGTACCGGCCCCCGAGATGCGCTCGATGTCGGTCACGAGCAGCTCCCAGGCGGCGCGCAGCTGCTCGCCAAGCTCAGGGATGGCCTGCGCCGCACTGATCGACTGGAGACTGACCTGCAGCAGCGTGCGGTCTTCCAAGAGCTCCACCCAGCGCAGCCCCATCGCCACGAGCGGATCCTCGCCCGCGGCCGTGGCCGTCTCCCCCGCGCCGACCATCTCCTCGCGCATCCGCACGCTGCAGCGCCGGGCAACCTCGAGCAGCAGCTCCTCCTTGGTGGGGAACAGCCGGAACAGGTAGGCGTGCGACATGCCCGCCAGGCGCGCAATCTCCGCCGTCGACGCCGCGTGCATCCC
>JAEMRF010000535.1 GCA_016463515.1 Solirubrobacteraceae bacterium | reverse complement strand
AGCTGGCCGGACGAGTACGACGTCATCGTCTTGCCGAACCTCTACGGCGACCTGCTGTCTGACCTGTGCGCCGGACTGATCGGCGGACTTGGCGTTGCTCCTGGAGCCAACATCGGCACCCACGCTGCGGTCTTCGAAGCGACGCACGGCTCGGCCCCCACGCTCGCGGGCCTCAACAAGCTCAACCCCACGGCCGTGATGCTCTCGGGCGTCCTGATGCTGCGCCATCTCGGAGAGACCGACGCCGCGGGCCGCATGGAAGGCGCGATCGCGGCCGTCATCGCCGAGGGGAAGAACGTGACCTACGACCTCAAGAAGACCAAGGACGACCCAACGGCCGTGGGCACGTCGGAGTTCGCTGACGCCGTGATCGAGGTCCTCGCCGGCTGAGGCCCGGCGAAGTCGAAGCAAACCGCGTAGGGCGGTGGCGGCTCGTTCGGGGCCCCACCGCCGTCCCACGGGCGGTTCTTTGGGGAGCAGACTGGGGAGGTCCCCGATGTGGCGCCGCTCCACCGGCGAGAAGGTCTCGCCATGACCGATTCCACGCTCATCTCAAGTGCCGCTGCCGTCGTCCACCCGGAAGACCGCAGCTACGACGAGGCTCGCGCTGCCTGGAACCTCGCGGTGGACCAGCGTCCAGCCGCTGTGGTGACGGCAACCACCGTCGAGGAGGTTCGCAGCGCGGTGGCCTACGCCGCCGAACACGGCCTGCGCGTCGCCCCGCAGACGACCGGCCACCATGCCGCAGCGCTCGGTGACCTCTCTGGCGCCCTGCTGCTGCGCACCGCACTCGGCGGCGTCGACGTCGACGTGTCAGCCCAGACCGCCCGTGTGGGCGCCGGCGCGGTGTGGGCCGACGTGGTGAACGCCGCTGCGCCGCACGGCCTCACCGCCCTCTCAGGTTCCGCGCATGACGTCGGTGTCGTCGGCTACACCACGGGCGGCGGGATGAGCTGGCTCGCTCGCCAGTACGGCTACGCCTGCGACCACGTCACCGCCGTCGAGCTTGTGACGGCCGCTGGCGACCTGCTCCGCGTGACCGCCGAAGCTCACCCGGACCTCTTCTGGGCCCTGCGCGGCGGCTGCGGTGCGAACTTCGGCGTGATCACCGCGATGGAGTTCAAGCTCTTTGCCATCCCAGAGGTGTTCGCCGGCATGACGATCTGGCCGGCCGCGCAGGCCGCCGACGTGCTGCGCGCATGGACGGCGTGGGCAGAGCAAGCCCCCGACCGCGTCACCACGTCGCTGCGGTTCCTGCGCCCGCCGGCGATGCCCGGCGTGCCCGAACCGCTGCAGGACACGCCCGTCGTCGTGGTCGACGGCGCGGTCGTCGGCGCCACCGACGAGGAATCCGCGGCGCTCGTCAGCGCGTGGCGCTCGGTCGGCACCCCGATGATCGACACGTGGGGTCCCACGCCGACGGCAGGCCTGCTCCCGCTGCACATGGACCCACCCGGTCCGGTGCCGAGCCGCGGCGACGGCTTCGCAGTGGAGACGCTCGACGACGCCGGCGTCCAAGCGCTGCTGCAAGCCGCGCAGCCGGAAGAGGTCGCGCCGCTGCTGTCGGTTGAACTCCGCCAGCTCGGCGGCGCGCTGGGCCGCCCGCGGGTCGGGAGTGGGGCCGTGCAACGACGCAGCGGCTTCGGTCTCTTTGCCGTCGGCATGTGCCCGTTCCCTGAGGCGGCGGCGCCGATCGACGCGCGCATCGACGAACTCCGGTCCGCGCTAGCGCCGTGGTCGTCCGGTCAGGTCAGCCCCAATTTCGACGAGCGCGGCGACGACGCTCCGTCGGCGTTCGACGCCGCGGACCTGGCCCGGCTGCGAGCCATCGCCAGTCAGGTCGACCCGCGTGGGATGTTCCACGCCAGCCTACGCCTCGCCGGCTAGGTCTGTCCCCGGCTCACGACGTATCGGCGTTCGTCCCGGTCTAGCACCGGGACGAACGCCGCGAACGCCGCGAACGGCTCAGACCGGAACGGCCGTCACGATCACGTTGTCGCGGTAGTGGCCGGTGCGCGTGTTGAACGGGCCGCCGCAG
>JAEMRF010000132.1 GCA_016463515.1 Solirubrobacteraceae bacterium | reverse complement strand
TGGTAGTCGTACTTGATCGCGCCGAACCACTCGCCGAGTCGACCCCAGGAGCAGATGACCTCGTCGGACACGAGCAGGACGTCGTACTTGTCGCAGATCTCGCGGACCCGCTGCCAGTACCCCTCGGGCGGCGTGAAGCAACCACCGGCGTTCTGCACTGGCTCCAGGATCACCATCGAGACCGTCTCGGGGCCCTCGAAGATGATCCGCTCTTCGATCGCGTTGGCCGCCCACAGCGGGTCGCGATTGGGGTCTTCGTCGAGGTGGTAGGAGTTGGTGTTCGGCACGTGGCAGCCGCCGGGGGTGAGCGGCTCAAACGGCTGGCGCAGCGCGGTGATTCCGGTCGCCGAGAGGGCGCCGAGCGATACGCCGTGGTAGGCGGTGTCGCGCGCGATCAGCTTCGTCTTCAGCGGGTTGCCGGTGAGCTTGTGGTACTGGCGGGCGAGCTTGATCGCCGACTCCACGGACTCGCTTCCGCCGCTGGTGAAGAACACCCGGTTCAGGTCGCCCGGAGCCAGCTCGGCGATCTTGGCGGCGAGCTCGATCGAGCGCGGGTGCGTGTAGGACCAGTTGGTGTAGAAGCCCAGCTCCTTCGTCTGCTCGGCCATGGCCTGGCCGAGTTCGGCGCGGCCGTGGCCGGCGTTCACGCAGAACAGCGCAGAGAGCCCATCGAGGTAGCGCTTGCCCGACGCGTCGTAGACGTAGCAGCCCTCGCCGCGCGTGATGATCGGAACGCGGTGCTCGTCGTCGTACGCGCCCATGCGCGTGAAGTGCATCCACAGGTGTCGCTGGGCGAGCGCACTGAGCTCAGCCGGACTCCGGTCCGTGGTCAGATCTTGCTGGGTACCCATAGCCATCGTTCCAAGCTAACCCTCTTGGGGCGCCGAACCAATGAGCGATCTGTTGACGGCCGCCGGAAGGTGCGTGACGGACCGTGGTGTCAAGTCTGCGGTTTGTCGTCTCCCGGATCCAGGTCCGGCGCGTCGCCGCTCCATGGTGCCTGCGCGCGAGGGTCTTCGGCTCGCGGGCGCGCCGCGAGGCGTGCCGCCGATGCATCACTGCTCAAGTCCATCGCCCGGTCGTCCGACGCGGCTGACTTCATGGCCGACTTGTCGGCGTACTGGGCTCGGTCCGCGCGGCGGATCAGGCTGGACGCCCCTTCGGTCCCGTCCCACAAGGCGCCGCCCATGCTCGTGCCGGGCTGATGGGGCGTGGCGCGTTTGAGCCGGCGGATGATGTGGGCCATCTCCAGTTCGTCGCAGGACGGAAGAAGGACTGCGAACTCATCGCCGCCCAGGCGCGCCAGGAGGTCGCCCGCCCGCAGGACGCCGGCCCACGCCGACGCGGCGCGGATCAGCAGCTCGTCGCCGACCTCGTGCCCGTACAGGTCGTTGACGGCTTTGAACTCATTGACGTCGAGGACGACCAGTCCCAGCGGGTAGTTGCCTTGGCCCGCACGGCGCAGCGCGAGCGGAAGCTCGGCGTCGAAGGCGCGCCGGTTGGCCACGCCGGTCAGCGGGTCCACGAGCGCGGCACGCTCCAGCTGCAGGAGGGACTCTCGCCGCCGCAGGGAGATTGCGGCCTCATGCGCGATCAGGCCAACCAGTTCGGCCTTGCGGTCGTGCAACGACCGGACGGGCTGCTCCCACACCACGGTGAGCACGCCGATCGGGCCATGGCCGCCGATGATCGGCTGGTGCAGCCCTGAGCGCAGTCCGAGCGCTTTGACGAGTTGCTGATTGACCGCTGGCGACGCCGTGCAGTCGGCGATGAAATGTGGCTGACCGCTGAGGAACGCGCTGGCGGCGAAGGTGGGCTCGCGTGCGAGCTCTGTCGATCCGCCGCGGAACTCCTCGCGGGTGGTCGTCGTGACCTCCAGGTGCGTGCGCTCGCGGTTGGGTTCCAGGATCACGACCGCACTTGCGTCCGTCAGGGCGAGCGTGGCATCGACGACGGCTTGGCGTGAATCGTCCAGGGACGCGATCTTCTGGGCAAGCCGCCGCAATGCCTCCAACTCCACGCGGTTGCGCTCGAGTGCCGCCGCGGCGGCGCGCTGGTCCGTGACGTCGGTGCCGGAGCACACCATCTCAATGGGTCTGCCGGCGCGATCGCAGACCATCGTGGCCCACCACTGGATCTGTCTGCGAGATCCGTCGCGGCATTCGACTTCGTTCTCGTAGTCGATGGTCCCGAACGACATCTCGCCCGTCTCGCGGTAGGCCTGAAAGCTGAGCCAAAAGAGTCGGCGGGCCTCGTCGCGATACTCCTCGGGCAGCGCGAGCCCGAACCATTCGTGGCCGACGACCTCGTCCTCCTCGCGGTCGAGCGTGAGGCAGGTGTGCCGGTTGGCAGCCATGACGATGCCGCGCTGATCGAGGGTGAGCATGAGCGTGCCCGCGACCGCAAGATAGGCCTGCGTCGTTCGGCGCTGCTGGTCGGCGATGTGGGCGACGCGCTGGCTGGAGCGCCAGAGCGTGGCAAGCGCAGCACCGCCGAGTCCGATGGCGACGCCGCCGGCGACCACGGTTCCCCACGCGTTCAGCAGGCCGTCCGCCGGCAGGCCGAGCAACCGCGGACTGATGGCCGTGATGATCACGATCGCCGCAACAGCTGCTGCGGTCACGACCCAGAGGTGCCAGCTTCGCCAGGGCGGCGCCGGGACTTTCCGTACGGCCATTCAGCAACCTAATCGCATTCTGCGCTGACCATTGAGTGGTCAAACCAAATAGCCACGGTCCGGGCCGGTCGGGGTGGGTCAAACGGCCAGCCGGACGCTGTCTGGGGAGGCGCACGTGGTCTTGGTTCGCAGCCCTCGGGCTACGGTGGGGTGGTGTCGCCGCATCGTGACTCGACGTTGACCCCGATGAGTGGTCCCGGGCTCTGGCACGCGACAGCCCCGCCTCGCGAGCGCCCTGCGCCGTCGCTTGCCCGCGACGTGGACGCCGACGTCGTCATCGTTGGTGGCGGCTTCTCGGGTCTGTGGACGGCCTACCATCTGCTCGCTGGCGACCCGACCCTTCGCGTCGCCGTGCTCGAGCGCGAGGTCATCGGATTCGGAGCGTCTGGTCGCAACGGCGGCTGGCTGATGGCTGCGGCGCCCGCCGACCTACGAGTGTGGGAGCGGCGGTTCGGACTGGCCTCCGTGCAGCGCGCCCAGCGGGTGCTGATCGAGGCGGTCCGCGAGGTCGCCGCACTCGACGCAGCGCTTGGCCTCGGCAGCGATGTGCGGCTCGGCGGTGCCATCACGATGGCTCGCTCGGCCGCCGAGCAGGCCCGTCTGGTCGACCGTCGCGCTGCGATGACCCGGTGGGGTTGGCCGGCCGAGGATCTCACCTGGCTGGACCCGACAGAGGTGCAGGCTCGGCTCGGTGCTCAGGCGACGCGCGGCGCACTGCAGGCGCTCCCGTGCGGCACGCTGCACCCGGTCCGCTTGGTGCACGGTCTCGCTGCGGCCGTGCAGCGGATGGGCGGGATGCTCTTTGAGCACACGCCAGCGAGCGCGATCTCCTCGGGGCGCGTGGAGTGCGGTGACCTCGGCACGGTGCGCGCGCCGCATGTGGTGCTGGCCACGGAGGCGTTCACGATCGAGCAGCCCGGTCAGGGCAGGCGCTATCTCCCGCTCGCTTCGACCATGATCGCGACCGAGCCACTGACAGGGCCCGCGGCTGAGGAGCTCTCGTGGCGTGATGGGCAGGCCGTCGGCGATGCCCGCCACCTGTTCTTCTACGCCCAGCACACCCCTGATGGCCGCATTGCGATCGGTGGACGCGGCGCCCCCTATCGCCTCGGGTCAGGATTGTCGGTCGCCGGCGACGCCGATCCCGCGACCACCGCTCGCCTGGAGCAGACCCTTCGCGAGGTCTGGCCGCAAACCGAAGGGGTGGCGATCGAGCACCGGTGGTCGGGGTCGCTTGCCGTACCGCGTGACTGGTGTGCCAGCTGTGGGGTGGACCGCGCCACGGGCATCGGTTGGCTCGGCGGGTATGCGGGGCATGGCGTCGCGGCGACGTTCGTCCTGGCGCGATCGTTGGCCGCGCAGCTGCGCGGTGTGCCCGATCCTGCGGGTCCTCAGCCGTGGACGCTGCACCGTGCGCGCGGTTGGGAACCCGAGCCGCTTCGATGGTTGGCGTCGCAGGCCATCGTGCGCGTGCTCGGCTCGGCCGACGAGGTCGAGCAGGCCGGCGGTACGGCCCGGCGCGCGCACCTCGTGCACCGCTTCACCGGGAGCTAGCGGCCGCGATCCGTCGCTTGGCGATCACGGCGCCGACGGATGGCGCGAGTCGCTGACCGAGCACGGCGAGCGCGGCCTGGCGCCCGGGCACGATGAGTTCGCGTCCGCGCTGGATCCCGCGCAGGGTGTCGCGCGCGACGGCCTCGGGCGTCGACTTTGGGATGGTCAGCGTGTGGGCTCGATTCTCAGGTGTGCGGTCCTGGTCGAGTGCCGCGACCATCGGTGAGTCGAACTCGCCTGGGCACACGAGATGCACGCGGATCCCTTGTGGCTCGAGTTCGTAGCGCAGGCTGTTGGTGAAGCCCACGAGGGCGTGCTTGGCGGCGGCATACGGCGTGTACCCGAACACCCCCATGAGTCCCGCCACCGAGGCGACATTCACGATGCGTCCGCGACGGCGCTGCAGGCTCGGAAGCGCAGCCCGGATCACGTCGACGGTGCCGTGGAAGTTCACCGCCATCACGTCGGTGAAGTCGGAAGGCGGCAGGGTCTCGAAGTGCCCTTCGCGCAGGATGCCGGCCGAATTCACGAGCACGTCGACATGGCGCCCGGCGCTCGACATTGCGGCGAACGCCTCGGCGAGCTGCGCCGCATCGGTCACGTCGGCGACCTGGGTCGAGACCGTCGCGGCGTGCCCGGCGGCGCCCAGCCGCGACGCGGCGTCGAGCAGCGGTTGCTCGCGGCGGGCCAGGATGGTGACGTGCACGCCATGGGCCAGGAACTCGGCGGCCAGCGCCTCGCCCAGCCCCGACGAGCCGCCGGTGATCACGGCGTGATCACCGGCCCTGAGCGTGCCGCGACGCCGGCTCATGATGGGTCGCCTTTGGCGCGCTCGGCGATGCGGGCGGTCTCGATCTCTTGCACCAGGCGCTGCACGGTGCGGTGTCGATCCACGCCCGCATCCAACACGGGGTTCACCAGGCCACGCAGGACCGACCAACCGATCCAGGCGCGCGGGTGGATCGTTCGAGCCGCGCGGCGCTCGATGCCACGCACCGCGGCTTCGGCGAGTTGCTCGGCTGGGATGAGCTTGCCGAACGGTCCCGGAAAGCCGATCGACGTGAGCTGCATGGCGACCGGATCCACGTGGCGCGACGTCTGCACGATGGGCGTCTCGATCCAACCCGGATACAGGACGCCTGCCGTGGTGCCCGTTCCGGCGAGCTCCGAGCGCAGGGAGCGCCCCAGTGACTCGACGGCGGACTTCGAGGCTGCGTATGGCGCGTTGACCATGCCGTTGGCAAAGGCATAGGTCGAGGCGGTCAGCAGCAGGTGGCCCTTGGCGGCCTGGACTGCTGGCAGCGCCGCTCGCACCGTCCGCCAGACGCCGAGCAGATCGACCTCCACGACCTTCTCGAACACGGCCTCATCGATCGTGGCGATCGTGGCTGGAGGTTCCGCTGCGATGCCGGCGTTGGCCCAGGCCACGTCGACGCTGCCCGTCCACGCCAGGACCTCCTCGACGATCTCCCCCAGCCGTGCACGGTCGGTCACGCTGCCGGGAAACGAGCGGGCAGCGGTGCCGAGGTCAGCGGCCACGCCGGCAAGGCCAGCCTCGTCGAGATCCACGAGCGCCACGCGCGCCCCACGCGCGACGAGCACCCGCGCCGATGCCGCGCCGATGCCACTGGCGCCGCCGGTCAGCAGGACGGTCTTGCCGTGCAGGTTCAGTCGTGAGCGGATCATGCGTCGTGTGCTTCCGGTGGGTGCAGGATGAAGGGGACGCCTTTGGGCGAGGTGCCCGGGAGGCCGTAGGTCATGCCGAGCAGCCGGCCGTCGGCGAGGGGGCGCAGTTCGTCGCGCACGCGGCGCCAGGGCCAGCGGGCGTCGGCCGGGTAGCGCACGACGAGTGCGGGTCTCCCGTCGGCGGTGGCCGCCTCCAGCGAGGCGTGCATCGGAATGGAGGGCTCCAGTGCGTTGCCGCGCCGGACCAGGTTCTCCCCAGCAAGGCGTGCGTCGCCGCTGTGCCGAAAGCGCTTGCCTTGCCACCCGGGCATACCGGTGGTGGCCATGGTGATCGGGCCGAGCGCGCGCAGCCACGCCGGCCCGGCGAACTGGGCCTTGCGAAAGCCGACCAGGTCGTCGAGTGCCGGTGTGCGCGCATCCTGGAAGGCTCGGCGCAGCACACGCAGCGACGACGAGGCAGCCGGAGCAGGCGCCGCAACGGGCGGCTGGTCGGAAGGGCGGTCGGGCACGTGGGTCATGGCCTCTTCTGCGAGCGCGGTGATGGTGAGACTGGGGTTCACGCCGACATTGGCGGGCACGGTGGAGCCGTCGGTGATGAGCAGATTGCGGTAGCCGTATGCGCGATGCTGGCGATCCACGACGCCGCTGGCTGCGTCGGCGCCGATGACTGCGCCACCCAGCAGGTGGGCGGTGGTCGGTGCGCCGCGCAGCGACTCCAGGACCGACGTCTGCGGGACGCCGCCCAGTCGGCTGGCGGCCAGTTCGGCGACCCGGTTGGCGATCGGCAGGTGACTGGCCGGAGGCGGACCGGCGGCGAGCTCGGTCTGGAGTCGGCCCCGCCGCCCGGTGGGCCGCAGCCGAAGCGAGGACTCCGACGACTGCATCACCGTGAAGATCACGGTGCGGCTCGACCACCCGCGCACCCGTGCGGGCGACAGCCAGCGGGCGGGGTGGCGCACGTGGGCGTGGGCGAACTGCCATACCCGGCGCCACCGGCGGCTCCCGCTCGTCAGCGGACCGTAGGTCAAACCGAGCGCGTCGCCAGCCGCCCCGTACGAGTTGTTGGTCACGTGCGTGTCGGCGTCGGGATGCAGGCTCGCGGTGATCGCGAGGTCGGCAGTGAGGTCAGGGTGGCCGGTCGGCGCCGTGACCGCGGTGATGGCTTCGCTGTTGGTGCGCACGAGGTTCCCGAGCTGGTCTGAGAGGGCGGGCAGGCTCCCGCCATCACGGCAGCGGCGCAGCAGGGCAGCGGTCCCCAGCGCGCCGCCGGCGACCACGACGCCGCGTGCGGTGTGGACGTGGCGATCGCGCCGCACCCAGGCGCCGGAGCGCTGCGAGGTGACCGCGTAGCCGTCACTGCCATCGGCCGCCCCGAGCGGCCGGATGTCGGTGACTTCGCGCCGCGGCGCCACACGCACGCCGAGCCGCTCGGCGAGCGCGAGGTAGTTCTTCACGAGCGTGTTCTTGGCGCCGTACCGGCAACCCAGCATGCACTGGCCGCAGCGCACGCACCCGGTGCGATCTGGGCCGTCGCCCCCGAAGTACGGGTCTGGGACCGTCTGCCCGGGTTCTCCGAACCAGACGCCGACGTCGGTCGGGTGCAGCGAGCTTGCCACGCCCAGGTCGCCGGCCAGGTCGGCCATCAGCTGGTCGCTTCGGCCACCACCCTGAAAGGGCACCACGCCGAGCATCCGCTTGGCGGTGGCGTAGTGGGGAGCCAGCACGGCTCGCCAGTCGGCGAGCTCACCCCACTGGGGATGGCGGTAGAAGGCGTCTGAGCTGGGGACGTAGAGCGTGTTGCCGTAGACGAGCGATCCGCCACCGACCCCCACACCGCTGAGGACGGTCACATGCCGAAAGGGGGTCTGACGCATGATGCCGCGCAGCCCCCATCGCGGAGACCACAGCACACGACCGAGTTGCCACGCAGAGTTCGCAAAGTCGGCGTCGGCGAATCGCTCGCCTTGCTCGAGCACGGTCACGTCGTACCCCTTTTCTGCGAGGCGCAGTGCCGCGACGCTTCCGCCGAACCCCGAGCCGATCACGAGCCAGTCGGTCTGAAGGTGGGCGGCCGTTGAGAGATCCGGCGACACCACGGCAGCGTCGTGCATCTCGCG
>JAEMRF010000534.1 GCA_016463515.1 Solirubrobacteraceae bacterium | reverse complement strand
GCGGGGGACCACCTCACCCCAGCCCTGGCGCCTGCCGGCCATCCGTCTCTGCTCCCTGGGTCGAGATTTGGCGGCTGCCGGCGGGTTCTGGGTCGGCGTTGGGGGCGCTTCGGGGTCTTTGGGCGTTGGTGGGTTGCGCCTTCGGCGCTTGTTCGGCGATTTGGCGGTTTGCGGCAGCGGATCTTGCGGCGCTTCGGGGTTTCGGGCGGGTCTTCGGCGCCTCAGCGGTTTGCGGCGGCGGAACTTCGGGCGCTACGCGGTTTTCGGGCGGCCTTCAGCGAGGGCGGACGGTCTTTGGGGCTTGCGGACGGTGGCGGCGCCCGGTCTGGCGGGTGGGCTGGTCGGTCGTAGGGCAAGCACCGGCAAACTCGACCCCTCGAACTTTCCTCGTGGGGAAGTTTTGGGGGTCGAGTCGCGGAGGTGCGGCTTGTCAGCCGCAGCGGCCTGCGCAGCCGCGCCTTGAGGCTCTACCCCTTGACGACCGTGATCGTCTCGAGCGACGGATCTTGCGCGCCGTGCAGGCGGGCGCCGGCTTCCAGCAGAGAGCGGAAGTGCTCGACGACGGCGGGGGTGATGCGCTCGCCCGGTAGGAGTGCAGGGATGCCTGGCGGGTAGCCAGCGATCGACTCCGCCGAAATGCGGCCGACGGCCTCACTAAGGGGGATGGCTTCGGCTGGGCCGAGGAACGCGTCGCGCGGCGGGATGACGGTTTCGCTGGTGGGCGCACGCAGCGGCTCTGCGATGCGCGGGGTGTCTGCGTCGACCTCGCCTGCGGCCACGTCGGCGGCGATGCGGGTTGCGGTGCGCTGCAGCGCGATGCCCACCATCGCCAGGTCGTCGGGCCGCTCGGCCGGGCCGAGCACGAGGAGCACGGTGGTGTCGGTGGCGAGCTCGGGGTGCACGTCGTGCCAGGCGCCGAGGGCTTGGCCGTAGGCGTAGCCGGTGGCGCCCGTCCCGCGGACGTCGAGCACGACCTTGAGCGGGTCCACGTCGTGGACGCCTTCCGCGCCGCGGAGCTGGGGGCCGAGCAGGACGAGGCCTTCGCTGGCTTCGATGGCCTCGATCAGTCCGGCACGGCCGCGCATCGTGCGCTCCAGCAACGCCTCGCCGTGCACCGCCAGCTGGCGGCGAGCACCGTCGAGTGAAGCCAGCAGCAACGAGGAGGGTGAGGTCGACCGCACGATCCGCACAGCGCGGTCGATGGCGCTCACGTCGAGGCGGGACCCGTCAGCCACGTGCAGAATCGCCGACTGCGTGAGGGAGCCGGCCATCTTGTGGGTGCTGGTCAGGACGGCGTCGGCGCCTTGGCGCAGCGCCGACTCGGGCACGTCTGGGTGAAAGCCGAAGTGCGGGCCCCACGACTGGTCCACGACCAGCGCGCAGCCGCGGGCATGGGCGACTTGGGCGAGCGCCGGCACGTCGGCGGAGACGCCGAAATAGGTGGGCGACACCACGAACACCACGCGCGCAGCAGGCGTGGCCTGCAGCACGGCATCCAGGTGCTCGGGGACGACCGTGTGGGCGATACCGAGCGCGTCATCGTAGGCGGGCGCCACGAACGACGGCAGCCCGCCGCTGAGCACGAGGCCGTCGACGACCGAAGCATGCGAGTTGCGCTGCACCACGACCGTGCTGCCGGGCGGCGCAAGAGCCAGCGTGAGCGCGTGGTTGCCCTGCGTGGCGCCGTTGGTGAGGAACCACGACTGCTGCGCGCCATACGCCTCCGCGGCCAGGGCCTCAGCTCGCAGCTGCGGCGTGATGTCGACGCCCAGATCCACCCCGTAGAGGCCCTGTGGCACGTCCATCAAGAGCGCGCGTTCACCGATTGCGGCGCGCAACCCCGGATCCGCGCCGGGCCCGCCCTTGTGACCCGGCACATGCATCCGCCCGGACCCCCGCGACCCATACGCCGCAATGGCATCCAGATACGGCGCCGACGACTGCGGATCCCTCATCGGTTTCCTTCATCGGAGCAGCAAATACCCATGACGGCCAGCCTAGCCGCGGCCGGAAGCGTCGACCGACCGAACCTTCACCGGTCAACGTTTGG
>JAEMRF010000131.1 GCA_016463515.1 Solirubrobacteraceae bacterium | reverse complement strand
CCGCCGGTTGGATGCGGGGTTCCCGTCCTCAGGAGAAGACCCCGTGAAGCTCCAGCTCTGGCCGCAGCGCCCAACTGCCGCCGCCTTCCTGATCGCCGCGCTCGCCAGCGCCGGCGCCGCCGAATCAGCATCGGCCACCCCATCGTGGTTCCCCTGGCAAAAGGCTGAGTCGTTCGGCCACGTCGGCACGTTCAGCGTGCCCCAGAACCTGCCTGCGGGCGCCCCTGCAAACGCGGTCACCTCAGCCGAGATCCTCGACGCGACCGCCGACGGCCGCACGCTCGTGTACTCCGACTCGCCGCAGCAGCAGATCGGCTTCGTCGACGCCTCCAACCCGCGCGCGCCCCAGCCCGGCGGCGTTCTGCCGGTTGGCGGCGAGCCGACCAGCGTCGCAACGGCCGGCCAGTGGTCGCTCGTGGGCGTGAACACCAGCGCCTCATTCGTCGAACCCAAGGGTGAGCTGCTGGTCGTGAACCCCACCACCCGCCAGATCGCTGCACGCATCACCTTGGCCGGGCAGCCGGACTCGATCGCCGTCTCGCCGGATGGCCGCTACGCCGCGATCGTGATCGAGAACGAGCGCGATGAGGACGTCCTCGGCGGACTCATTCCGCAGGCGCCCGCGGGCGTGCTGCAGATCCTGGACCTCAAGGGCCCGGTCTGGAAGTGGGACCGCCAGCTGCGGACCGTCGACCTGACCGGCATCGCGCAGACGGCGCCGAGCGACCCGGAGCCCGAGTTCGTCGACATCAACCGCCGCAATGAGGCGGTGGTGAGCCTCCAGGAGAACAACCACCTCGCGATCGTCGATCTCAAGAAGGCCAAGGTCACCCGCCACTTCTCGGCGGGCTCCGTCGACCTGAAGAACGTCGACGCCACCGAAGAGGAGGTCGGGCCGCAGGGCAGCGGTCTCATCGAGCTCGACGACGACCTCCCGGCCCGCCGCCGCGAGCCCGACGCCGTGCACTGGGTCGACGACGACACCTTCGCGACGGCCAACGAAGGCGACTACGAGGACGAGAACGGCGTCGAAGGCGGCAGCCGCGGCTTCACGCTCTTCAACAGCCGCGGCTACGTGGAGTTCGAGTCCGGCGCCAGCTTTGAGCATGAGGTCGTGCGCGCCGGGCACTTCCCCGAGGCCCGCGCCGAGAACAAGGGTGCCGAGCCCGAAGGGCTCGAGGTCGCGACCTTCGGCCGCACCACCTACCTCTTCGTCGGCGCCGAGCGCGCCAACGTCGTGGGCGTCTACGAGATCACCCGTGGTGCCCCGAAGTTCGTCGGTCTGCTGCCGACCGGCGTCGGGCCTGAGGGGATCCGGGCGATTCCGCGCCGCGGCCTGCTCGCCGTATCTGCTGAGACCGACACCCCGGGCGCCGTTCGATCGGTGGTGACCCTGTACGACCTCAAGCGCCGCAGCGTCGCCCCGTACCCGCAGCTCGTCAGCGCCAATGACGCGGCCGGACTGCCCATCCCGTGGGTCGCGCAGTCGGGCCTCTCGGGCGATCCGGTCGAGAAGAACACCCTCTGGTCGGTCAGCGACTCCTACCTCGGGCAGTCGTGGATCTACAAGATCGACACCGCGCGAACGCCTGCGGTGATCACGCAGCGGATCCCGGTCGGCGCAGCCGAGACCGACGACCAGCTGCTCGGCGAGTTCGACCTCGAAGGTGTGGTTGCTCGCAAGGAAGGCGGCTTCTGGCTGGCCAGCGAGGGCCGCACGAATGTCGGCAGCTCGCGACCGAACCTGATCGTTCGCACCGACGCCGCTGGAACGGTCCTGCAGAGCATTCCGCTCCCGGCCAGCTTGGCCACCAAGGCCAACAGCAGCGGCTTTGAGGGCGTGACCGTGACCGGCACGCAGGCCGCCGGCAACGAGACCGTGTGGGTCGTGGTGCAGCGCGAGTGGGCCGACGATGCCAAGGGCGTCGTGAAGATCGGCCGCTACGACGTGGCCGCCGGTACCTGGACGTTCGCGCTGTACCCGCTGGACGCCGTCGAGTCACCTGCCGGTGGCTTCGTTGGCCTGTCGGAGATCACGCTCCTGCCGGACGGCAAGTCGGTCGCGATCGTGGAACGTGACAACCAGCTCGCCGAGAACGCCCGGATCAAGCGCATCTACGGCGTCGACCTCACCGATCCGTCGGTCAGCTGGAAGGCCCACGGCGAGCCGCTCGCCACGGTCAGCAAGCGCCTCCTGCGCGACGCGATCAGCGAGCTGGACGCCAAGAGCATCTCCGTGCCGGACAAGCTCGAGGGCGTCGGCATCACGAAGGCCGGCAAGGTGTTCCTGTCGACCGACAACGACGGCGTCGACGGCAACTTCGGCGAGTCGCTGCTCTTCCAGACGGCGCCGCTGCGCTAAGTCTGGCCAACACGTCGCAAGCGTCGGGCGACTGAGGCGCCCGACGGGCGTCGGAGCACCACCCCAAGGGGTCGGTGCTCCGACGCCGACTGGTGGATCGGAGCGGGCCGGGCTGGCCCGCTCCGATTCACCGCGGCGGCTGTTACTTGCCGGTCCAGCTGGCTTCGCGCTTGCCGAGGAATGCCGAGATGCCCTCGGTCGCGTCGGCGGAAGCGAAGACCGACGCGAAGCCGGCGATCTCGGCGGCCACACCGGTGTCGATGTCGCCCTGGTTGGAGACCGTCTTGATCTGCTGGGCTGCGAGCGGCGCCTGCGTGGTGATCTTGCGGGCCCAGTTCAGCGCGGTCTCAAGCAGCGCGTGGTCGTCGACGACGCGGTTCACGAGGCCGTAGTCCTCAGCGAGCGCAGCCGGGAGCGGGTCGCCGATGAGGTTGAGCTCCAGGGCACGGCCCTCGCCGACGAGGCGCGGCAGGCGCTGGGTGCCACCGAAGCCGGGGATGAGCCCGAGCTTGATCTCGGGCTGACCGAACACGGCAGCGCGGGCAGCCAGGCGGATGTCGCAGGCCATGGCGAGCTCGCAGCCACCGCCGTACGCAAGGCCGTTGACCGCCGCGATCGTCACGGTGGAGGACTTCTCGAAGTCGCGGAACAGGCCGTGGGCGGCGTTGATCAGCTCACCACCGGTCTTCTCGTCGAGCTGCGTGAAGGCCTTGATGTCGGCCCCGGCGCAGAACAGCAGCGGGTTGGCGGAGGCGATGATCAGCGCGCGATCGCCGCGGCCGTCGACCACGTCCCAGACCTTGCGCAGGTCGCCGATCACGGTCGGCGAGAGCGAGTTCATCAGGCCGTTGGCCAGCCACGCGATCGACACGCCGTCGCCACGGGATTCGAGCTTGACGAGCTCTGCGGGCTGCTCGGCGTCGAAGTTCGGGTACGGGTAGAAGCCCTGGCCCGACTTGGTGCCCAGGCGACCCTGAGCCACGAGACGCTGCAGGAGGACCGGCGGGGCAAAGCGCGAGCCGTGCTTGGCGGCGGCATCTTCGAACTGCTGCAGGACCACATCGAGGCCGATCTGGTCGGCCTTCATGAACGGCGGCATCAGGCCGCGGCGCGGATCCATGCCGGCGCCGCCCATCATCCCGAAGTCGATGTCGCGGATGCCGGCGATGCCCTCTTCCACGAGGTAGCACGCCTCACGCAGCGAGGTGAGCAGCGTGCGGGTGACGAGATCCTCGATGTCGGGCTCGTTGTCGCCCGGGAGGTTCTTGGTGCCGTCGGCGAGGTACACGCCCTCGCCGGACTTCACGCCCGACTTGCCTGCGGCAACAAGCTCGGTAATGCCCTTGTGCACGTAGAACGAACCGTCAGCCTCGGGGTTCTCGAGGCTGCTGTCGTACTCCTCATGCAGGTGCTGGGCGGTGTGCAGAGCCGTGTCGAGGCCGAGCATGTTGAGCAGGATGAACGGCCCGAGCGGCAGCGCCTTGGCGTCCTGCATGCCCTGGTCGAGCTTCTGGATGTCGAGGCCGCCCTCCTCCTGCGCCTTCCAGATCTCGCCGACGGCAGCGATCAGGATGCGGTTGACCACGAACCCGGGGCACTCGCCGCAGATGATCGGCTGCTTGCGGGTCTGCTGGGCGAAGGCGTAGGCGACGGCGACCGTCTCAGCGGAGGTGTACTCGCCTTCGATCACCTCGACGAGCGGCATCATGAACGCCGGGTAGAAGTAGTGGAACCCGACGACCTTGTCGGGGCGGGTCGTGGCTTCACCGATCTCGCTGACCGACAGCGCCGAGGTGTTGGTGGCCAGGATCGCGTGCGACGGCGTGACGGCGTCGAGCTGCTGGAAGATCGACTGCTTGATGTCCATCCGCTCCGGGACGGCCTCGATCACGAAGTCGACGTCGCCAAAGCCGTCGTAGTCGAGCGTGCCGGTGATGAGGCCGAGGATCTCTTCGACCTTGGCGGCCGCCTCCTCCTCCGTCATCTTGCCCTTCTTCACGGCACCCTTGAAGCCCTGGACCGACGCCTGGCGGGCGGCCTCCATGCCGGCGTCGATGAACTCCTGCTTGATGTCCTTCATGAGGACGGGAATGCCTGCGGCCGCGATGGTCTGGGCGATGTGACCGCCCATGGTGCCGGCGCCGACGACGGCTGCCTTGAAGATGAACATGCGCGCGATGGTATCGGCGGGAACCTCCCGCTCGCCGTCCACCGGCGGATACGGGACGCAGCGCAGCCACACTCCGTCATTGGTAATTGAGCGTCCGCCGAACTTCGACGGTCGTTTCTCGACGAACGAGGCCGTCTGGGTAATCCTGGTTCCGCTGTGTGCTTCTCGTTTGAAGCTGACCTCGCGGCTGCGGCCGTCCTCACGCCCATCGGGATCCTGAGCCTCCGAGCGGCGCGTACCCCTCGCGAACTCCCGCTCGCGAGCATTCCGCTGATCTTCGCCGCACACCAGTTCACCGAAGCTTGGGCATGGGCTGGCGCCGATGGACAGGTCTCGGACGCGGTGATGCAGTTTGCGATCGACGCGTTTCTCATCGTTGCGCAGGTGGTCCTGCCAACGCTCGTACCCGTTGCGATGCTGCTCGTCGAACCAGACCGACGCCGCCGCATTCTGATGGGCCTGACCGGCCTGGTGGGGCTGGGCATCGCGGTGGCCTTCACCCGGATTCTCATCGTCTACGGGGCCTATGCCTATCCCGACGGCGGCACCATGATCTACAAGACGCCCGTCGACCTCGGCTGGGCCGTCGGCGTGGCCTATCTCCTCCCCACCTGCGCGGCGCCGATCCTGTCCAGCAGCCGGCATCTGCGAGCACTCGGGATCGCAAACCTCGTCGGGATCGGCATCGTGATCGTGGCCAAAGCCGAGGCAGCGACGTCGGTGTGGTGCGTCTATGCCGCGTTTGTGAGCGTGCTGATTCTGCTGCACCTGCGTGCTGGGTCCTCAGGCGTCGACCCCGGCTCCAGAGCGCATGGCGATGCGACCGATCCACGCTCGACCACGCTCCACGCAAGCCACCACTGACGGCGCGGCGTTTGTTCTCCGCGGGGACCTGCCGTTAGGCTCCTCGCGGCACGGCCTCGCGGCCGTCTCCCCAGCCCATGTGTTTCTCCTTCGAAGCCGATCTGGTCGCCGGCGCGGTCCTGCTGCCGCTCGGCGTTGCGACCCTCCGAGCCACGACGAGCCCGCGGCAGTGGCCGCTGGCGTCGCTTCCGATCATCTTTGCCGCCCACCAGCTCATCGAGTCGGTCGTCTGGCTCGGCATCGGTACCGACAACCGCGTCTCTGACCAGCTCTTCCACGCGGCGATCGTGGTGTATCTCGCGATCGCCCAGGTCCTGCTGCCCGCGCTCGTGCCCGCCGCCGCCTGGCTCGTGGAGCGAGATCGGCGCCGTCGCCAGCTGATGCTCCTCCCCATCGGGGCCGGCGTGATGACGGCGGCCTGGTTCGCGTGGTCGATCGCGACCCACGATGTCGGCGCCCACGAATCCGGCAACGCCCTGGCCTACGACACCGACATCCACATCGGCCCGTGGATCACGACCGGGTACATCCTGGCGACCTGCGGGGCAATCCTGATGAGCTCGGGGCGTTACCTCTTCGCCTTCGGCGTGGCCAACGTCATCGGCCTGAGCCTCGCCGCGCTCGTGGCCTACGAAGCCGTGACCTCGGTGTGGTGCGTCTACGCGGCGTTCTCCAGCGTCCTGCTGCTCATCCATTTCCGCGCCGAACGCGCCGGCCAAGCAGCCCGCTCGGATTCAGGCGACGGCTCGGGAGCCGCTAGGCCGCCTGCGCGCCACCCGGCGCCAAACTGAACCGGAACCGGCTGCCAGCCTCGGACTCCTCGAGCCAGATCTTGCCCCCGTGGGCCTCGACGACGGCCCGTGCGATGGCCAGCCCAAGGCCGGTCCCCGGACGGGTCCGAGCGGCCTCGCTGCCACCGCGATAGAACGGCTCGAAGATGCGCTCGCGATCCTCGGGGTTGACGCCGTCGCCGGAGTCGGCCACTTCGACCTCGTACCCGTCGCCGGCACGCTCGATCTTGACGGTCACCGATCCGTCCTCTGGGGTGTGGCGGACGGCGTTCTGCAGCAGGTTGAGCATCACGCGGCGCAGGCGAGCCTGATCGCCGAGGATGATCGTCTTCTCGCCGGTGTAGGCGTCGATCCGGATGCCGCGTTGGTGGGCTTCGACCTCGAGCGTGCCGACGACCTCGTCGACGATCTCGCCAAGTTCGATCTGCTCCATCGACCACGTGAGCGCACCGGCTTCGATGCGGGCGAGCTCGAAGAGGTCGTCGATGAGGGCGCCGAGCACCTCGACGTTGGTGCGCATCGACGCGGCGTAGCGCTTGACCGTCTGCTCGTCGACGAGGTCGTCTTCGATGGCCTCGGCCAGCAGGCGCAGCGACGTGATCGGCGTGCGCAGGTCGTGGCTGATCGATGCGATCGTCTCGCGGCGCATCCGCTCGGCCTCATCGCGGCGCTTCTCTTCCTCGCCGAGCATCGAGACCGTCTCGCGCGCCTGCGCAGCAAGCGTGCCGAGCTCATCGCGCGAGTCCACAGGGAAGAGCACGTCGCGCTGGCCGGTGGCGACGCTCGCCAGGCCGCTGCGCAGCACGTCGACGTTGCGACGCACCTCGAACGACAGCACGTAGGAGATCCGGGCGCCGACCAGCAGCGCCATGATCACGACGGCGCTGCCGACGACGATGTCCTGGGTGTCGACGAACATCTGCGTAGCCGCGGCGTACCCGGCGAACGCGATCGGGCCAAGCGTGAGCAACGTCGAGAGGGCAAACCGCTGCGACAGCGATCGCATCCGGCTGGGGTCGCGGCGCACCAGATGCGCGACGGCCAGCGCGATCAATGAGGCCGGGCCAACGCAGATCGCGATCCAATACGTGTAGACCCAGTTCTGCCCGAGCTGGGTGTAGACAAGCACCATCGAGACGACGACGCCGGTCAGGAAGATTCCCGCCGAGATCAGCAGCGACCGCCGCTCGCTGGCGGCGGTGAGGGCGACGCTCATGCTGCCGCCTCACTCTGGGCAGGCACGTCGAACCGGTACCCAACGCCCCAGACGGTCTGCACGTATTGCGGCTCGCCTGGATCGCGCTCGAGCTTCTGGCGCAGGCGCCGCACGTGCACCGTGACGGTCGAGGTGTCGGTGTAGAAGTCGTGACCCCACACGGCCGTCATGAGCTGATCGCGACTGAAGACCGTGCCCGGGCTCGAGGCGAGGTGGAGCAGCAGATCGAACTCGCGCTGCGTGAGCTGGACCGGTTCGCCCTCGCGCGTGACGCGCCGACCTGCGGGGTCGATCCGCAGCGCGCCAGCCTCGATCGGCTCGGCAGCCACGGTCGTCTCGTGGACCGGCTTGGCGCGGCGCAGCACGGCATCCACGCGTGCGACGAGCTCGCGGGGCGAGAACGGCTTGACCACGTAGTCGTCGGCACCGAGTGCCAGACCAGCGATCCGGTCGCTCTCTTCACCGCGAGCGGTCAGCATGATCACGGCCGGTGCCTCGCCTGGGTCCAGACGCAGGCGACGCAGCACCTCGACACCGCTGACGTTGGGCATCATCACGTCAAGCACCATGAGGTCAGCCGGGCGCTCGGCGTGGAGCGCAAGACCGCGAGCGCCGTCGCCGGCCACACGCGTCTCGTAGCCGGCACGCACCAGATAGCGGGCGACGACCTCGCTGATCG
>JAEMRF010000533.1 GCA_016463515.1 Solirubrobacteraceae bacterium | reverse complement strand
CCCGATGGCAAGGGCACTGCCGCTGAGGAGATTGTCTACGCGCGGGAACTCCACGGCCAGGTGTGAGTCCTGCGCCTGCCGCGATCCAGGCACGTCGTGCGCCATGGTGCAGGGTCATTCGTGCGTCAAGGCGCCAACGGGAAGCACGGCGGCCTGCTGTGTTCGGCGCGTCACCAGCCAGCGGCGGTCGCCAACGAGCTCGCGGACCATTGCTGCGATCGCGACGGCGTTGCGCAACAGCGTGTACGGCGGCGTCAGCAGCGCACACCCCGCGGCCGTACGCCAGCCGACCTGCTCCCGGGTTTCGTCGGTCGACATTCTCCACGCCGCGGCGGCAATGACCAGCCCACTGCTCAGCGTCACGAACGTCGAGAACAGCAGGAACGGGTCTGTCCCGAACTGCAACTGCGAGCCAAGGATGACGTCGGCGAGAAGGATCGTGAACACCTGCAGCGACAGGAACGGGAAGAGCTCCCGCCACGTCAGCAGCATGCCCCAGTAGATGCGGGTCGGTCGAGGAAGCACTGGCGTGCGGCGCATGGCTCGGGCATGACGCACCGTGACCTGGAACCACCCCTGGGCCCAGCGTGTGCGCTGGCGCCACCACGCAGAAAACGTCTCCGGGGCTAGTTCGGTCGAGATCACGGACCGGTCGTGGACGATGCGCAGCCCGGACATCAGCGCGCGCAGTGACGAGTCGATGTCCTCGGTGAGCATGCGGTGGTCGAGGCCGACTTCACGCAGGGCGGCCGTACGCCACCAGCCGTTGGCTCCGCCGAACACGCCAGTGTCGACGAGCAGCGAACGCCCGCAGTGCGCGATGCCGTAGATGGTCTCGAACTCAAGCGCTACAAGGCGCGTGACGAGATTGGTGCGCGCGTTGCGAACGACGCAGCGACCTTGAACGACGTCGTACCCGGCGTCGAACCACCGCACGGCGCGGGTGGCGGCGTCAGCGCGCAGGTGATGGTCGGTGTCGAGGATCGCGACCACCTCACCGCGCACGTGCGGGAGCGCCCCCATCACGTTTTCTGCCTTGGATCGACTGCCCTCTACCCGGATGAGGTCAAGGGCAGGAATCACCGCCGCCATGGCGCGCAGCTCATTCTCGATCGGAAGGTCGGTCGGGGTGTTGTACGCGAGGAGGATCTGGGGTCGTGCGCCAGGGATCTGTACCTCGCGGTGAAGGCGGTTGAGCGACTCCACGACCACCTCCACCTCATTGGGGAGGTACGCGACCACGAGCAGGGTCACATCCGGCTCCCACGCGGCCGAAGGTGGCAGTGGGTCAGGTCTGCGACGGCGACGGAACGCCGGGTTTGCCTCCAAGAGCGTCAGCGTGCAGGTCGCCACGTAGGCCGCCGCCACGAGGTAGAGCGCGACGCGCGTGAAGCCTTCGACCAGCGCGCCAGCAACGACGAAGCACATCGTGGGCAGCACGAAGCCCGCCAGCAGTCCGAGGGCAAGCTGTGTGCCGACGTGGTGGCGGGCGCGGTCGGGCAGTCTGCTGAGGAGACGGCTCATCGGGCCTCCCGCAAGCCCGGCGAGTTCGTCCGGCGCGGCCCGCTGGAGCTGCGCCGTCGATGGGGTGGTGATCGTGCTCATGTCGGACCTCGAACGTCAGCGAGCTGGTGGTAGAGGCCGAGCTTGCGCCGCGCTCGTGAGCTGCTGATGAGGAGCCGATGAGCAAGTTCTTATGTGCCAGGTTCGGCTCGGTTGCCGATCTCCCCCACCCCGCGACTCGGTCTTGCGACGAGCGCGATCCCTACCGTAGGCCGGGTGCCCGCTTCCCGCACACCTCGGTCCACATCCAGAAACCCCTCCAGCGTTTCGGGCGTGCTGCGCAAGCCCCAGGTGCTGCCGACGATCACGGCGTCGATTTTGGCCCGGCTGTCGTTTGGCGCGATGAGTCTGCTGACGGTGGTGCGCGTGACCGACGCGGGGTATTCGTACGGGCAGGCCGGGATCGCGGCGGCAGCCTTTGCCTGCGCGCTGGCGATCGGCACGCCCGCGCTCTCGCGGATCATCGATCGCGACGGTCAGACCCGCGTGC
>JAEMRF010000532.1 GCA_016463515.1 Solirubrobacteraceae bacterium | reverse complement strand
GCGGTTAGGCGACGTCGCGGAGCTTCTGCGCTTCTGCGAGCGACTGGAGCTTCTTGAGCGACTGGTTCTCGATCTGGCGGATGCGCTCGCGCGTGACGTTGAAGGTCTTGCCGACCTCGTCGAGCGTGCGGGGCTGCTCGCCACCAAGGCCGTAGCGCAGCTCAAGGACGCGGCGCTCGCGGTAGGAGAGGTTCTCGAGGGCGTCGCGCAGGGCCTCTTTGGTGAGGATCTCCGCGGCGCGGTCGTAGGGGCTCTCGGCGCGCTCGTCGGCGATGAACTGACCGAACTCGGACTCTTCCTCGTCGCCGACCGGCTTCTCGAGGGAGACCGGGGTCTGCGCGGAGCGCTTGATCGACTCGACCTCTTCAGGGTCGATGCCGGTGACCTCGGCGATCTCCTCGGGCGTGGGCTCGCGGCCCAGCTCCGTGACGAGCTTGCGCTCGGCGCGGCCGATCTTGTTGAGCTTCTCGACGACGTGCACCGGGATGCGGATCGTGCGGGCCTTGTCGGCCAGGGCGCGGGCGATCGCCTGGCGGATCCACCAGGTGGCGTAGGTCGAGAACTTGAAGCCCTTGCGGTAGTCGAACTTCTCGGCGGCGCGCACGAGGCCGAGCGTGCCTTCCTGGATCAGGTCGAGGAACGGCAGGCCCTGGTTGCGGTAGTTCTTCGCGATCGAGACAACGAGGCGGAGGTTGGACTCCACCATCTTCTGCTTGGCGTCGAGGTCGCCGCGCTCGATGCGCTTGGCGAGGTCGACCTCCTCCTGCGCGGTGAGCAGGCGGACCTTGCCGATGTCCTTGAGGAACAGCTGGAGGCTGTCCGTCGTCATGTCCGGGCGGAAGTCGATCTGCGTCTTGGCCTTGGCCTTGCGGCCCTTGGGCTCGGGCGCAGCGGACGCGGGCGGCGCAGCACGCGGGTCAGCCTCTTCCAGCAGCTCGATTTCGTTCGACTCGAGGTACTGGTGAAGGTCCTCTACGTCGGACTCCTCCAGGTCGAGCTCGGACACCGCAGCGGTGACCTCTTGGAACGTCAACACGCCAGTGGCTTGGCCACGGGTGACGAGGGTTTTGATCTCTTCGAGCTCTTGGAGGTCGGCGACGGACATTCGAGTCGTAATACGCGAGAAGGGGAAGGGGGCGAGGACGTGGTTGCCGGCGCTGCGCACCGATGAGGAGCGCGCGTCCGGGCCAGGGGCGGTCTCCCGCCATCAAACAGCCTAGCCCATCGGGGGCCTCGGACCGCAGGTCATTTGGCACAGAGCTGCTGGGCTCTGCTTGGCGTATCGGCGGATCGGGCGCGGGGCTTGACTGCCGGGGCAGCTTGTGTGATGCGTGTCCGCTTCTGCTGGCGCGGACGCGGCATGCAAGAATCGCCGCATGGCGGACCCCGAAAGCAGCGACGTCCTCGCGAACCTTCCGGCCGGGCGCCCCACGCGTCGCAGCAGCCGACGCGAGGTGCCCTCGGGCGCAGGAGCCAAGGACGGACCCACGAAAGCAGCGGCGAAGCCTGCCTCGGCGACCCGCGCCGCAGCAACGCCCAAGGCCCCTGCGGCCAAGGCGAAGCCGGCCGCAGCCACCTCGGTAGCCGGGACTCCCAAGCCCGCCGCGTCGGGCAACACGGCCGCGAAGGCCACGGCCGCTGCGGCCAAGAAGGCGAAGACGAAGCCTGCTGCTCAGGCGACCGCCAAACCGGCCGCCAAGCGTGCCACCGCGGCGAAGGCCAAGACGACGGCGGCCACCAAGGCCAAGACCACGACGGCCGCCAACCGCCGGACCACCGCTGCCAAGCCAGTCGCTGCAAAGCCGGTTGCCGCCAAGGCCACGGCGGCGACGACGAAGCCGACTGCTGCCGCAAAACCGACTCCGGTGTCCGCAGCGAAGACCACGGCTGCTGCCAAAGCCAAACCAGCGCCAGCCGCGAAGGCAAAGCGCGCTACGCCGGCCAAGTCCACGCCCACCTCCACGTCCACGCCGACGCAACCCTCGAGCGGCCGCCGGCCGCGTCTGGCTACGCCGCCCGAGGGGCGGCGCGCGGACTTCAGCCCGGCCGCCGGCA
>JAEMRF010000531.1 GCA_016463515.1 Solirubrobacteraceae bacterium | reverse complement strand
GGCGGCAAGAACCTCACGCCCGCGAACCTCGAGAACGACCTGAAGTCGACCCGGTTCGTCAGCCAGGCCGTCATGCACGGCGACCGGCGGCCGTTCCCGATCATGATCGTGACGCTCGACGAGGAGGAGATCATCCCCTGGGCCCAGCAGCAGGAGGGGATGCCGACCACGCTCGCCGAGCTCTCGGCGCACCCCACCGTGCGGGAGATGATCCAGGCCGAGGTCGACAAGGCCAACGCGAAGTACGCGCAGGTCGAGCAGGTCAAGAAGTTCGTGATCCTGCCCCATGACCTGTCGCAGGAGACCGGCGAGCTGACCCCGACGCTGAAGGTCAAGCGCAACGTGGTCAACGAGAAGTTCGCCGGCGTGATCGACGAGCTCTACGCCTGACCGATTGACCGCCACGCGACGCCCGGGAGCTCTGCGAACGCCCGGGTGTCGGTGGTGATCAGCGTCCGCCCGGTGGCCCGGGCGGACGCGGCGATCTGCAGGTCGTGCGCGCCACGGGGGAGACCCTGGCGCGCTGCGGCCGCCGCGAGGACGGCGTGATGGCGGGCGACGGCGAGGTCGAACGCGATCACCTGGATCCGCGCGAGCATGCCTTCGACCATCGTGGCCCGCGTCGGCTGCCGGGTGGGGTCTGCATGTTCGACGCCGACCAGGAGCTCGGACGCCGTGACCGCGCTCATCGCCAGGTCGGCACCGTCAGGCAGGACATGATCGGCCGCCAGGTGACCGCGCTCGATGGCGACGAGCGCGCCGGTGTCGAGGATCAGTCGTTCCATGGGTTGATGTCCGGCGTCGGGCCGATGAAGCGCTTGAGCTCGGCCATGTCGCGTTCCCAGTCCTCGTCGAACGGGTGCTCGCGCAGAAACGCGCGCAACTCGCCGAGCGTGTTGCGCGGCGCGGGTGCGATCGTCGCCACGACCTTGCCGCGACGCACCACGGTGAACGTCTCACCGCGGTGCTCGACGGCGTCGAGTAGGTCGGCGAAGCGCTTGGACGCTTCGGTGGCGCTGATCTCGGGCATCAACATCTGATTATCCGATTCCCGTCGGCGGTGTCAAACCGTCAGCAGTTCGCGCTGACGCTGGCGCGAGCACGGTTCATCGCCGCCTTGCGGCGCAGCATCACCCGGCGGGCGCCGGCCCGGCGGGTACGGCGGTAGACGGCGCGGGCCCGGCGGTAGGACGCCGTCTGCCGGGTGCGCGAGCGCCGTGCGTTCGTGCACGCCTGCGAGATGACGACCGGCGCCTCGATCGTCGCGTAACCCAACGGCCCGAGCGCGCTGTTGATCACCTGGGCGCAGAGCCGGTACGTGCCCGGCACGGTGATGGGGCCCAGTGTCACGCGCTTGTCAACCCCTCCCGCGAGCTCACCCCAGTACGCCTGCTCGCCCACCCACGGGACCTCCGAGCACGGGGCGCCATCGATGGGTCGTGCCCATGCCCAGACGACGGACGGCGACTCGCTGACACCCTCCAGCCGCGCGCGGACGTCCTCATCGGTCGCGAAGACCCGGCGCGACGGGATGATGGACAGGTCGATCCGCGTCGCGCGCACGTCGACGGCCATCGCCGCGCGATCCACCGTCACCGGGCCGCCGGCCTGGCCGCGGTCGACCACCCAGACGCACAGCAGCACGGGTCCGGGCAGCTCCCGGCTGAACGCAAAGCTCTCGCGAAACCCGCCGCTGACCGACTCCCAGTCCGCGGAGTCCGACTCGACGCAGGCTGCGCCCTCCTGCACATCGAAGTACACGCGCCCCTCATACGGTGCCGTCCCGGCGACCGCCACCCCGTACCGCGTGCCTGTCAGTCCGCCCGCCGGCGCCTCGATCGTCACCGCCGCGAGCACGGGCCCGGGGCCGACCAGGCACCAGCCCAGCACGGCACAACACACCAACAACATCCGGCGTCGCATCGACGCACCTCCAGGGTCAGGGTTCTCCCTCCCTAGGTGCCGGCGGCGAAAACTCGCCCCCTTCGGCGCTCGCCGTCAGTCAGCGGCGGACTGCCGCAGCAGCGTGCCCGTCGTCTGCTCGAGGATCTTGCGCCAGG
>JAEMRF010000130.1 GCA_016463515.1 Solirubrobacteraceae bacterium | reverse complement strand
CTTCGGCGACGTACGCCACTGGACGGTTGAGGTCAATCGGTTGGAGAACGACGGCGACCGGCTCTCGCGAGCGGCGATCGCGGGCCTGTTCGACGGCGGGATCGATCCCATGATCGTGATCCGCTGGAAGGACATCTTCGAGCGCCTGGAGGACGCGATCGATGCCACGGAGCGCGTCGCGAACATCCTCGAGGGCATCGTCATCAAGCACCGCTAGCCGCGGGCCTGACCCGCTCTGATGAGTTCTGATCTTCTCCTTGCCCTGGTGGTGGCCGCGGCGCTGACGTTCGACTTCACGAACGGCTTCCACGACACCGCGAACGTGGTCGCCACCTCGATCTCGACGCGAGCCCTGCCGCCGCGCCTGGCGATCCTGATCGCCGCGATCCTGAATTTCGTCGGCGCGTTTCTCTCGCTGAAGGTTGCTGCGACGATCGCCAGCGGCCTCGTCGACACCGAGCTCGTCACGCTGCAGGTCGTGTTCGCAGGCCTCGTTGGAGCGATCCTCTGGAATCTGCTCACCTGGTGGTACGGCCTGCCCTCGAGCTCATCCCACGCCCTGATCGGCGGCGTCGTCGGGGCGATGCTCGCGGCAGCTGGCCCATCGGCCATCGACGGCGACGGCATCCTCGGCAAGGTCGTGGTGCCTGCGCTCGTCGCTCCGGTCCTTGCGTTCGTCGTCGCCGGCGTGGCCATCGTGTGCGCCTATCGGATCATCGGTCAACTCCGGCCCGGACCCGTCACCCGCGGCTACCGGCTCGGCCAGATCGCATCGGGGTCGCTGCTCGCCCTGGCGCACGGCACGAACGACGCGCAGAAGACGATGGGGATCATCACGCTGGCGCTCGTCGCGCACGGCACGCTCTCGCCGGTCGACCCCGAGGTGCCCCTCTGGGTGGTCGTCTCGTCCGCCGCGGCGATCGCACTGGGTACCTACTCGGGAGGCTGGCGGATCATTCGCACGATGGGCAGCAGGATCATCAAGATGGACGCCGCGCAGGGCTTCAGCGCCCAAGGCTCAGGGGCGGCCGTGATCCTTGCCGCCACCCACGTCGGAGTTCCCCTGTCGACCACCCACGTGATCTCCGGCGGCGTGGTCGGCGCTGGTGCCGCCAAGCGCCTCTCTGCTGTGCGGTGGGGCGTGGCGGGCAACATGGCCGTCGCCTGGGTCCTGACGCTCCCAGCGGCGGGACTGACCGGCGCCATCGCGTACGCGATCTCCTGGGCCGTAGGCGGCGGAACGGTCGGGCCGATCGTCGTGTGCGCGATCATGCTGGCCTCGATCTGGCTCTTCGTTCGCGCGCGCCAAACTCCGCCGCCGATCGCGGAGGCGGCATGAGCACCCTGCCGATCGCATCGTCGCCTGAGTCCGACGTCAACCTCTGGCTCGACCTGCTGGAGGTCGTCCTCTACGGCCTTGGTGCTGGCATCGGGCTTTCGATCGCGTTCGCGCTCGCGATGCGCGGCCTGATCTTGGGTGGCAATGCCCAGCGCGACGGGCGCGGCCTGGCCGCCGCGGGCTACCTGGCGTTCGGGGTCCTGTTCACGCTGGTCTGCGTCGCTGCGGTGGGCTACGCGCTGCTCTCGATGGTCCACCGCTAGCCTGACCGCATGAGCCTGGGTGTCGAGCAGCATGGCGGTGGCGAGCACGCGCCGAGGCCGCCCGCGAACATCGCGTTCTACTACGACTTCGCGAGCCCTGAGAGTTACCTGGCCCTCGAGCGCTTTGCGAAGTCCATCGCCGCGTTCGGGCCCGAGCTGGTGCCGGTCAGCGCAGCAGAGCTCGACCCCCTCCCGCTCCCAGACGACGAAGCCCGCCGAGCCAACATCGAGGCGGTCGCCAGTACGGCCGATGTGCTCCCGCTCGTGTGGCCGGCCGACTTCCCCGACCTCGACACCGCCGACGCGGTGCGAGCGGCGACCTATGCCAAGTCGATCGGCAAGGTCGCGGTGTTCTCGCTCTCGCTGTTCCGCCAGATCTACGCGGCCGGCCAGGACCCAGCCAACATCAACACGATCTACCTGGCCGCTGCCGCCTCAGAGATTCACCCCCGCGCGATCGACCAAGCGCTGAGCCGCGACCGGGTCGCCGAGCAGACCAGCGCCGCCACTGATGCCGCGCGCGCGGCGGGCGTGACCAGCGTGCCGGCGCTGCGGATCGGCCAGCGGCTCCTGGTGGGGCCCGCCCTGTTGCACGACGCGACGACCGTGATGCGCGAGGCCTTGGAGGCCTTCCGCGACGCCTGAGCGCCGTCGCGCCTAGGCGGCGCCGCGCAGCACGGTGGCCACGGGCGCAGGCTCGGGCGCGACGTCGGTGGCCACGGCCACCCGGTTGCGCCCGGCCCGTTTGGCCTCGTAGAGCGCTGCGTCGGCGCGGCGTGCCACGGCGTCGTAGTCAAAGGACTCGCCACTGGCGGTCGCCGCGACGCCGAACGAGCCGGTGATGTGGATGTCATCGACGTCCACATCCGCCAGGGCCGCGCGCAGGCGTTCCGCCAATCGGGACGCGTCGTCGCGGTCGCACGGGACGACGACGATGAACTCGTCGCCGCCGATCCGAAAGCCCCATTCGAGCGCGTGCAGATTGGACCGTGTCGCCGTACCAACCGCCCGCAGTACGGCGTCTCCGACGGCATGGCCATGGGTGTCGTTGAGGCCCTTGAAGTGGTCGACGTCGAACGCAATCACCGACACCCGTGAGCCGGCCTCCTGCGATTCGTGACCGATCTCTGCCAGCCGCGACTGCAGGGCGGCGCGGGTGAGCAGGCCCGTCAGCGGGTCGACGACGGCCTTGGTGCGGAACTCGATCGCCGAGCGCCCGGGAACGCTGCTCATCAGGGCGATCCCGACGAGGACCAAGAGCGGGGGGATCACGAGCCCCGGGCTGCCCGTGACGAGATCGGGACGGGCGAACGCTCCACCGAGCACCATCAGCACGGCGGTCATGGTCATGTTCACCTGAACGCCTCGGGTCGCGAACACGGCGGTCATGCCACTCAGCATCGGCGCAAAGAGCATCAGGAGATATGGCTCGCCGACCTCGACGATGAGCGCCCCGGCGAAGATCGCCAGCTGCACCCCAAGCCAGGTCGCTCCAAGCCAGTACTCGGGGCGCTTGATGCGGTCGATCAGGCGTTCGACGGCGTGGTAGGCGATCAGCATCGGCACAGCAGGCACCATCAGGGCCCAACCGATCCACGGAATGCTCGCGGCAAGGGCCAGGCCCACGAATCCGAGCGCCCCGTGATGGGTTCTGGAGAGCGCCTTGGCGGTCGTGCGCATGTGGTCGCGCTCGAAATCACCGCGGACCAGCCAGTTGCCTTGGTCGTGACCTAGCGCGACCGATGTGGCGGCGCTGGTGAGGACGTCGGCCGCCTCGGCCACGGCAGCGTGGTCGGCTGCCGAGAGTCGCCGTTCCGAACCGCTGGCAGCGGCGAGCTGAGCGTCGCCGAGTTCAGCCAGGACCGAGATGTGACTGACGGTGCCACAGGCCACCTGGTCTCGGCCGCCGCGCTTGGCGCGGTAGAGGGCATCGTCGGCGATTTCGATGATGCGCGCGACGGGGAAGTGGTCCAGGGTCGCGGCGGCGACACCGAACGACATCGTGACGTGGTGGTCGCCGATGGGCTCAGCGCCGACGGCGTCGCGCAAACGCTCGGCGACCGCGCGCACCTCATCCTCCTCTGCGCCGGCCATGAGAACGGCGAACTCCTCGCCTCCGGCCCGGTAGAGCGGCGTCAGTGGTCCGAGGACCGCCCGCATGCGGCGCACGACCTCACCCAGCACGACGTCACCGGCGTCGTGACCGAAGGCGTCGTTGATCTGTTTGAAGTGGTCAAGGTCGGCCATGACCACGCCCACCCGCAGCGGCAGCACATGCGCCTGGGCGGTGAGCTCAGCAACGCGGGCTTCCAGGGCGTACCGGTTGAGCGCGCCGGTGAGCGGGTCGACCATCGCCGTGTCGCGGGACTCGATGTCGAGCTGGCGAATCATCGCCGCGGGCAACGCGATGCAGAGCATCACGCCAAGGGGAATGAAGAGCTTGGGCGGCATCTCGCGCAGCCCCTCGGCATCCACGAAGAATGCGGCGCCGATCATCACCAGGGCGCTCCACGCGGTGAACGAGAGCATCCACCGCCGCGGGAACAGGGCGCAGGCCGCCATCGCCGGCAGGATCAGCAAGCCGAGGGCATCCAGCTGGTAGAGCTCGCCGACCTTGAGCATGCCGGTCAGGCAGAGCTGGCACCACACCAGGACCGCCACCAGGGCAAGCTCCGGCCGACGGCTGGTGGGCATCACGCGCCCGAGGACGGCAAATCCCAGCACGATCGCCGCAATGAACGGAAGGATCAGCGGGCCGTAGGTCGCTGCTGCAATCGGCGTGGCGGGGACCAGGGCGATGAGGGCGGCGTTGCGCGCCGAGCGCAGCCGGCGCGCAAAATCGACCGTGCGAGCACGTTCCGTACTGTCGAGCTTGAAGACCGATCGGGACTTCACCCCCTGATCATCGGCTGCTGCCAAGCGCTTCCTGAGCGACCGTTCGGCATCTGGACGCTACACAGGTTGGACGAGTTATGCAACGGTGCCTAGCCACCGCGCGGAGCGCTGTTTCGGTCGGCATCTGGACCCGAGCTGACGACATGCGACCGGTCTGCGCGCACACCCCTCGAACAGGCCCCGCCCGACTCGAAGGGTAGGTTTGGGCGCGTGAACACGCCGGTTACCAGCGCTGCACAGCGGTCGCTTCCGGACCCCGCGACCGCGCGCGAGTGGCTCCAGACGATGCAGCTGCTTCGGCGCTTCGACGAACGCGCCGGCGAGCTCTATGGCGCAGGTCAGATCGGCGGGTTCCTGCACTTGGCGATCGGGGAGGAAGCGGTCATCGTGGGCGCGACCCGCGCCCTGGAGGACCGCGACTGGCTGCTCACCACGTTTCGCGCGCACGCCCACGCGCTCGCTCGCGGCAGCGAACCCGCTGGCGTCATGGCAGAGCTTTTTGGCCGCGTCGGCGGCCTCTGCCACGGCCGTGGCGGTGCGATGCACATGGCCGACCTGCAGCGGCGCTTCCTGGGCGGGTTCGGGATGGTTGGCGCACACCTCCCGATCGCCGCCGGCGCAGCGCTGGCCTCGACCTACCAAGGCCGGGCGGAGGTCACGATGTGCGTGCTGGGCGAAGGCGCATCAGCCAACGGCGTCTTCGATGAATCCCTTGGACTGGCCGCTCGGTGGAACCTGCCGCTGGTCCTGGTCGTCGTGCGGGCCGCGGGCGGCTACGCCGACGACGCCGCGGCCGCCGGCGCGGCCGCCGAGCTGCAGCGCCAGACCGAAGGCCTCGGCATCAAGACGCTGACCTGCGATGGGATGGACGTCGTCGACACCCAAGCCGTGTGCGCCGACGCCGTGCGCATCGCTCGCACCGAACGCCGCCCTGTGCTCGTGCAGGCCCCTACACGCCGCGCGCCCACGCCGACGCCGACCGACCCGCGTCCGAAGGGCGAGCGCGATGAGATCGCCGCGTGGAAGGCCCGCGACCCGCTCGCGCGCTTCGGTGACCGTCTCGTGGAGGTCGGCCTGCTGGAGAGCGCCGACCGCGCCCGGCTGCAGATGCAGGTCGGCGCCGTGATCGAGCAGGCCGTCAGCTTTGCTGGGCGCTCGCCGCACCCGGACCCCTCATCGCTCTACGAGCACGTGCTCAGTCCCAGCAGCGGCGACGGCGCCTGGCGAGGACTGGACGTGCGCGGCACCACCCGCCGAGCCGAGGTTGAGCCGCACCCGCGCGAGGCGACCAAGTGAGCCGCACCCTCACCTACCGCGACGCGCTCGGCGAAGCGCTGCGAGAAGAGCTTGATCGCGACCAGCGCGTGCTGCTCATCGGCGAAGACATCGGTGCGTTCGACGGCGCGTTCCGCGTGACGAAGGGCCTCCTCGCCGACTACGGCGAGCAACGCATCCGCGACACCCCGAGCGCCCCCGGCTCGATCGTGGGGATCGGCGTCGGCGCCGCGATGGTCGGCCTGCGACCGATCGTCGAGCTGATGACCATCACGGCGGCGCTGCGCGCCCTGGACCAGATCGCCGTCAGCGCCGCGCAGGCGCGGTTTGCGTCCGGTGGCCAGCTCACCGTGCCGCTCGTGATCCGCTCGCCGCAAGGCGGCGGCCACCAGCTCGGACCGACCCACTCCCACACGCTGGAAAGCCTGGTGCTCGCGATCCCGGGGCTGCTGGTTGCGGTCCCGTCGACGCCAGCCGACGCAAAGGGTCTGCTGAAGTCGGCCGTGCGCAGCGAGGACCCCGTCTTCGTGATCGAGCACGAGTCGCTCTACGGTGCGCGCGGCGAGGTGCCGGAGGGCGAGCACCTCGTGCCGTTTGGGGAAGCGGTCATCCGCCGCCCCGGCCGCGACCTCACGATCGTGGGCATCTCGCGCGGCGCCCTGACGGCCCTGGATGCCGCCGACGTGCTGGAGCGCGAGCATGGGCTCTCAGCAGAGGTCATCGACCCGCGCACGCTGCGCCCACTCGACCTGCCCACGATCATCGAATCGGTGCAGCGAACCAACCGGCTGCTGATCGTGGAAGAGGGCTGGCCTCAGGGCGGCGTTGGGGCTTCGATCGCGGCACTGGTGCAAGAGCAGGCCTTCGATTACCTCGACGGTCCGGTCATGCGGGTCGCGGGAGCCGAGGCGCCGACGGGCTACTCTCGAGTACTCGAGCGGGCGGCCCAGGCCTCTGCACGCGAGGTTGCGCAGGCCGCTCTGGCCGCACTCGGCCGGTGATCTGGCTGAGAGAATCCCTGCACGCGCGCTGAGATTGGTTCGTTCCGCGGCGAGCTGAAGGTAAGGTCCGTGGCCGTGGCCGTGGAACTCGTCATGCCCCGGCTCTCGGAGTCGATGGAAGAGGGCACCGTCGTCAGCTGGCTGGTGGCCGATGGTGCACCCGTCGCCCGTGGCCAAGAGATCGCTGAGATCGAGACCGACAAGGCGACCCTTCCGTACGAAGCACCCGAGGGCGGCGTGCTGCGGATCCTGGTCCCCGAAGGCACCACGCTTGCGCTCGGCGCCCCGATCGGCCTGATCGACGATCTCGCGCACGTCGGCGGCTATGGGGGAGATCCCATCGACGACCCGCCGACCGAGTCGTTCGACGTCGCCCCGCCCGCGCCTGGGCAAACCGCTGCCTGGAGCCCTGCTTGGGGAACGCAGGCGCCCGCGGCGCCGCAGCGCCCGGTGCCGCCACCGCCGATCCAACCGCCCCCGGCCGCCACGCCGGGGCCAGCCCACCACGAGGACGAGGGCGAGACCACCGAGTTCGACGCCATCGACCTGTCTGGCATCCAGGAGCACGACGCGCCCGTACCCCCACAGGTGCCCGCGCCGCCCACACCGCCAGCTCCCATCGCCCCGGTTGCCGCGAGCGCCGCGCCGTGGATCGACCCGGCCGCGCAGCCCCTCGCGCCACCGACGCCCCCAGCAGCGGCGATGCCGGTCGAAGCCGCTCCGCCCACGCCGGAGCCTGCCGATGAGGGCCGGTTCGCCGCCGAGGAGCTCATGGCTCCACCGACGCTCGCCCCACGGCCACCCGAGCGGCAGGCTGCCCCCGCAGCAGGCGCGCCGCGCGTGGTCGCCTCGCCGGTCGCGCGACGACTCGCCGACGAGCTCGGCATCGACCTGACCACGCTGCAGGGCACCGGCCCGGAAGGCCGCATCGTGCGCGCCGACATCGAGGCCGCCCAGGCCCTCGGAGCCGCACGGCCGCCGCTCCCTGCCAGCGCCGTCCCGACCGCCGCGAGCGAGTTCACGCCGCCGGTCGACGACGCGCGCGCTGCCGCACCGATTCCGGAGCCCGAACCGGCGGCGGAGCCCGAAGGATCCGCAATGCCGGAGCCCCAAGCAGCGCCTGAGCCTCCAGCCGCGGCGGCGCCCGAGCCGGGACCAAGCGAACCGGCGCTCCCGGAGCCGGAGTTGGTCGCGGGCGACGAACCCACACCCGAGGCTGCGGCAGTCGCTGCAGAGCCCGAGCCCGAGCAGCTCGTGTTGGAGGAGCCGCCGCCGGCCGACCTGGAGGCTGCCGAGGCGCCTGAGGTTGAGCCGGTCGCAGAGGCTGCGCAGGCGCCTGAGGTTG
>JAEMRF010000530.1 GCA_016463515.1 Solirubrobacteraceae bacterium | reverse complement strand
AGCGACTGCCCTCAGAAGGAGTGGCAGGATCTCAACATCGCACGGCTCTCGTGGCAGAATCGCGCGCTGGTCATGCGCAACGGTCCGCGGTACTGGATGATCGACGGGGTGCAAAGTGGCGTCCAGGCGCCGCGCCCCACGAAGGTGTTCGGAGGGCTGACGATGCGGTTCGGCGCGACGATCTCTGGCCTGAACCCGCTTACGATCGGGCCGCTGCGCGTGCAGCGGGTCGCGCGCAATGCCGTCATGACCTTCAACGCCGGCAGCACGGTCTACGAACTCACCGCGCCGGACGGCAGAACCTTCGTGATGCAGTCCTACAGCCAGCAGGTCGACCGCACCCTGACCGAGGCCAGTCTTGGCTCCCTTGCCGAGCGCCTGCGGCTGCCTGCTGGCTGGCGCTACGGCAAGCGGACCCTCTCAGCACCGCTCGTGGTCGACACGACGAACACGCCGGCCTCGGTGCTCCAGGATCGCTTCCAGAACACGTACTCGCTGCATACCGCGACGTAGGCTCGTTTTGCGTCTGCGGCCTGACGATTCACGGTGATCGCGTCGAGGGGGTCGCACGGTTGATGTGCGGCTGACCGGCGACGCCCAGTGAAATGAACGTGGAACGTGTAACTGGGTGCCGAGCCTATTGACAGGCGGCTACAGCACACGAATACTGGTGCCTGCGTTCTGGACAGGGCCGCGCGATGGCACCACCAGCGGTGCCGGTCGGCGTCATGAGCGGCTCGGGGGCCTCCATCACCACGCTCATGATCACGTTGGCGGTCCTGGTCTCGCTCGAGTACCTGCTGATCGCTGTCTACATCGTGCCTCGGCTCGCACGGCTGGCGGACGGGCCGGGGTCGCTCATCAATGTGGCTGCATGGGGTGCTGCGGCCTTTTTCGTGGGCTGCTCCGTTACCCACCTCGCGATCGCTGTGCAGTCGGTCCGCGACCCGATGATGATGTCGCACCACGAGATGCTCTCGTGGCATGTGATGCCGCACATCGCGCAGGTCGTCGGCGGCGCCGTGTTCATCTGGATCGCGTCCAAGCGCCTCGACATTCGACTGGCGGCCAAGGAAGTCGCGGCCCGCATCCAGGAGGTCGAGGCGCGGTTTCGTGCGTCGTTCGAGCGTGCGCCGATCGGGATGGCCCTGGTCTCCCTCCAGCCTGCGTCCGAAGGCCGGCTGCTGCAAGCCAACCCCGCGCTGTGCGCCATGGTCGGCGGCACACCTCGCCAGCTCCAAGGCCGAACCGTCGCCTCGCTCACGCACCCAGATGACGCGTTGCTCCTCCCCGAGACGGCGACCGAGGAAGCGGCCGAAGACTCCGACCTCGCCGTTGAGAAGCGGTACCAGCACGCCGACGGCCGCGAGGTCTGGGTCGCCGTGCAGTCCTCGGTCGTGCGCGACCACGGCGGCGAGCCGCTGTACAACGTGGCCCAGATCCGCGACCTGACCGAACAACGAGCGCTTGAATCCCGACTGCGACAGGGGCAGAAGATGGAGGCGATCGGCAGTCTGGCCAGCGGCGTGGCGCACGACTTCAACAACGTCCTCTCGGTCATCCGAAGCGCCAGCGGCATCCTGCTGCACGAACTGAAGGACCCGGGCACCCGCGAGCTCGTCGGCGAGATCGATCTGGCGGCTGAGCACGCCTCCGCGCTCACCAAACAGTTGCTGGCGTTCGGTCGAAAGCAGCTGCTCAAGCCCCAGCCAACCGACATCAACGAGGTCGTCAACGAGACGCTGCAACTGGTGCGCACGCTGCTGAGTCAGCAGATTGCGATCGTGCGAGATCTCGCGCCGGACCTTCCTCTGATCAAAGTGGACCGCAATCAGTTCGAGCAGATCCTGCTGAACCTGAGCGCGAACGCCGGCGACGCGATGCCGGGCGGCGGCACATTGACCATTCGCACGCGAGCCGTGACCCTCGACCAGGACTACGTTGCCGAACACCCGGAGGTTGAAGCCGGGCCCTTCGTCCTGCTCGAGGTCAACGACTCCGGCGAAGGACTGGACGCCGCCACCGTCGAGCACATGTTTGACCCGTTCTTCACCACGAAGGA
>JAEMRF010000529.1 GCA_016463515.1 Solirubrobacteraceae bacterium | reverse complement strand
CCTCGGTCCTCGCCTGGGATCGGGACGGTCCAGGGCGTGACCGTCCACCACACTGCCGGTTCCAACGCCTACAGCCGCGACCAGGTGCCCGCCGTCCTGCTGGCGATCTGCAAGTACCACCGCAACGGCAACGGCTGGAACGACGTGGGCTACAACGTGCTCGTCGACCAGTACGGCGGCGCCTGGGAAGGCCGCGCCGGTGGCCTCACGCAGGCCGTTGTCGGGGCGCACGCCCAGGGCTTCAACGCCGTCTCGGCCGGCGTCTCGATCATCGGCGACTTCACGAGCGTCGCGCCGCCCGCGGCCGCGTTGGCCGCGGTGGCCCGCGTCGCCGCTTGGAAGCTGGCGGTCGCGGGCGTTCCGCGCTCCGGCACCGTCGACCTGGTGAGCGCCGGCGGCTCGCTGGCGCGCTACGGCGCCGGCAAGGTCGCGACGTTGCCACGCGTGTTCGGCCACCGCGACGTGGGTCAGACGGCCTGCCCAGGCGCGATGGGCTACCCAGCCTTGGAGGGCGTGCGGGCTGCCGTTGCTGCCGCCGACCCCACGCTGCCGGTGAACCTTCCGCCGACGCCCGCACCTACTCCGGCACCACCGGCACCAGTGAAGATCACGATCTCGACCAAGCAGCGCGTCAGCGTCGGCAGCAGCGCCGTCGTGAGCGGCACCGCCACCCAGGGCAGCGCCCCGCTCAAGAGCGCCACGCTGGCCTTGCAGGTCGGCAGCGGCGACTCCTGGCAGACCGTCAGCACCACACGCACGAACGCGGCTGGGAAGTACCGCTTTGCCCGCAAGTTCACTCGGACCTGGGGCGTGCGCGTGGCCAGGACCGACGGCAACGGCGGCACGTCCGCGCGCGTTGAGGTCGCGATCGTCCCCAAGCTCACGCTCACGGTGCCCAAACGGATGCGCGTCAATCGCAAGCTCACCCTGCGCGGCACCATCGCCCCGGGCCGTGGCCCCGTCACACTCTCGATCGAGCGGCGCACCAAGTCCGGCAAGTACGTGTCGGTCGTCAAGGCCCAGAAGACCAAGCTCAGCGGCCGCCGCGTGACCGTGAACATCACGCCCCACAGCGCCACGCTCTACCGCTTCCGCCTCAGCTACGCCGGCTCCGACCTCGCCACCGCTGCCAAGTCGCCGCTGGTCTTCGGCCGCGGCGTGTCCGGCACTACCGGCGGCGGCGCCTCGCTGAACTAGGCGATAGCTGAGCGTCCGCGGGGGGTGCGACACCGGCCCACCCGAACCAGTGCAAGGTGCACGCCCCCGCGGCCGCTGGCTCGCGCGCAGTGAGGATCAAGGCGCGAGAGGGTCGACGGTGGCGCCGTGGTGCAGATGACGCTCTGACCGCGGAATACCTCGTCGCCCGTCGATACTCCTCGGAGCGACGCTTGGTGGCGTGAAGCCGCGGTAACGCTCGTGTGAAGGAGTTGTGACCAAGCGGTCGGGGAACGGCCCGTCGGTACCCGCTACCGGCCGACATCCGCGCTGCGCGAAGCGCTCCACGCAGCGCGCTGACGGCTCGCATCAGATGTTCCTCCGGCCGACCGCGCTCGACCGCGTTTGAGCGCGTTGCCGGCGTGCCGAGCGCCTAGTCCTGAAGGTACGCCCATTCCACTGAAGGAGGCCACCATGGCCAGCGTTGAAGAGTCGATCGAAGTCAAGGCACCCATCCGCGAGGTCTACAACCAGTGGACCCAGTTCGAGACGTTCCCCGAGTTCATGGAGCACATCGAGCAGGTCGTGCAGACCGACGACACCCACCTGAAGTGGACGGCCAAGATCCTCGGCCGCACTGAGGAGTGGACGGCCGAAGTCACCGAGCAGCACCCGGACGAGCGCGTCGCCTGGACCTCGACGAGCGGCGCCAAGCACGCCGGCGTCGCCACGTTCCATCGCCTGGACGACACCACCACCAAGGTGATGCTGCAGCTCGACGCCGAGCCCCACGGCGTGGTCGAGAAGATCGGCGACGCACTCGGCGTGCTGGACCGCGAAGTCAAGGGCGACCTCAAGCGGTTCAAGGCCTACATCGAAGCCAAGGGCCCGGCCGACGGCGCATGGCGAGGCGACGTG
>JAEMRF010000129.1:6909-8176 GCA_016463515.1 Solirubrobacteraceae bacterium | reverse complement strand
AAGCTCGCCGACCTCTTCGACCGCAAGACCCTCGTGCAGATCGGCCTCGTGATCTTCACCAGCGCCTCGATCCTGGCGGGCCTGTCGCAGAACACCTCGCAGCTCATCTTCTTCCGCGTGCTGCAGGGCATCGGCGTCGGCGCGATGACCTCGCTCGTGCAGGTGATCCTGTCTGACCTGGTCTCACCCCGCGAGCGCGGCCGCTACGCCGGCTACCTGGGCGCCGTATTCGGCGTGGGCACCGTGATCGGCCCGCTGATCGGCGGCGTCCTCACCGACAGCATCAGCTGGCGTGCCTGCTTCTACGTCGGCGTGCCGTTTGCGGTGGCCGCGTTCATCGTGCTGCAGCGCACCCTCAAACTCCCGCCCCGCGCCAAGCGCCAGGTGAGCATCGACTACCTCGGCGGCGTCGCAATCGCCGGCTCGGTCTCTTCGCTGCTGATCTGGGTCTCGCTCGCCGGCCAGCAGTTCGCCTGGCTCTCGTGGCAGACCGCCGCCATGGTCGGCCTCGGCCTGGCCCTCGGCTACGCCGCCGTCGCCATCGAGCGCCGCGCCAAGGACCCGCTGGTGCCGCTGCGCCTCTTCAAGGACCGCACGATCGTGCTTGCCGTGATCGCGAGCATCGCCGTTGGCACCGTCCTCTTCGGCACGACCGTCTTCCTCAGCCAGTACCTGCAGCTTGCGCGCGGCATGACGCCGACCGAATCCGGGCTGCTGTCGATCCCGATGGTGATCGGGCTGTTCCTGTCGTCCACGATCATCGGCCGCAAGGTCTCCGAAACGGGGCTCTACAAGAAGTGGATGCTCACCGGCACCGTGCTGCTGACCGCCGGACTGCTTCTGATGGGCACCCTCGACGAGCACACCAGTCTCATCGAGCTCAGCGTGTTCATGCTGACCATCGGCGCGGGCGTCGGGATGCTGATGCAGAACCTCGTGCTCGTGGTGCAGAACACCGTGGCGCCGCAGGACATGGGCGCCGGCAGCTCGCTCGTGGCGTTCGTGCGCAGCCTCGGCGGCGCGATCGGCGTCTCCGTGCTGGGCGCCGTGCTGGCCAGCCGCGCGACGTCGAGCATCGAGGAGGACCTCGCCAGCAGCGGCCTGGCCACCGGTGGCGCGCTGCAGTCCGGCCAGGTGCCTGACCTCTCGATCCTGCCGGAGCCGCTGGTGCGGATCGTCGAGCACGCCTACGGCGTGGGTGTGGGCGAGATCTTCCTGGTCGCCGCCCCAATGAGCCTGGTCGCGATGATCGCCGTGGCGCTCATGA
>JAEMRF010000129.1:0-6809 GCA_016463515.1 Solirubrobacteraceae bacterium | reverse complement strand
TTGGCGCGGTCGGCGATGGACTCGATCGGTCCCTCGCCTTCGGCCTCGCGTTGCAGCACCGTGAGCGTGACGATCAGCCGCTCCGGCGAGACCCAGTCCGACCAGGGCGCGCGCTGGTAATCGCGGCCGCGCAGCGCGGCCGCCGCAGCCTTCGCCGGCGACTCACCCGCCTTGCGCTGGCGCTCGCCGACCGAGATCGCCCACGTGAGGTAGTCGCGCAGCGTCTGCACGTCGGCCAGGGTGCAGACCGGGCCATGGCCGGGCACGATCGTCTCGGGCGCCAGCGCGTCGATGCGGTCCAGGGCGGCGAGCCAGTTCGTCATCGGACCGACCCACATGATCGGGCACGACCCGGCAAACAGGATGTCGCCCGCAAAGAGGATGCCGTCGTCTGGCAGGTGCACCATCGCGTCGCCCTCGGCGTGGGCCGGGCCGACCTCGATCACGCTGACCGGCCGGTCGCCGACCTTCAGCTCGAACGTGCCGGAGAACGTGTCGGTCGGGTGGGTCAGCCGCACGCTGCCGTACTCCCACCCCGCGGCCATCACGGCGTAGTAGCGAGCCAGCAGCTGGAACTGCGTGAGCGGCGCGCCCACGAACGGCACCCGCACCAGCGGCAGGCCCTGCGTGGCGCTGGCGACGCTGGCCAGGCGAGCCAGCCGCTGCGGACTCTCGTGCGCAAAGGCAGCCGCCGCGGCCTCGGTGGCAATGATGCGCGGCGCCCCGACCACGGCGTTGCCCCAGGTGTGGTCGCCGTCGGCGTGGGTGTTGATCAGCGTGCCGATGGTGGCGCCCTCGGGCAGCGGCGCGGCGTGCAGCATCTCGGCGGTCGTGCGCTCGTCCCACTGCGTGTCGACGAGCAGCACCTCCTCGCCAGCACCGATCACAAGCCCAGCGTTGGACTCGCCCCAGTCCCCACGACCATGGATCCAGGCGAACACCCCTGGCCCGATCTGCTGCCATGCACGGTCGGCCGACGACATACCCCACAGGCTTGCAGAGGCGCCGGGGACCTTGCCATCCGGAGCTACAAACGCCCGCAGGCGCGGGCCACGCGAGCCGCCCGCACCAAACCCGTAGCGTGGAACCGGTGAGCGAGCCCGGCACCGACACCGGCTTTGCTGGGGACTTCGACCCGGCAGCCGTGCGGCGCAGCGCGCTGCGCGTGACCGCGCTCGTGGGCGTGGTCCTCCTGATTGCGCTGCTCACCCCCGGGCTCGGCACGCTGCGCGACCGCATCGGCGATGCCGCCGTGGGCTGGCTGCTGGTCGCGCTCGCCCTCGAAGCCCTGTCGGGACTGTCGTACGTGCTGATGCTCAAGGCCATCTTCTTGCGCGGCCAGAGCTGGTGGGCGGCCCAGCGGCTGGGCTGGTCGGAGCTGGCGATGGGCTCGATCGTGCCGAGCAGCGGCGTCGCCGGACTGGCCCTGGGCGCCTGGGTGTTCAACAGGGTCGGCGCCGATCCCAAGGTGATCGCCCGCCGGTCGATCGCGTTCTACCTCATCAAGGGATCGGTCAACTTCATCGCCGTGGCCGTCGTCGGACTGCTGCTGTTTGCCGGCGTCGGACCCGACCTCTCACCCTGGCTCACGCTCTTCCCCGCGCTGGTGGCGATCGCCGTCATCGCGCTGGTGGTGCAAATGCCGCGAATCGGCCCTGGCCCACGACCCGGCCCAGACGCCCGCCGCCTGACGCAGATGCTCAGCACCACCCGGCGCACCTTGATCCACGCCACGCAGGAGGCCGGCGAGATCCTGCGGCGCCGCGAACCCGCCGTCTACCTGGGCGCTTTCGGCTTTTGGTTCTTCGACAACGCCGTCCTCTGGGCCACTTTCCAGGCCTTTGGCGCCGACCCGTCGCCGTGGGTGATCCTGCTCGGGTACCTGATCGGCCAACTCGGTGGCCTGATCCCGGTGCCGGGCGGCATCGGCGGCGTCGACGGCGGACTGATCGGCACCTTCGTGCTCTACGGCATCCCCGCCGAGCCGGCCGTGATCGCCGTGCTGGCCTACCGCGTAATCCTGTTCTGGCTGCCGCTGCTGATCGGCGGCGTGGCGTTCTTCTTCATGCAGCGCCAGATCCGCGAGATCGAGGCCCAGCAGGCGGCCGACCTCGCGCGCGCCGAGCGTGACCACGTAGCTCGGCACGGCGCGGCGGGTCACGACGCGGCCGAGCCCGCTCCCGCATCGGCGAACGACGCCGACGCAGCAGGCAAATCGCCCGGTCAAAGCTAATACTTGACGCCTTTTAGCTATAGGTGTTAGCCTGCCGGTCATGAAGCACGTCACCCCCACACTCACGCAGGTCACCCAGTACGGCCTCATCAACGCCTACCTGGTCCAGGAGGACGACGGCCTGACGCTGATCGACGCCCTGAATCCGAAGGCCGAACGCCGCATCCTGGCCGCGGCCGAATCGCTCGGGGCGCCGATCAAGCGCATCGCCATCACCCACGCCCACCCCGATCACGTGGGCGCACTCGATGCGCTGGTCGCAGCCCTGCCCGATGCCGAACTCATCGTCGGTCGGCGTGAGGCGTTGCCACTGGCAGCCGACCGCACCCCGCAGCCCGGCGAACCCACCGACGGCCGCTTCCTCGGCGGGCCGGTCAAGGTCAGCTCCACGCCGACCCGCCTCGTCGACGCCGGCGACCACGTCGGTTCCCTGCGGGTGGTCGACGCGCCGGGCCACAGCCAGGGCCAGATCGCGTTCCTGGACGAGCGTGATCAGACGCTGATCTGCGGCGACGCCTACTCCACCGTGGGCGGCGTGGCGACCACCGCCGGCCCGTACTGGCGGTTCCCGCTGCCGGGCTTCGTCACCTGGCACCGGCCCACGGCCCTGGAGAGCGCCCGAGCGCTGCGCGCGCTGCAGCCCGCTCGTCTGGCGCCCGGCCATGGCAGCGTCGTCGAGGATCCCGGTGCCGCGATGGACCGGGCCATCGCCAAGCGCTCCAAGTAGATGGCCCGCGGCACACTCGACCAGCGCCAGGTCGTAGAGGCGGCAGCCACCATGGCCGACGCCGACGGTCTGGAGGCCACGACGCTCTCGGCGCTGGCACGCGAGCTTGGCGTGCGCACGCCCTCGCTCTACAAGCACGTCGACAGCCTTCAGGCGCTGCACCGGCTGCTGGCGCTGCGGGCGATCGCTGAGCTCACGGCCGCCGTTACGGAGGCCGCGACCGGTCGCTCAGGTCCAGCGGCGGTGCGCGCCTCAGCCGACGCGTGGCGCGCCTACGCCCACGCCCACCCAGGGCTCTACGCCGCCAGCGGGCCGTTTTCCGCTCCGTCGGACGACGCCGAGTACGTGGCCGCGACCGACGGGCTGCTCACCGCACTGCAGGGCATCCTGCGCGCCTGGGAGCTGGAAGGCGACGACGCCGTCGACGCGATCCGCGGCCTGCGCGCGGCCATCCATGGGTTCGTGATGCTCGAGCAGTCCGGCGGGTTCGGGCTCCCGCGCGGGATCGACGCGTCGTTCGGCCGGATGATCGACACGCTGGTGACCGGCCTGGGAACACCGCACTAAGGCGCGCCGCCTACCCTGGTGCCCATGGACCGCATCGCACTGGGATCACACGGCCTGGAGGTCTCCCGCCAAGGCCTCGGCTGCATGGGCATGTCGGACTTCTACGGCGGCCGCGACGAGGACGAAGCGATCGCCACGATCCACCGGGCGCTTGAACTCGGAGTCACGTTCCTCGACACGGCCGACATGTACGGGCCGCACACCAACGAAGTCCTTGTCGGCAAGGCCATCGCGGGCAAGCGGGACCAGGTTCAGCTCGCGACGAAGTTCGGGATCGTCCGCGACCCGGATGACGTGACGACCCGCGGCATCAACGGCTCGCCGGACTACGTGCGCCAAGCGATCGACGCGTCGCTGCAGCGGCTGGGCGTGGAGTACGTGGACCTGTACTACCTGCACCGCGTGCCGTCCGACACGCCCATCGAGGAGACGGTCGGCGCGATGGCCGAGCTCGTCACGGCCGGCAAGGTCCGGTTCCTCGGACTCTCGGAGGCTTCCCCGAGCACCATCCGGCGCGCGCACGCCGTGCACCCGATCACCGCCCTGCAGACCGAATACTCGCTGTGGTCCCGCGATGCCGAGCGCGAGATCCTGCCGACGCTCCGCGAACTGGGCATCGGCTTCGTGCCGTACTCCCCGCTCGGGCGAGGCTTTCTCACAGGGACCATTCGCTCGCTCAGCGCCCTGGACGCCGACGACTACCGTCGCTTCAGCCCGCGCTTTCAGGGCGACAACCTCGCCGCCAACATCGCCATCGTCGAAGCAATCGATGCCGTGGCCACGGCCGCCGACCTCACGCCCGCCCAGGTCGCTCTTGCCTGGGTCCACGCACAGGGCAACGACATCGCGCCCATCCCTGGCACCAAGCGCCGCAGCTACCTGGAGCAGAACGTCGCCGCGACGAGCGCGCACCTCTCGCCAGCCCAGCTCGAGCAGCTCGGCGCGCTGGCAGACGCCGCCGTGGGGAACCGCTACCCAGACATGTCGCTCGTCGACCGCTGAAGTCGCCGGGCCGGCCAGCGGCCGCAGGCGAGGCCCGCCGTCTCGGCCCGAGCCTGCGTTCGCGAGCTGCCGCGATCTAGTTGGCGAGGACCGCGCTGGCCAGGCCAGCGTCGAGCGCCCGCGGGCGGTAGTCCAGCTCGCGGGTGGCCTTGTCGTGCGAGGCGTAGTAGGTCACGCCGCCGGACGCGCGCACCAGCTCGCCGATGTTGGTCGGCATGCCGAACACCGGGCCCAGCAGCCGGCCCGCTGGCGCCACCACGCGCAGCAACGTGGTCGGCACGGCGACCCGGGGGGCAGACTTGCCGCCGAGCCGGGCGGCCTTCTTCACGAGTTCGGCCATCGTGGACTGCTCGCCAGCGAGCACGTAGGACTCGCCGATCTTGCCTTTGTCGAGCGCGAGGATGATGCCCGAGGCCACGTCGTCGACGTGCACCATGCTCACGCCCAGGTCGCCGAACGGCACGGCGGGCAGCTTGCCCTGGCTCGCGCGCATCAGCGTGTCGCCGAGCTCGGAGTGATCGCGCGGACCGTAGACGGCCGAGGGCTGGACGATCACGATCGGAGCACCATCAGCGATGTGGGCCTTGGCGATCTGGTGGGCCTCGTACTTCGTCTCGTCGTAGACCGACAGGAACCCGTCGGCCTCGCGGCGCTCATACGTCTCGTCGACGACCTGGCCCTTGGTGTTGCCGAACACCCCGACCGTGGAGACGTAGACCACGCGCTGCACGCCAGCGTCGAGGATCCCGGCGAGGGCGTGACGGGTCCCGTCGACGTTGGCCTCTCGCAGCTGCTTGGCCTCGGACGAGGTGACGCCCACGCGGTAGATCGCGGCGCCATGGATCGCGACGTCGCACCCCTTCGCTGCCGCGGTGATCGCGGCGGGATCCGAGAGATCGCCCTCGATCAGGGTGGCGCCGATACGGCGCAGGTCGTCGGCTTTCTGCGGTGATCGAACAAGCGCGACGACGTCGTGTCCGAGGTCGCGGAGCTGGCGGGCAACTGCGCCACCGATGAACCCCGTTCCCCCAGTCAGGAAGACCTTCATGGCCTGATATTTAGCGCGCCGCCGCGCCTTTACGCCAGCTCGTCAATCGACGAATTCTCGGAGTGTCGCTAGTTTGCGGGCGACACGACCGTGAACGAGATTCCAGCCGCCTGCAGGCGTTCCAGCAGGTGGTCGCCCATGGCCACCGCGGTGGTGACCTGACCAGCGGTCTCGGGGTTGTCGTCGAAGGCCAGGCACAGGGCAGATTCGGCGAGCATCTTGGCCGTCTCGTCGTAGCCCGGGTCGCCGCCGCGCACCTCGGTGATCACGGTCTTGCCGGCGGCCTTGCCGGTGAAGCGCACGGTGAACCACGACTGCTCGCGGCGGGCCTCATCAGGACCGGTGCCCGCCGCCTTGACCTTCTTGAGCAAGTTGCGGACCGGCGGGATCTTCACCGCCACGAGCAGGGCACCCGCGCCGATCCCGAGCCCGGCGACGGTCGCCAGGCGCTTGGCCGACATCGTGTGCTCGTAGGTGAAGTCGGGGCCGTACTCGGGGAGCGCCGCGGCGGAGCGCACCACGATCGCCGGGTCGATGGTGGGCAGCGGCGCCAGCCACCGGCCGGTGCTCTCGTCGCGGCGCGGCTTGCCAGCGACCGGACGCACACGGCGCTTGGGACTCGGGTGCTCCGCCAGCTCGCGCTCGCGCCGGCGCTTGGCGAGCTTCTGCGCCTCGCCCATGGCCGCAAAGCCACCGATCGCCGACTGGAACGTGCCACCGGAGAACTCGGCGTTGGCGCGCACGGCGCCGGTCACCGCGATGGGGAAGTCGTGTGGCAACTGGCGCACGGTGAAGAGCGCACCCAGGTCGTGCGGGACGGAGTCAAACCCAGCGCAGTGCACCAGACGCGCGCCCGTCTCCAAGGCCTCGTCGTGGTACTTGAGGTACATGTCGTCGACGAACTGCGGTTCGCCGGTGATGTCGACGTAGTCGCAGCCGGCCTTGGCCGCCGCGGCGACCAGTGGCTGGCCGTGGATGGCGTAGGGCCCGACGCTGGTCACCAGGACCTTGGTCTTGGCGGCGAGCTCATCGAGCGCTGCCTGATCGGTCAGCGCGACTTCGATCAGCTCGGGCGCCGGGCGATCCGGAGCGACCTTCGCGAGGCGATCGCGCACATCTTCGAGTTTGCGCAGGTTGCGGCCCGCCAGCGCCCACCGCAGCGACGCCGGAGCATGCTCGGCCAGGTACTCGGCCGTGAGCAGTCCCGCGAAGCCGGTGGCTCCGAACTGCAC
>JAEMRF010000128.1 GCA_016463515.1 Solirubrobacteraceae bacterium | reverse complement strand
GGGCCTCGCCGTTCGAAGGTATGTGGGGCGGCCTGAACCGCTGGTGGCAGCAGCACACAGTGGAGTAGCGCGCGGGCGGTGCCGCTGACCGGCTCTGTTGGTTTTTGAGCCGATGCGTTCACCAGCCACGTGGCCGGTGCGGGGTACGGTCCCGCGGATGCAACCTCGGACTGACTATCCAGACACCGGCCGCTATGCGCTGACTGATCACAAGACGGTGGGGCCGCTGTTTGGCTCCGCGGTGAAGATCTGGCTGTCCAAGCCATCGGTGTTCATCGTGGCCGCGCTGGTCGTCATTCTTCCCATGGAGCTGCTGTTCACGGGCCTGCTCGGTGGGGGCTTCAACGATCCAGAAGGCCTTGCAACACCTGAGTGGGAGGTCGTTGACACGCTTGTCGTGAGCCTGATCGGAGCCTCCCTCGTCACCGCCGCCCATGCCAGAGCCGTGGTGGCACTCGCGGCGGGGGAGAACGTGAGGACGGGCAGTGCCCTTCGCCTCGGCGGCGGAGCGTTTCTCACCGTCCTGGGTGCCGCACTCTGCTACACCCTCGCCACGATTGCGGGCATGCTCGCGCTGATCGTCCCAGGCATCTACCTCTCCGTCGCGTTGCTCTTCGGACCACAGATCGCCGCGCTCACCAACACGGGGCCGCTGGACAGTCTGTCGTCGAGTTACCGCCTGGTCCGGGCCGCGGGCTGGTGGCGCACGTTCGGGTACTCCATCCTGATCTTCGTCCTCGCGCTGGTTCCAGCACTGTTGCTTGCCATCCCCATCCTCCTGCTGAGCGAACTCATCGGGGATCCGTCGGTCGCTGGTCCGATCTCGGTCGTGGTGGGCGGCGTGGTCCTCGCGCTGATCTACTCGTTCACGGCGCTCGTCCAGTCGCTGCTCTACTTCTCCTACCGGGCCAAGGTCGGGGACCCGTGGGCCAGCGACGCCGCAGTCGGCGCTCCGGACCTGGAAGCCGGCGCGGACTGGGATCCGTCGAAGTCCGAGGCGCTGCACTGATCACTCAGCGAGGCGCCGGACCCGAGCGTCGGGGGCGCTAGACGCCGACGGAGCTTGGGGCGTGGCCGGTGACGTGGTCGGCGAAGAGTCCTGGCCACGCCATCACGCCGTAGGGCGTCCGGGCGATCACCAACCGCGTGTTCGGGAGGGTGTCGGCGAGGATGGTCGCGGTGCTCTCGGGATGTGTGGGATCGTCGCTCCACGCGAGCACGAGCGTGGGGGCGTCGATCTCGGCAAGCTCCCGCGGTGCCGGGAGATCAGAGGCTGCAGCCCCGCGCAGCAGCGCCGGCAGGAGCTCCTCGGACACGGCGGGCTTGGTGGTCGGAGCGTCGGCCATGGCTGGCACGATCGGCGAGGTGAGGCCGAGTTCAACGAACGCTTCGATGCCCTCGCGCTCGACGAGATCCGCGTTTACGAGGTAGTTCGCGCGCTGGCCGACACGAGTTTCCCACGCGGTCGGCGGCGTGACGAGCGTGAGGCTCGCGAACCGCGTTGGGTCCAGGAGCGCGGCATGCAGCAGGGTCGCCGATCCCATCGACGGGCCGACGCCATGCACCTGCTCGCCTGGCTCGACCACATGCTCGAGCAAGCGGAGCAGGTCGTCCGCCAGCTGCGGCCAGGTGTAGGAGGACGCCACCTTGCTTCCGGTCGAGCCGCCGTGCCCGCGGGCGTCGTATCTGAGCACGCGGTGCCCACGCAGCGCCATGGGCAGGTCGAGTCCGAGCTGCGCATCGCGGGCTCGGCTGGAGGTGAGTCCGTGGAGCTGGACCACCAGCGGGCCGCTGTCGCCGACGACCTCGTAATCGAGGGCGGCGTCGTCGATGAGGAGGGTGGGCAGTGGAAATCCGGTGAGACGTGTGTTGGACCACGTAGGGTACGCGGCATGCGGCTGACCAACGTGGCCCAGATGGACCTGGTCAGCGGCCAGCTTTTCAGCTACGCGGTGCTCGCTGCACCGCGGCTGGGCCGCGCGCTGCCCGTGTCGTACGACCAGGGTCGCCACGTTGGTGGGGGTCAGCGCCCAGGCTCCTGGATGGCCATTGCCTTCCGGCTGACCACGCCGCTTGCGTCCCGCGAGCAGCTCGGTGCCGCCTGGGACGCGGTAGTCCTGCGCCACGAGACCCTCCGCACGGCGTTCTCGATCGGTGAGGATCAGCAGTTGGTCCTCCACGAGCTCGAGGTGTCACCCGGCGAGTGGCAGCACCATGTCGTGGCGCCTGGACGCCGCACCCGTGAGGTGCTCCGCGAAGTCTTCGACACCCACTGCGCGCCGTTTGAGCGGCCGTCGCACCGGCTGTGCGTGGTCGAGCCGGACGCCACCGAGGACGATCGGCGCCCGGAGCTCGTGATCGGCTCCGACCACGCGCACGTCGACATGTGGTCGCTTGTGATCTTGGCCCGCGACCTGCTCGCCTGCCTGGACGACCTGCGCGAGGGGCGCGAGCCAGGTGTAGACCTGCCGAAAGCCCCAGGGTTTGCCGAGCACACCGCTGAGCTTGACGCGATGCCGCCGGCGCCCGAGGAGATCCACCGCCGCTGGGCCGACATTCTGGGCGCGGGCGGGGGAGACATGCCGACGTTTCCGTTGCCGCTCGGCGAGCTCTCGCCAGTGCCAACCGAGGTCGTCGAGGTGCGCGACGTGCTCGATGCCGAGTCCACTGAGCGGCTCACGGCCATCGCACGAGAGCGCGGTGTGCGTCTGATCGGCCTTGGGATCTCGGTGCTGACGCAGGCCACGATGGCCCTATCGGGACGTCCGTTTCGCGCGGTCTTTCCGGTCCACAGCCGGCACGACGTGCACTGGCGCGAGGCGTGCGGTTGGTTCATCACCAACGCCGTGATCGAGTCCAGCGACCCAGACCCTTCGAGCTGTATTGCCGCGGTCGCTGAGGCAACGCGGCTGGGGTCGTGGCCTCTGGCTCCCATTCTGGCGCCCTACGGCGAGCTGCTGTCTACCCCCGGACTGTTCGCGGTCTCGTGGCTGGATGCACGCCGGCTGCCGGTGCCACGGGCACAAGCGTCCGAGCCGAAATACGTCTCGGCTGCCATCCGCACCGACGGCGTGATGATCTGGTTTGCCGTCGACGAGTCCGGACTGCACCTGCGCTGCCGCTATCCGGACACGCCGCAGGCGCGCCGCAACGTCGGCCGGTGGCTGGACGCCGTCGAGGCGGGGCTGCGCGACCTCGCCGCCCACGACGCCACACCCGCGTAGCGCGCGCAAGCGGCGCTACTGGTGCGGCTCGAGAATGATCTTGAACGCCCCGTCGAGCTTCTTCTGGAAGGCGTCGTAGGCCTTGGGGGCTTCGCTCAGGGGGAGGCGGTGGCTGGCGTAGTCCTCCACGCCGAGGACATCCTCGCCCTCCAGCAGCGGCAGCAGGTCGTCGATCCAGTGTTTGACGTTGGCCTGCCCCATTCGCAGCGTGATCTGTTTGTCGAACATGGCCAGCATCGGCATCGGATCGGCGGCGCCGCCATACACGCCAGACAGCGAGACCGTGCCACCTCGACGCACGAGATCGATCGCGAGGTGCAGGGCGCTCAGGCGGTCGACGCCGGCGTTCTTCATGAGCGGCTGCGCAAGGCTCTTGGGCAGTAGCCCCGTGATCTGCTGCGCGAGTTTGCCGATCGGCGCGCCGTGAGCTTCCATCCCCACCGCGTCGATCACGGAGTCCGGGCCCCGGAAGTTCGTGAGCTCCATGACTGCGGCTTTTGCGTCGTCGACCGCCGACAGGTCGATGGTCTGAACGCCGTGCGAGGCGGCCCGCTTCAGCCGGTCGGGCACCAGATCGATGCCGATCACGGTGCCCGCGCCACGGTGCTGCGCGATGCGCGTCGCCATCTCGCCGATCGGTCCCAGGCCGAGCACCACGACCGACCCGCCTTGCGGCACGTTGGCGTAGTCGACGGCCTGCCACGCGGTCGGGAGCACATCGGAGAGGTAGAGATAGCGGTCGTCTGAGGGACCATCCGGCACCTTGATCGGCCCGTACTGCGCCTGCGGGACGCGCAGGTATTCCGCTTGGCCGCCGGGCACCTGCCCGTAGAGCTTGGTGTAGCCGAGCAGCGCGGCGCCGCTCTCGTGCTCGCGGACCTGGGTGGTCTCGCACTGCGACTGCAAACCGTGGTCGCACATCCAGCAGTGTCCGCAGGAGATGTTGAAGGGAACCACCACGCGGTCGCCCGGTTTCAGATCCGGGACGTCCGACCCGACCTCTTCCACGATCCCCATCGGCTCATGGCCGAGGATGTCGCCGGGGTCCAGGAACGCACCGAGCACCGCGTAGAGGTGCAGGTCTGAACCGCAGATGCCCGTCGATGTGACTTTGATGATCGCGTCGGTGGGTTCCAGGATCTTGGGATCCGGGTGCGTATCCACGCGAACGTCGCCGCGTCCGTGCCAGGTGAGGGCTTTCATGTGGTCTCCGTGTAGTTGACTCCACCTCGACCGTAGACCCGCTCATCTCGCGGTCCCACGGGTCCGAAGGGTCAGCCCCGGGCGCTCACACACGCCCGACTGCTGCTCCCCGTTGCCCGCGTTCGCTCGCCTTGTCGCTGCGAATCGGCCGTAGCGTCCAAGACCCACCGCAAGCACGGAGTACGCCATGACCAAGACCCACCGCCCTGACCGCGACGACGAGCCGCGCGAGCCGCCACGGCCGGGCGCCACGCCGCCTGCCCAGGACGATCCGTCGACCATCGACCCACCTGCGGAAGACGAGCAGGTCGATCAGGAGAGCGAGGAATCCTTTCCAGCCAGCGATCCGCCGGCCAACTACTAGCCGCGCAGCGGCGACCGCGAGCTAGCCGTTCGTCGTGGCCCCGTGGTCGGGATGGGAAGGCTGTTCACGGGGATCGCGCTCGGGGTGGTTGATCAGCCCACTTCCTCGGCTGATCCAGCCCCGGTTGCGAGCGAACCAGCGGTAGCCCGCATCGGCGGCACCCGGGAGGCGGCGTAGCGGCCACGAAAGCATGCGGCCGCCTGGGAGCGCTGCGACGGTGCTGGCCAGCGCGACGCTGCCATGTTCCAGGGTCCCATCGGGATGGATGGCGTGCCACGACCCGTACCGCTCTGCCTCGGGCACGTCGGACAGCAGACCGCCGTCGTGGCGAGCGATGCGATCAAAGGCGAGCCGGTGCCGGCGGTCCAAGACGGCGATCACGTCGCGCGAGTGCAGGCAGATGCCACACCCGCCGTCAAAGAGCAGCAGGAGGCGACCGGCGGTTGGCGGGCGGTCACCTGGGTGCAGCAGCTCTGGCTCGGCGACCGCCGGCTGGCGTTCGCGGGCCAGCAGCCGGATCGGGATCGCTGCGCCGTGCGCCAGGATCTGAGCTGGCGTCGAGACCGGGCCGCGCAGAAACCAGGGCTGCTCGGGCGCATGCCGTTGGCCACCGGCCAACGAGTCCGACGCCGAGCGCACGGCAAACGGGTTGCGCGACCGGGCCGGACGTGCGGCGAAAGGGCGACGGGTCATGTAGGCAGCGTAGGCCTGCCGGCGCAAGGGCCAGCGCCGAAAAACCAGGCACGGCGCGTTCTGCGTGACACCCGCCAAAGCCCGCCCAAACCGGTGCGACCGTGTTGGCGTGCCGCCCAGCGCTGACCCAGACCACCGGCGAACGGTGCGGTTGCCTTGAGGGCGACGCCTCGAACCCACTCGGGGCCAAAGGAGTTCCCCATGATCCATCGCTTCGATCGGCTGCTCACCGAGCTGCCGCCGCCTTCCACCTACGACCCCGCCGGCGCCGCGGTGGTCCAAGAGCTCATGGGCGGCAAGTTCGGCGAGATGTCGACGCTGATGAACTACACCTTCCAGTCGTTCAACTACCGCGACCGCAAGGGCACGCGGCCGTTCTACGACCTCATCGCGAACATCGCGGCCGAGGAGTACGGCCACATCGAGCTCGTCGGGCACGCCATTGGCACGATGCTCACCGACACCGAAGCCACCGCCACCCCGGATCCGGCAGAAACGCCGCTGAAAGGCGGACCCCAATCTGGCAACCCGCATCACTTCGTCAACGGTGGCAAAGGGGTGCTTCCTCAGGATTCGCGTGGCATGCCGTGGACTGGCGACAACGTCGTGAGCACGGGCGACCTGATCACCGACCTCACGCACAACTTCTTCCTGGAGACCGGCGCGCGCAGTGGCAAGCTGAGGGTCTACGAGTCGGTCGACCATCCGGTAGCCCGAGCGCTCACCGGCTACCTGCTGGTGCGCGGCGGTGTGCACCAAGTCGCCTACGCTCGAGCGCTGGAGCACCTCACCGGAGCCGACCTCACCAAGCTCTTCCCGTCGCCGCGGATCCCGACCGACAAGATCCCCGAGTGCCAGCCGCACATCGAGAACGGTGACGACGCTCGCATCTACCGGTTTTCGCCCAGCGACTTCACGGAGATGGCCGCGGTCTTCAACGGACTGCACCCGGAGACGGGCAAGCCGCTCGAAGTCGTCGACGACGATCCCGAATCGCGCCCACGGCCGGAGGATCCGCTTCCGCAACCAGACGTGTTCGCCCCCAGCTATGAGCCTGAGGAGATCCAGGAGATCGCCGACAAGCTGCGCAAGAAGGCGGGCGCGAAGTGAGCGGGCTGCGCCAGCGGCATGGGTCCATGCAGAGGCGCACAGCGCTGACCGCTTGATCGGACGGTCCGCCTGACAGCTCGGACCTACGCTGACGACCCGCTGAGATCACTACGGAGGCGCTTATGTCGCAAACTCTCACAGGCAAGAACGTCGCATTCCTCGCTACCGATGGAGTCGAGCGCGTGGAGCTCCAGGCGCCACGCGATGCCGTCGAACGCGCCGGTGGCAAGGTCACGCTGCTCACCATCGACGAGCTGGCGGTCAAGACGTTCGATCACGATCAGCCGGCAGCGGTCGAGCAGGCACATGGCTTGGTCGGCGACGCCGACGCTTCCGACTTCGATGCGCTCGTCCTTCCGGGCGGAGTCCACAATCCGGACTCCCTGCGGACCGAGGGTGCTGCGGTCTCGTTTACCCGCGCCTTCTTCGATGCCGGTAAGCCGGTTGCTGCGATCTGCCACGCTCCCTGGCTTCTGATCGAGGCGGGTGTGGTGCGCGGGCGCAAGATGACGTCCTGGCCGTCACTGCAGACCGATCTGCGCAATGCCGGTGCTGAGTGGACCGACGCGCCGGTGGTGGTTGACCAAGGTCTCGTGACCAGTCGCAAGCCCGACGATCTCGATGCCTTCAGCGCGAAGGTCGTCGAGGAGATCGCGGAAGGCTCGCACGCGGGCCAGCACGCCTGACCGTTGCCGCGCGTCCGGCGTAGCGACCCGTCGGCGCCTGGCTGGTCGCTGCGCAGACGTGGCAAAGGGTTTGAACTGTTCGACGCCCGCGGCCGAAAGCTCACCGGTGCAGCGTCATACGAACGGGTTCGGGCGCTGGTGCTGCCGCCTGCGTGGACCGACGTGTGGATCTGCCCGACCCCGAATGGACACATCCAGGCGACGGGCGTCGATGCCGCTGGTCGGCGCCAGTACCGATACCACGACGCCTGGTCGACCAGTCGCAGCCGCGCGAAATTCGCTCGGATGGAGGATTTTGCGTCGCGCCTGGACGTGATGCGGGAGAGCGTGGCTCGCGACCTGGACCCCACCAACCTGGAACGCGCGACGGTGCTCGCTGGACTGGTGCAGCTCCTTGATGCGGGCTTCTTCCGGGTCGGGAGCGAGCGCTATGCCGCGCAGCACCGCACGTTCGGTCTCACGACGCTGCTGCGCAGCCACGTCACCGTGCGCCGCAGCGGCGTGATCGTGTTTGACTACACCGCCAAACACGGCAAGCGCAGGGTCGAGCGTGCCTCGGATGAACGCGTGGCCGAGCTGGTGGTGCGCCTCAAGCGGCGCCGGTCCGATGTGCACCCGCGGCTGTTCTCAAGCCGAGACTTGGGCCGCTGGAGCGCGGTCCGCGCCTCCGACCTGAACGCGTACCTGCAAACCGCGAGCGGGACTGCGGTCACGGCGAAGGACTTTCGGACGTGGAACGGGACGGTCTTGGCCGCGACGTTGCTCGCGCACGCGAAAGTCCCGGCCTCGCGCCGCGACCGCGAGCGGGTGGCAACCGGCGTGCTGCGCGAAGTCGCCGACGCGCTGGGAAACACGCTTGCGGTGGCGCGCGGGTCGTACGTCGATCCGCGCGTGGTCGATGCCTGGGGGCGAGGCGACACCA
>JAEMRF010000528.1 GCA_016463515.1 Solirubrobacteraceae bacterium | reverse complement strand
CGGGGCGGCGGTTAAGCCTGCGAGGTCGCGGGCGACCAGGTCGAGCTGATCGTCGCCGAAGTAGGGCACGTCGCCCACCAGCACGGTCGGCACGCCGCGCACGCCGGCCTCCCAGGCTGCGGTCGTCGCGTCGACCAGCTTTTGCTTCACGCGTGGATTGGAGAGTTCTTCGACCACCCGCACGGCGTCGAGGCCCACGTCGGTCGCGATGCGGTCGATCTCGCGAAGCTGCGACAGGTCTCGGCCTTCCACGAACGCCGCGCGGTAGGCCGCGAGCGCAAATGCCTTGCCACGGCGCATCTGATCGGCCACGATCGCCGCTCGCATCACGAAGAGCCCGTTGCCAGGCCATGGCTCGGGCCAACGGACGGGCGGAAGCCCGTAGCGCGCAGCGCGGCGCTCAACCTCGGCAATACCGTCGTCGCGCAAGGGTGTGAGCGACCACGATCCGTGGCCCCGCTTGCCGAAGATCGCCCCAAGGAGCACCGGCCGGAACTCGACCTCGCGCCCGAGCAGCGCCTCGATGCGCTCAGCCGCCAGATAGCCGTACGGCGAACCCAGGTCGTAGTAGAGCGCGACCTGCGGCTCCGCCCCCGGTTGGCTCATCTAGGCCTTGCGGGAGCGAGATCGCGACGAGGACTTGGCCCTGGCCTTGGGCTTGGGCGAGCCCGAAGACTCACCCTCAACGTCAGCCTTAGGCTCAGTCTTCGCTGCACCGGTAGCCCCCGCGGCGGCCTCGGCAACGCGAAGACCTGTCTCCTCACTCGGTGGCGTGCCCACGGAACCCGGAGTGGCTGCCACGCCGGCCAGCCCCTCGGTACTCAGCGAGGAGACGAGCACGCGCGACTGCTCCACGAGCAGCTCCGGGGGGAACTGGTCGGGCTTGGTGATCACGAGCCGACCGGCTTCTTCAGCCAGCACGAGGATGATCCGACCGAGCAGGCGGTGATCGAGCCCTGCTGGCCCGCCGCGCTTTGTCACGCCCCAAGCAATCAGTGGCGTGATCTGCTCGACGACGGCCTCGCGGCGCTCCACGACCTTGTCGTGCAGCGAGCGCGGCATCCCCTGGGGCGGCGTGAGCACGATCTGCCAGGTCCGCGGGCGCTCGGCCACGGCCGCGAGGAACGCGGCGATCGCGTTGACGATCACGTCGTCGGGCTCGACCTCACCGACGGAGACGGGGATCGCCTTGGCGAGCTGCTGCAGCACCTTGGCCTCCTCGCGCTCCACGAGCGCGTGCAGGAGCCCGGGCAGATCGCCGAACTGCGTGTAGACCACCGGCCGGGTGATCCCGGCACCCTTGGCGATCGCGTCGATCGACAGCGCCTCGGCCCCCTGATCGCAGAGGATCTCGAGGGCGACGTCGAGGAGCTGCTCACGCCGTTCGGCCGCAGACATGCGAGGACGGCTGCGGCTCCGGGACGAACGTGACATCCGGGGAAGTTTCCCATGCGCGGTGGTCATGGCGTAGAAGGCACCTTGCTCCTTGCGTTACAGGTGTGTATGTTACGCGACCGTAACCGGCGATCCAACCCCCAGATCGCTGTTGGCGCCCCGCTCCCAGGGCCCGACGAAAGGGCACCCCCGATGTCACTGCTTCCCGCGCATCTCACCGTTCCGCTCGCCTCGGTGGCTTCTGAGAGCGCGCAGCCGGCCGGGGGCGCGCCGACCACGCAGCTGATCCTCGCCACGCTGTTTGCCGGCAGCATGACCGCCGCCGTACTGCTCGTGGCCTGGCTGCACCGCAGCGGGCGCACCACCTTGCTCACCACCATCGGCGACTGGGTCGGCAACCGCGAGGGTCTGCCCGGCTGGGCGGCAGTGCCCGCGGCCATCGGCTGGGGCTCGCTGGGGCTGGCGTTCTTCGGCGTCTACTGGGACATCTCGCTGCACCTGGACCAGGGCCGCGACGACGGACCGCTCGCCAACCTGGCCCACTACCCCATCCTCCTCGGCCTCCAAGGCCTGTTCCTGGCGGGCGTGCTCGCGCTCGTGATGCCCAAGAAGGGCTCGTACGTGGGCCCGTCGGCCGTCCGGATCGCGCCGGGCTGGCGCGTCCCGGTCGCCTCGCTCACGCTGATGGCCTGCGCCGT
>JAEMRF010000527.1 GCA_016463515.1 Solirubrobacteraceae bacterium | reverse complement strand
ACCAGCTGAAGTCGCCCGATGAGACGGTCGTGCACACCGGCGACAACCTCACCGGTGAGGGCGACGGCGACGACGAAGCCATCGAGATCGACCTGGAGCGACTGTCCCGAGAGATCACGAAGATCGTGTTCCCGGTGTCGATCCACGACGCCGAGGCGCGCTCGCAGAACTTCGGGGACGTGCGCAACGCGTTCATCCGGGTGGTGAACCTCGAAAACGACGCCGAGCTTGCGCGGTTTGACCTGACCGAGGACGCCTCTCGCGAGACCGCCATGATCTTCGGCGAGGTCTACCGCCACAACGGTGAGTGGAAGTTCCGGGCCGTCGGGCAGGGCTACTCGGCGGGCCTTGGCGGGATCGCCCGCGACTACGGGGTGAACGTGTCCTGAAGGGGCGCCCGCGAAGGTGAGCGCCGACCCGCGGGCGCGGGGGCCGCACAGCATTTCGCGTTGTGGCGCGTCGGCGGTAGGGTCGACGATCATGAGGAGATCCCCCGGCCTCGCCACGCTGGCGCTCGCGCTCTCACTGGGCATCGCCGCCGAGGCCTCGGCGGCCCCAACCGTCGACCGCGTCTTCGATGGCGGCGGTACCGTCGTGGCCTTCCGGCTGACCGACACCTCGAGCACCGTCAACGACGTGTTCCTGGATAAGGCCATCGGCGCCGATCGCCTGGAGTTCTTCAGCGTCGTTGGCGGCGACATCACGCTCACGTCCGGCGCGCAGAGCGCCGGCTGCACGCAGCCCTCGGCCGTCTCGGTGAGCTGCCCGCGCGTGGTCGCGGGCCGCTCGATGCGGATGGAGGTCAAAGCCGGCCCGCTCGACGACTCGGTGTCGGTCGGGTCGCAGGTGCCGGTCGGCGTCGACCTCTTCGGCGAAGGTGGTTCGGACACGCTCACCGGCGGCCCCGGCGACGACGTCATCGAGCCTGGCCCAGGCCTCGACATCCCAAACGGCGGCGCTGGCCGCGACCGGATCTCGTTCAACGACGGGCGCGGCACCGGGGTGACGTTCAGGCTCGGCAATGCCCCCGGCGGCGAGACCGTCGACGGTGGCGAGGACGATCAGGGCTTCGAAGATGTGACCGGGACGCTCCTGGCCGACATCATCTTCGGCGACGCTGGGCCGAACCGGATCGAGGGCCTCGGCGATGCCGACGTGCTCGACGGCGGCGCTGGCGACGACGTGCTCGACGGTGGTTCAGGCGACGATCTCGAGCTGTTCGGCGACGCCGGCAACGACGTGCTGATCGGCGGGAGCGGCGTCACCGACAGCGTGCTGGGGGGCGACGACCACGACACGTACTCCTACGAGAACGAGAGCGTGGGCCGCACCTTCGACATGTCGGCGGGCACCCTGCCGAGCGTGACGACCTTCAGCGCCATCGAAGGCATCAGGGGAACCAGCGGCGACGACACCTTCCTCGGCTCGGGGATCCCCAACCAGATCTTTCAGTACGAGGGTGGTCCGGGCAACGACGAACTCCGAGGCGCAGAACTGCACACCGAGCTCTTCCTGGGTGGCGACGGTGCCGACACGCTGCGCGGCGGCCGCGGGACGGACCAATACACGGGCGGCCCGGGCGTCGACACCGTGGCGTTCGACGAACCGAACCGTACCGTCGGCGTCACGCAGTCGCTGGCGGCCGGCGCGGGCCTCGGTGAGGAGGTCCTGAACGACCCGATCGAGAACGCGGTCGGCAGCTCGCTCAACGACACGCTGACCGGCAACGCGGGTGCCAACGTGATCGACGGCGGCGCCGGCAACGACACGCTCGACGGCGCTGGGGGAGCGGACGTGCTGACCGGCGGCACGCAGAACGACACCGTGACCGGCGGTGCGGGCACCGACACGCTGATCCTCGGTCTCGGCGACGACGTGTTCGCGGTGAAGGAGGGTGAGGCCGACACCGTGGACTGCGGCGCCGGCAACGACCCAGGCACGTTCGACGCGATCGACACGCTGGTCGACTGCGAGCCGGTCCCGGAGGTAACGCCGCCGACGCCCCCGACGACTCCCACGCCCCCGACGACCCCCGTTCCGCCGGGGAGCCCCGCTCTGCCGACGGCGGTGGTGCCCGCGCTGCCGTCCTTGCCG
>JAEMRF010000526.1 GCA_016463515.1 Solirubrobacteraceae bacterium | reverse complement strand
TAGACGCCGCTGGCCGGAGCAGCATCGCCCGGGATGGTCAGCGTGGTCTTGTTGTTCTTGCGGCCCAGCAGGCCGGTGGCCGGGTCGATCGGGCCGATCGGCGGCTCGTTGCCGCCCTCCCACTCGTTGACCGGCTCGCCTGCCTCGTTGAAGCGCTGCCAGGTCGAGACGGGCTTGGCGGTCTTCCAGACCAGGCGCGCGCCCTTGCCGTCGTAGTACCCAAGGCGATACAGCTCGACGTCGACGGCCTCGACGGGCTCCTGATCGGCGGGCGGCAGGTAGCGGTTGGGGCCCGAGATCGCGAGCTCGATCGGCTCACCGAGGTTGACCGACGTGCGCCGCGCGTACCCCTCGACGACCGACGAGATGTTCTCGACACGGAACTGCGTCGAGAAGGTGGAGGCGTCAGCGAACCGGTTTTCGCGGACGACCGGATTTGCGGCAGCCTCGTCGGCGGCAAGCGCGGCGTTGGCTCCGAACGCGATCACCGGCAGGCCGCCGGCGACCGCCGAGCCGGCCACGCCGACGGAACTGCGCTTCAAAAAGGTACGACGCGACTGCGGCTCGTTCGGAGAACTCATGCTCTGGGACCGTTGGTGACAAGGCGCAGAGCTGGGCTGCGCGCAGTGGTGGGTAGCCGCTGCGCGCTACGTGGCGTTACGAAGCGCGCAGTCGCAGCGACACATTAACGGTCCGAGCGTTCCCTGCCGAATCGGTTCCGATAACGGTCAGGGTGGACGCCCGATACGTGCTGCCCGAAATCCGTTTGAACGCCGTAGCGTCAACGGCGATCGAGGTCGTGGCCGATTTCCCGGGCTGCACCGAAGTTGACGCTGTGCCCAATACGCCGGTTGCGTCTTTCAGGGTGAGTTTCATGCTGACCGGTCCACTCTTCTCTGTCGACGCGACACTGACCCTCACGTCGAGTTTCCGGTCGCGCTTTGAGATGTAGGTCCAGCCCAGCAGTCGGCTCGACGAATTCGTCACCGCGACGGTCAGCGTCGGGGCCGTCGTGTCCTGCGGTGTCGTCGGCACTGGCGTGGTCGGGCCCGGCGTCGTTGGCACCGGCGTCGTCGGGGACGGGGTGGTCGGCGTTGGCGTGGTGGGAACGGGCGTGGTGGGCGACGGCGTGGTCGGGCCCGGCGTGGTCGGCGGCGGCGTGACCTCGTCGACCACGACCCCGACGGGCGTGGTCGGGCGGATGCCGCCGTCGGCCAGCAGGTTGGCGGTCGCCTGGCGGATCTGAGGCAGCGACGAATCGACGGGATCCAGCGCGTAGGTGTCGGTGTTGCTGTCGAGGTGGTGCGGGCCAAGGCCCCACGACCAGTGGATGGTGCCCGCCGAGAACACCAAGGCTCCGCTGGGCGCCGTGTAGGTCACGGCGTGGGCGTAGGGGTTGCCGCCGCTCGGCGGGGCTGCCGACGCGCCTCGGCCGCTGTAGGTCCGGCCGGCGTCGAGCACGTACGCCGTCTCTGCTCCAGCCGGCGCGTTCTGCCGCGGGTCGGTCTCAGAGAGACGCTGCAGCTTGGTGCCGGACTTCACGGCGGGCGCCGGGCCGCTGAACGGCTGACCGGCCGCCGGGATGCCGTCCCACTCCCAACCGACCAAGGCGGTACCGAGTGTGGTGCCGCCCTTGGGCACGGTCGTGTTGCGCCACGCGCGGTGGCCGGCGAACTCGCCCTGCCCGTTGTCGGCCGGGACGGTCAGTCCGCGGCTGCGTGAGTCGTCATCGCCGATGTACTGCACGCCGAGCAGGGTGCGCTCGGGGCGGTTGTTGCCAGCGTAGGTCGAGGGTGTGGCGGCGGTCGTACCGGGCGGGCTGATGCCGGCGCCCTTGCCTGGGTCGCGCCACGTGGTGGTCGGCTCGACCGGGTCGGCCTTCCCGGCGATCGTCGGCTGAGCACTGCCGCCGCCTTCGACGGTCTTGTAACACACCAGCACGCGCGCCTCGGTGGCGTTCTTGGCCGGCTGGCCCTCGGCGGTTTCGTAGCGCACGCGCCAATAGGCGGTGTTGGCACCGAAGTTGTAGATGTGGGTCCCGGCGTCGCGGGCGGCCTCCAGGGCATCGCGCTCGCTCTTGGTCCAGTACTCGCC
>JAEMRF010000127.1 GCA_016463515.1 Solirubrobacteraceae bacterium | reverse complement strand
GCCACCAACGCCGCGCTACTTGCGCAGAACCACGCGCAGCTCGGTCGAGGACTTCAGCTTCGTCACGCGCAGCGTGTAGGTCCCCGCGACGAGCTTGCGCCTCGCGGTCATCCGCGAGAGCTTGCCCGAGGCGTAGGTGCGGCCGCTGCGCTGGAGCGTGGCGGTGCTTCCGGCCACGGCCTTGCTTGCGCCCTTGATCGCGCAGGACACCCACCGCGACCCCACGCGCTTGCAGGACACGGCTGCACGCGCTGCCTCAGTCGTGAGCGTGGGGGCGGGCGGTCCGGCAGGACCTTGCGCTCCGGGAGCGCCGACCGGGCCGGGCGAGCCAACCGGTCCTGCGGGACCCGGTGCGCCGACCGGACCGGCTGGCCCGGCGTCGCCCGCGTCGCCCTTGGGTCCGGCGGCACCAGGGACCGACCCCGTCGAAGTGAGCACGCGCCGCAAGGTGACGGTGTCGCCGAAGCCGACGGTTTGCACACCGAGGTCCTGCTCGGGATCGTGGTCGAGGCGAACCTTCCAGGCACCGTCTGCCGCGCCAGCCGTGCAGGCGGGCGGCGCGGCGGCCAGGAGCTCGGCCACGGTGGCGCCGACGCCCACCGACGAGCGGCAGAACCGCACGTCGCCGTTGCCCGCGTCGACGGCGAGCGCGTGCGGCGTGACCGTCCCGGCCACAGGCGCCGCAGCGGCGCGCCAGCGCGGAGCCGATGGGGTGGCGCGGACCGGAGGCTCAGCCGAGAACCCCTCGCCCGCAAGTGCCCGCAGCGCGGTCTGCGTGGAGTAGAAGCTCGGCTGCGCGTCGCCCGCCAAGTAGCGGAACGCGCCTGCGCTGGGACCGGACGTGAACTGCCGGGACACGAGGAAGTCGATCGGGTTTGCGCCGGCCTGCGTCGTCCACCGGGGGCTCTGCGGATCGATGCCGCAGGCGTTCAGGCCGGAGACGGCCCACGCGGCGCTGTCGGTGCTGGCACCGTTGGCATGGTCAAAGCCGCCACTGCTGACCTGCTTGCCGCGCAGGAACGAGAGGCCCCGCTGCACGCTGGCGCTGGCTGGCGAGGTGCCCGTTTCACAGAGCGTGGCGAGGACGACGCCGGTCATGTCGATGTCGCTGGTCGCTGCACGGATTCCGGGCGAGGTGACCGCCGGGAACGCCCAGCCGCCATCGTCGTGCTGCTGATCGCGCAGGTAGGCCGAGGCGCGGTCGAGCACGGCCTGCGGCGCTTTGGCGCGCGCGAGCGCGAGCGTCGCAAACGCGGTCACGTTGGTGGCCCCATTGCCGAAGGCGCCGGTGGCTGGCTTGTAGGCCGCGGCCAGCTGCGCGACCGTGTTCTGCTGCGCCGTAAGCCGCTGCGGGTCCAGGCCGGCGGCGTAGCTGAAGAGGGTTGCCTTGGCGTAGTCGTTGACGCCCCAACCGTCAGGATTCTCATTGGTCGCGGGGTCCAGCGGTGCGGAGATGCTGGACGTCGACCACGTGCTGAGCACGAAGTCCTGGGCACTGGGTGCGGATGGGCCAGCCGTCACGTCGGCCAGGTGCCGGCCGGTGGCGGCCACGGTGCTGTGGGCCCAGTCGTTGCCAAACGACTGGCTGGGGGCGAGCTGCCCGGTGGTGGCATCTTGGCCCGCCGTGAGGTAGGCCGAGCCTGCCTGCACGGCGGCCGACACCTCAGCAGGGGTGGCGGCGAGCGCGGGTGCTGGCAGCGCGGCAAGGCACGCGGCCACCAAGGCGGCGCCGAGGCGCGCGGTGGGGTGAATGGTCATGGGGCTCCTGGTCTGAAGCGGAGGCACGCCAGTTCGGCGCGCGGCGCCGAGCAGGGAGATGCCCCCGTCGTATCGCGAGACGGGTTGATTCCTCGGCCGGGTGTTCGGGCTCGGGGTCGTCCTCCCGGATCTCCTTCCCAGGCCACATGGCCCAGTGGATACGTGATCCGTTCGTCGCCCATACCGCTGCGCGTCAGCCCTGGAGTCACACCAGGTTCCCCGAAGCCGGAGGCCGGGCAAGCCTACCGGCTCTGCCGCAGCCCGCCCTTGACCCGCGCCGAACCCGGCGGGTATGCGCGCGTCACAGTCCGCAGGCCGTGGACCCCGGTACGATGGGCGGCCACTACCCAAAGATCGTGAGACGGGAAGCCGGTGAAAACCCGGCACGGGCCCGCCACTGTGATCGAGATACGGCCGCCACGGCCTTGTGCGTGCGCGCGCAAGGCAGCCACTGGTTCTTCGGAGCTGGGAAGGCGTGGCAGCAGCCGCTCGAAAGTCAGGAAACCTCTCGCGATCTCTCTACGCACCAGCAGCCCCCGGGGATCGGGGCACGAGGCATCTTGTTCACACTTCGTCGGACGGCGCTCGCCGCCACCATGTTCTTCTCCGCTGCCCTGGGCTGCGCGGCCACCGGTGCCGTGGCCGCGCCAGCAACGGTGAGCGTGCGGGTCGAGGGCGCGCAGTCGACGATCTTCGATCACGTCGTCACCACCGACGGCCACGCGATCCGCGCCACGAGCGACGCCGTGAGTCGCACCTGTGACGGCACCAACAACGGTGCCAACCCGACCCCGGGGCCCACAGCCACCACGGCGACGGTCGACGGTCTGTCGACGATCGGCAAGACCTTCGACGGCAAGTGGACGACCGGCACCGACGACTACTACCTACGCCAGTGGGCCGACGAGCGCGAAAGCGACTCCCGGGGCTTCTACTGGGGCGTGCTCGTCAACGGCGTGTTCACGCCCACGGGCGGCTGCCAGGTGCGCGTGGCGGCGGGCGACGAGGTGTTGTGGGTCATGGACGCGTTCAGCTCCCGACCGCTGCTGTGGCTGGCAGGCCCCGCCGAGGCCGTCGTGGGAACGCCGCTGAGCGTGCAGGTCACCTCGACCGACGGCAAGGCGCAGACCGCGAAGCAGCCCTACGCCGGCGCGACCGTAGACGCCGTCGACGCCCTCGGACGGCCCGCGCCCGCCGGCACTGCAACGCCAGGCGCGAGTGCCGGCAACGGCGCGGCCTCCGTCACGTTCACCCAGACCGGATGGCAGCGGCTGAAAGCGCGCCATCAGGTCGGCGCGGCGCACCCCTTGGCGGTCGCCTCCAACAGCATCGATGTGTGCGTGAAGGCGACCGTCGGTGCGGCGCCCTGCCAAGGACCCGCGCCGAGCCAGGTCCCCGGTCTCGTGGTGGTTCAGCCGAAGGTCGACCCGCCCACGGTGTCGCCGACGGTCCCGCCCGTGACGCAGGCCCCCGCGCAAGGCGCCGCGCCCCAGCTCACCGCGCCGCAGTTCACGGCGGGCGGCGCTGCCAAAGGCCTGGTTGGCGTGAGCTGGGCCGTCACGGCCCCCGGCGTCGGCGTGCGCGACTGGACGCTGGCTTCGCGACCCGCCGCAGATTCCGCTGCTCCGTTCGTCACGCGTGCCACCGGCACGGCCACGACCGCTGCCCAGCTACGGCTACCGGCCGGGGTCCGCTCGCTGGTGCGCCTCAGCGTGGTCGACACGCTCGGGCGCGCTGCCACCGCCGACGTTGGCAGCATGCTGGTTCCGATCGATGACCGCTCCGCGCGCGTGAAGAAGAGCCGGCGGGGATGGTCTGTTCTCGCTGACGCGGGAGCGTGGAACGCTGGACTTGCCCGCGGCCGACGCGGGGCCACGCTCAGCATCAAACTCTCGGCCGGGCGGCCGGTGGTGTTCGTGCGGGGCGTGACGCGCTCGGCGCGGCTGGAACTGCGCTCCGGCAAGCGGCGCGAGGTCTACCGCATCACGGGCTCAAAGACCCGCGCCACCCGCCAGGTTCAGCTGAGCAAGGCGGTCGCGCGCGGCACGCTGCGCGTGCGCGTGCTCAGCGGAACCGTCGGCATCGACGGAGTCGCGGTTGACTGATCCGGCCCGCACCTTGCGCGCTGCGGGGCGCATGCTCGCGGCGACGCTGCTGATGGTCACGGCGTGGTCGGCGATGCCCGCTGCCGTGGTGGCGGCGCCGAACGCAAACACGTTCGACACCGGCCGCCTGGACCGCACCGTGCGGTTCATGCAGGAGCACCAGAACCTCGACGGCGGATTCGGCTCGGCGCCAGGTCGTGCGTCCGATCCACTGTTCTCGGCGTGGGTCGCCCTCGGGCTGGCGGCAGGCGGCATCAACCCGCTGGACCAGGCCAAGCCGGGCGGCGTGGACGCCTACACGTACCTGCAGGTCCACGCGGGCGAGCTGGAGTACACCACCGACTTTGAACGCGTGCTCCTCGTTGCCCTGGCCGCCGGCGCGGATCCCCGCGCCTTCGGTGGGGTGGACCTGATCGACGCGATCGTGAGCCGGCAGCTCCCCGACGGCTCCTTCCCCCACAGCGCGGGCGCGACCCGCGGCGGCATCAACGACACGGCCTTTGCCGTGATGGCGCTGTCTGCCATCCCCGATCCGGCCATCAAGCCGGTGGTGGCGCGTGCGGTGCAGTGGATGCAAGACGTGCAGCGCGAGGATGGCAGCTGGGGCTGGGGCCTGACCGCGGAGTCCAGCTCAGACATCACCGCGTCGGTCATCGAGGCCCTGCGCGCCGCGGGCCTGGGCCGCACCAAGGCAGAGGACCGCGGCTGGGACTACATCCGCACCACGCACCTGCCCGCTGATGGGGGCTTCGTCGACGCGCCGCCCCAGCCGGAGTCCAACACGGCATCGACGACCTGGGTCGTCCGAGGCATGTGGGCGGCGGGCCTGGAGCCGCACACGTGGGTTCCGGCCGGCCCATCGCCGTTGGACTACCTCGCCTCGATGCAGGAGTCCAACGGCATGATCCGCTGGAAGGCCTCCAAGCTGCACGACCCGCTCCACAACGACAATCCGCTGTGGATGACCGCGTACGCGGCTCCGGCCTTCGCGGGCTACCCGCTGCCGATCCCCCAAGTCGCGCGCGCCGTGAAGACGCAAACGCCCGCAGCAACGACCCCTGAGGCTGGCGTGATCGCCGGTGGTGGGGGCGAGGGTGCTCCGAACTTCAGCCGTCCGGAGCCCCAGAGCACCGGAACGACGGCGGGCGGTGTGCGACGGGTTTCGCCGCGGCCGACCGACGAAGACGCCGCGCAGCGCCAAGAGCGCACCTCGGGCACCGATCGCGACGACGACCCAGCCGCAGCCGATCGCCCGGAGCAAGCCACAGCAGGCTCCAACGGCACCGCCGACGCCGGCGTGACGCGCGACCTTCAGGCGGCACCCAACTCGCAAACCGCCGGTGCGGCAGGTGCCCTCAACGGTCAGCCGGGAGGAACCGGGACCGGCGGCAGTGGCACCGGGACCGGGGTGTCCGGGACCGTGATCCAGGCCGCCGCCCGCGACGGCGCCAGCGGCACGGGCGACGGCGACGCTGCCGCACCTGGCCTGCAAACGGCCGGGGAAGACACCAGCACGGCGCTGGCTGCTGGGTTGGCGGCACTGCTGCTCCTCGGACTGGTTGCCGGCATGAACTTCGAGCGCCAACGGGTGGCCGCTCCATGACCACGCCGCTGGCGGCGACGGCCGATGCCGGCCTGGGCGAGGCGCTCTCGCAGCTCGTCGGATACCTGCAGCTGCCAGTGCTCATTGCAGCCCTCGTGATGCTGCTGCTCACGGTGATCGAACTCGGTCGCCTGGCAACTGAGCTGCTGCGGCGGTACCTGGGCGGAAGCCGTGCCACGCTCGAGCAGATCGCCGTCGAGGCAATCGCTGATCCGGCGCGCGCTGGCGAGCTCTCTCGCGGGGCACCGAGTGGGCAGTCCGCGGGCGCGGTCCGCGCGCTGGCGGACCGACCGGACCGCTCCGAGGCGGCCCTCACCGACTACGAGCACGCCGTACAGCGCCGCCTGGACCGCACCCGACTGTTGGTGCGCGGCGGCCCAGCGGTCGGACTCATGGGCACGCTGATTCCTCTTGCTCCAGGGCTCACCGAGCTGGGCAAGGGCAACATCCCAGCCCTCACCGACGAGCTGCGTACGGCGTTTGCGGCGACCGTCATCGGCATCTTGATCGGAACGGTGTCGTTCGCGATCACGCTCACGCGCGCGCGGCTCTACAGCGAGGACCTGACCGCGCTGGAGCGCGCGGTCGAGACGGCCAAGGACGCGGCGTGAGCCGGATCGGCCTGCATCGCCACGGGTCGGCCGGTGAACCCCAAGAAGACCCCCTCGATGGCCTCGTGAACCTGTTCGACCTGGGCCTGGTGCTCGCGGTCGCGTTCCTGGTGGCCGGCCTCTCGATCGGACAAGCGTCGGTCGCTTCGCCCGAACGCTCCACCCCCGACGACGCACGCTCGGCGCAGAGCCAGCGCCAAGTCACCATTCCCAGCAGCGGCCAACAGGCCGATGGCCAAGGTTCGGCGGTCGGCACCGTCTACCGCTTGCCCGACGGCACGCTCGTGCTCGACGAGTCCGCGACACCTTCATCCGAAGCGCCGTAACCCTCGCGTGATCGACGCCAGCGCGTTGCCCCGTCTACTATCCCGGCCAATGTTCCGTCGGCATCTGCACGCGCGCGGCCTGGTGGCCGCCGTGCTCGTCTCGCTCTTCCTGAGCGTGGCCGTTGCGGCACCCGAGGGTGCAGCGATGCTCTTGCCGGCCTTCCTGCTTGCGTTTGCCGTGGCCCTTGGGCTGTTCACCGGCGACGAACTGATTCGGCGCCTGCGGCGCCATCTGCGCAGTGCGCGCACCCCGCAGATTCAGGCTCGCCGTCCGGCGGGTCTGCACCGGCGCCCGCGCCGCGTAGGCCTCTCGCTCGCATTCGCGTTGGCGATGCGCCCGCCACCGGCTCGCGCCGTGGCACTCACTAGCTAGGGGCGCGTCCTCCGGGGAACCGGCGGCTCGCGCGCCCGTTCGTACCCGTACCCAGGAGGAGCGCATGCGCGCTCGCAATCCCGGGGTCTCTGCGTGTCGGCGGCTTCGTGCTCGTCGGACCGCATCTGTGGTCGCAGGAGTCCTGCTCGCATGTGCGTGGCAGGCGTCTTCGGCTGCTGCTCTGACCCCACCCGCCGCTTGCGGCGGCACGACCCAGATCACCGACGCCGCAGGCGACGGTCATCACGCAAACACCGACATCCGCGCTGGCTGGTTCACGCTCGCCAGCGGCCGGCTCCAAGCCGTGATCGGCGTGAGCACCGCCTCGTGGCGGCCCGCCCACGACGATTCGGCAGCGGCCGGCTACGCCATGGCGTTCACGCTCGGTGGGCAGGTGCGGTACGTGCGTCTGCAGACCTCGCCGGACGGCGGCGCGGCCTTCGACCACGGCACCTGGACGCCCGCCGGAGGCTTTGCCTCGGTGGGCTCCACGACCGGCACGCTCAGCCCCACAGGGCCGGACGGCTGGGTCGCGATCGACGTGCCGACTGACATCGGGGCCGTCAGCGGCGCCACCCTCTCCACGCCCTTCGTGCTCACGTACGACGGGCAGGAGGCCAGCGGCGAGCCGCACTGGGTGGACCGCGCTCCCGGCGGCACGACGCCGACGGACGCTGCGGTTGGCGCCGACTACACGGTCCTGCCGTGCGCGCCGGGGCCGCTGGCCCCGGTCGGGCCGACGGGGCCGGGGAGCGGTGCTTCCGCCGGGGTGGTGACGGGCGTTTCGCTCGTGGCTCCCCAGCGGATCACGGGCTCGCGGACGGTCACCGTCCGTGGCGGGATCACGCCAGCGGTCGCTGGGGTAGAGGTCACCGTCACGAAGGTCACGCCGAGCCGCACCGTCGTGCGAACGATCACCACTGGCGACGGTGGAGCGTTCGCGCTGCGCACGCCGATCGGGGAGCGACTCACGCTGCGGGCAACCGCTGGCGGTGTGGGGTCGCAGACCCTCCCCGTCGACGTGCGGGCGCGCGTGCGCATCGCGGTGCGGCGCACCCGCTCAGGCGGAGCCGTGATCACCGGTCGCGTGAGTCCGAACCTGCCGGGGCGCGTGCTCTGGCTGCGCACCGATGCGGTGTCGCCGAGTGCCACCACCAGACCTCGCAGGGGCGCGTTCACGCTGCGCCTGCGCCATCCAAGCAAGGGCCGCTACCAGGCCCTCTTCATCCCCTCCAAGGAGCGCGCCGAGCGCGCCCTCTCCAACACAGGAATCATCAAATGACCCACCGCATCACCGCTCTCCGGACCAGCCTTGCTGCCGCAGCGCTCACCGCCGCGGCGCTCGTGCCAGCAAGTGCCTCCGCGCACGGCTCGGTGTTCTTCGTGACGCCGCAGGTGTCCACCGGCACGCCACCGGTCCTCAGCGCCGGGCCGGTGCAGTACGTCGTCGCGCAGCATGG
>JAEMRF010000126.1 GCA_016463515.1 Solirubrobacteraceae bacterium | reverse complement strand
CTCACGACCAAGCACGACACCACCGGCTGGCCGAGCTTCAAGGGGTGGCCCACCCACGACTCCAACACGCACGAGAGCACCTACTGGAAGTGGATCGAACGCGCGTGGCGCGGCGGCCTGCGGCTCATGGTCAACGACCTCGTGGAGAACCGTGCGCTCTGCGAGATGTATTGGCTGAAGGCCAATCCGTGCAACGAGATGGTGAGCGCCAAGGGGCAGCTCAAGGCCATGCACGAGCTCCAGGACTACATCGACGCGCAGTCGGGCGGACCAGGCAAGGGCTTCTTGCGGATCGTGACGTCGCCCGAGCAGGCCAGGCGCGTGATCAACGACGGCAAGCTGGCGCTCGTGCTCGGAATCGAGGTGTCCGAGGTGCTCGACTGCAAGCTGCGCGGCTCGGCGCCCAAGTGCACCAAGGCGCAGATCGATCAGCAGCTCACCGAGCTGCATGACCTTGGTGTGCAGTCGGCGTTCGTGACGCACAAGTTCGACAACGCGCTCTCCGGTACCCGGTTTGACAGCGACATCACCGGCGTCCTGGTGAACATCGGCAACGGCTACGCCACCGGGCGTTGGTGGGCGGCTGAATCGTGCCCGGTCGGGCAAGAACCCGATAACCGCCCGCCCAGCATCACCGGCGACAGTCTGGAGCTCTTCCGAGCGCTCGGCATGGGGATCGGGAAGAAGATCGTGAACGGCTCGCTGCCGGTCTACCCGCCAGGGCCGCTGTGTAACCCCAAGGGCCTGACCGAGCTCGGTGAGCACATGATTCGCAAGATGGCCGAGCTCGGCATGATCGTCGAGGTCGACCACATGAGCGTGAAGGCCCGCAACCAGACGCTCGACCTCCTCGAGGAGATGCAGTACTCGGGTGCGATCAGCAGCCATAGCTGGTCCGACGTGACGGCCGAGGTGCGCCTCCAGCGACTTGGCGGGTTGCTCTCGCCGTACGGCCGCGACGCCGAGGTCTACGTCGAGAGCTGGAAGCGGGTCCGCTCCACACGGCGCGCCGGCTTCTTCGGGATCGGGTACGGCTCCGACAGCAACGGTCTCGGAGCGCAGCCAGGGCCCCGTCCCGGAGCGAGCGAAGACCCGGTGACCTACCCGTACACGTCGTTTGACGGGGGAACCACGATGGCTCGCCAGCAGGCCGGGACGCGCTCCTTCGACGTCAACCGGGATGGCGTGGCCAACTACGGTCTGTTCCCCGACTACATCGAAGACATGCGCGGCCTTGCCGGCGACCAGATCGTGGACGACATGGCCAACGGGGCTGAGGCCTACCTCCAGCTCTGGGAGCGTGCCGAAGCCTGGTAGACCCGCAGAGCGGCCGTATAGCAAGTAGACGGTTGATCGATATGAGGTAAAGAGATCAGACCAGTCGTCCGATTCCTGGTGTGCCGAAGCATCTCGGAGGCCAGGGGAGGCCATTCATGAGGCACAGGGGAACGGTGCTCGTCGCCGGACTACTCGCGGCGCTTGCCGTGCAGCCAGCAGCCGCAACCGCGGCGAACACGAACGCCGACTGTGGGTACACGCCCAAGCGCATCTGGCAGGCATTCCTGCCATTCGGGGACCGGGCCGACTACTGGCTCGCTCCCGGAGGCGACTTTGAGACCGGCACACAAGGGTGGACCCTGCGCAAAGCCCGCGTGGTGTGGGGGAACGACACCACGGGCGTACTTCGCGGCGCTCGCTCGATTGCGCTTGGTGGCGGTCTCGTGACCGGCCAGAGCGAAGTCGTGTCGCCGCCGTTTTGCGTCAGCGCCATCCACCCGACCTTTCGCTACGTGCTCAAGGCCAATGGCGCGGTCGGACTGCTGAGCACCTTCATCCGCTACCAAGCCGCGGATGGCACGACGCAGGAGGCCGAGATGCGCTCGCGCACGGCCACCACACTGCTGCCGGGCAAGTGGAAGCCGTCAACGCTTCAGCCGCTCGCCACGAAGCTGCCGATGGCCTCGATGAACGGGGTCGCCAAGGTGCAGCTCGTGTTCCGCACGCCGATTTCAGCGCTCGGGTCGAGCTACCAGATCGACAACGTCCTCGTTGATCCCTACCGCACGCGGTAGGCGACCGATGCGCGCAGAATGGTCGATGGAGCCGACTGCGGTCGTGCATGACCGCCACGTGCCTGCGTATCCAGCGGCGCGCACGGCCCGCGAGGGTGATCGCCCGGTCGAGCTCGGGGAGTCCGTCGACGGCGTCGACCGCCTCCTCGATGACTCGTGGGACGAGCGCCTGGTCCCGTTCGAGCGCCGCGAGCGTGCCGCGGGTGCGGCGATCAGTGCCGGGTTCTTGGCGTCGGCCGTGTGGCTGGCCGTCGCTGCGCCGGCGATGGAGGCGCGGGCACCCGTCTGGGTGATCGCCCTGGTCGCGATCTGTTTCTCGATCTCCAGCCGCGTCGAGTTCCCGATCGGTGCCGGGTACGCCGTGCCGACGCAGCTGTTCCTCGTGCCCCTGTTCGTCCTAGCGCCTCCACCACTGGTGCCGCTCATCGTGGTCGCGGCGCATGCCGTGGCCACGCTGGTCGACGTTCTTCGGCAGCGCGTGCGCGCCGATCGCCTGGTCGACGTCGGCGTCGATTCGTGGCACAGCGTGGCACCGGCACTCGTGATCATTGCCGTGGCTCCATCGTCGCCGGGGGACTTTCCATGGTGGGCGGTACTTGCCGCGTTCTCGGCGCAGATGCTGAGCGAGGTCGCCACCAGCACGCTGCGCGAGTGGCTGGGCTCTGGCATCCCGCCGCGCTTGCAGATTCAGGTCCTGGTGAAGGTCTGGGCGATCGACCTCCTCCTCACCCCGCTCGGGGTGATGGCTGCGACCTCGTCGATCGATGGCCACCGCGCGGCGCCCGTCGCCCTGATGGGCGTCGTGATCCTGCTGGCGGTGGTGACGCGCGACCGGACCCAGCGAATCGAGCAGGCCCATGTGCGGCTGGAAGCGCTGCGGGCTGAGCGCACCCGACTGGAGGTTGCCGTGCAGCGGATCGGCGATGCCTTTGCTTCCAAGCTCGACCTCGACGCCCTCTTGAACATCACGATGCGCGCCGCCTTCGAGGCGCTGGATGCCGATGGCGGGCGAGCGAGCGCCAACGCTGGCCATGGGCGCCGTCTCGTACGGCGCGCCACGATCCGGGAGGACCGCGATCTGGAGCCAGCCCTCGTCGCAGCCGAGCAGGCCGCGGCGCTCACGGGCGAGGTCAGCGTGGCGACGGTCAACGACGTGTCGGCTGTGGCGTGCCCGGTGCGAGAGCCGTCGGGCGACCGGCAGGCCGCCGGGGTCGTGACGCTCGCTCGGCGGTCAGGTGGTTTCACCGACCGCAAACAAGCCCTCTTGCTGTATCTGTGCGAGCAAGCCGGCGTGGCCTCCGGCGACATCGAGCGCCACACGGTGCTGCACCGCCAGGCCCTCACCGACGAGCTGACCGGTCTCGCCAACCACCGCCGGTTCCAAGAGGTGGTGTCGCTGGGAACCGACGCCTACAAACTCTCAGGTACGCCGCTGGCGCTGCTGCTCTTTGACCTCGACAACTTCAAGCAGGTCAACGACACACGTGGCCATCAGACCGGCGACCACGTGCTTCGAGCCGTCTCCGACGTGCTGCGCACCTGTTGCCGGGCGGGTGACGAAGCGGCCCGCTATGGGGGAGAGGAGCTCGCGATCGTGCTGCACGCCAGCGAGCTGCCTGCCGCGCTGGCCGTCGCCGAGCGCGCTCGCGCAAAGATCGCGGCGCTGCAGCTCGTCGATACCGAGGGGCGCGACCTCACGGTGACCACATCAGTTGGTGTGGCCGCGCTCGGTCCCGGGATCCGAGAGCCGCGTGCACTGATCGCGGCCGCCGACGCCGCGCTCTACGAGGCCAAACACGCCGGCAAGAACCGAGTCCACTTCCAGGCTGGCACCGCCGCCGTCTGAGTCCGCGTGCGCGCTTCGGGAAGCCTGGGGGACGGCGACCGCGCCAAGCCTGTCCGCCCCAATTTGCGGTCCATCTCGTGAATGCGGGGGGCAGGCACGCACGCTGCATTGCACGGGCCGTGTGAACAGGTCAGATCAGCGGATGTGGCTCAAGCAAGCGGACGAAATGCCGATGCCAAGAAGGGCAGCCGGCGGTTCCGGCCGCCAACGCTTTCGCCTCGGACCTCTTTGCCGCAGCTACCTGTCTTCCGCCTGCGTCTCCACGCGCAGCACCTCGCCGCCCTGGCCTTCTGCGCCGGGATCTTCTGCCTGCTCGTGCTGAGCACCGGCGGCGCGTATGGCCAGGCCGCTACGACGCCCTCCAAGCCCAAGGGCGAGGACGCACCCCTGGGGCCAGCCACCCAGGCTGCCGGAGAGGGCGATACGACCGCCACCAGCGGCGACGATGGCAGTAGCGGCGGGATCGTTCGCACCATCGTCGGCTTGCTCATCGTGATCGCCGTGATCTACGGCGTCACCTGGGTGCTCAAACAGCTCAAGACGCGTGAGGACGACGCGGTCGGGGCCGGACTCGAGAGCCGTGCCACCTTGCCGCTTGGCCCGGGTCGCAGTGTGCATCTGGTGCGTGCCGGCAACGAATACCTGCTGCTGGGCGTGGCCGAAGGCGCGGTGCAGACGCTGCGCACCTATACCGAGCAGGAGGCGCGCGCCGCGGGCTTCCCCGTCGAGGACGCCGCCGACCTCCTGCCGCTCAAGGATCGGCCCGCACAGCCCACCACGTTCGTTGAGCGGATCCGCGACCTCACGGTGCGCCGGTGACCTCCGCCTTCTTCACCAACGCGGCTGTGCTCGCGCAGACGAGCATCGAGGATGGCGGCCAGGCCGTTCAGCTGCTGATTCTGATCGGCGCATTGTCGATCGTCCCGGCGTTGCTGTTCACGGTGACGGGTTTCACCCGGATCCTGATCGTTCTGGGCTTCGTGCGCACGGGCCTCGGCACGCCAACAGCGCCGCCCAACCAGGTGCTGGTGGGCATTGCGCTCTTCCTCACGCTCTTCGTCATGGGGCCGACCCTCACGACGGTCAAGGACGACGCCATCCAGCCGCTCCTGGAGAACAAGATCTCCGTAGAGACGGCGTTCGAACGCGGCGAGCGGCCGATGCGCGAATTCATGTTCCGCCAGACCCGCGATCGCGACCTGGCCCTGTTCACCAAAATGGCTGAGCTCGATCAGCCCAAGACCCGCGCAGACATCCCGACCCGGGTGCTGATCCCGGCCTTCATCCTCAGCGAGCTCAAGACGGCCTTCCAGATCGGCTTCATGATCTTCCTGCCGTTCCTGGTGATCGACCTGGTCGTCTCCTCGACGCTGATGTCGATGGGCATGGTGATGCTGCCGCCGGTCTTCATCTCCCTGCCGTTCAAGATCCTCTTGTTCGTGCTGGTCGACGGGTGGGCACTCATCACCCAGTCGCTCGTAGAGAGCTTCAACTTATGGGACCCGATCAGGCGATCAACTTCGCCAGCGAGGCCCTGACCGTCACCCTCACCTTGGCCCTCCCGCTGCTCGTGGTGGGGCTGGTGGTCGGCGTGCTCATCTCGATCGTGCAGGCCGTCACGCAGATCCAGGAGCAGACGCTCTCGTTCGTGCCCAAACTGCTCGCGATGGCGGCCGTCCTCGTGATCGGCGGGCCGTGGATGGTCGACATCATGACCCAGTACACCCGGGATCTGTGGACGTCGATCCCGGAGATGGTCCGCAAGTAGATGGGCGGGCCCACCCCACAGCTGCTGGACCTGCTCGGCGTCGAGAACATCCTCGTGTTCGTGATGGTGCTCGCCCGCATTGCGCCGCTCTTCATCCTCGCGCCGGTGTTCAGCTCGAGGCAGATTCCGTCGCAGGTCAAGATCGTCATCGCCGTCGCGCTGGCCATCGGGCTGACGCCCGCCGCCGACCCGGGCAAGGCGATCGAGGGTGGGACCTACGACCTGATGGCCATGATCGCCGTCGAGTTCCTCGTGGGTTTTGCGCTGGCGTTCGCCCTCGTGGCCGTCACGGCAGCACTCGAGGTCGCCGGCACGATCCTGGACTTCGTGGTCGGCTTCTCGTTCGGCGCGCAGATCGACCCGATCTCCGGCAACCAGAACTCGGTGCTGGCCCGCATGTACGGCCTGCTGGGCGTGATCATCTTCCTCACGATCGGGGGCGACGAGTGGGTGATCCGCGGCATCGCGCGCACCTACGAACTCGTGCCGATCGGCGAAGTGCCAGACACCAACCTGCTCGTGGGTGGCGCCGTTGAGACGTTCGGATCGATCTTCGCCTCGGCGCTGCAGATCGCGGCGCCGGTGCTCCTGGCGCTCGTCCTGGCCGATGTTGGCTTTGGCCTCGTGAGCCGCGTCGTACCGCAGCTCAACGTGTTTGCGGTCGGTCTGCCGATCAAGGTCATCGTGGGGATGCTGCTGATCGGTGTATCGCTGCCGCTGGTCGGCACGTGGGTGCAGTCCGAACTGGAGCAGAGCGTGGGCTCGGCGCTTCGAACGCTTCGCATCGCGTAGGGGGTGAGACGCACCCGTGGCCGGCGAGAAAACCGAAAAAGCGACTCCCAAACGCAAAGAGGAGTCTCGCAACAAAGGCCAGGTCGCCAAGTCGATGGACCTCGGCGGCTCCGCGGTGCTGCTCGCCGGCCTGATCACGATCGGAGCCTTTGGGCCCAAGATCATCGGGTCGCTGCAGCAGTTCCTCGTCACGAGCCTGAAGACGGCCGCGACGCCAGACAAGCTCGACGGCCCGGGCCTTGGCGCCTACGCACGCGAGGCGGGCGAGGTGCTCGTGGCGGCCGTGCTGCCGGTCGCGATGGCCTGCGCGCTCGCCGCGGCCGTGATGATGGCTGGGCAGGTGGGCATCAAGCTCACGCCCAAGGCGATCAAGCCTGACTTCAAGAAGATGAACCCCATCCAGAACGCCAAGCAGGTGTTCGGGATGAACGCCCTGGTGGAGCTCGTCAAGAACCTCGCCAAGGTCGGATCGGTCGCCGTGGTGGTGTGGCTGATCCTCAAGCCGCAGATGGCCGAGGTCGGCACGCTCGTGGGCATGGAACCGGCTGCGCTGGGGAACCGCATGCTGTCGGTGGCGATGCAAGTGGCCAAGGCCGCGGCCGCGGCCTACTTCGTGATCGGCGTCGCCGACTACGTGTGGCAGAAGCACAAGATGGACAAGTCCATGAAGATGGACCTCCAAGAGGTCAAGGACGAGCACAAGACGGCCGAACTGCCGCCAGAGGTGCGCATGGCCATGCGCCGCCGGCAGATGACCGCCTCCCGCGCCCGGATGATGGCCGCGATCCCCGACGCCGACGTGGTCGTCACCAACCCGACCCACTACGCCGTCGCGCTCAAGTACGACCCGGCCACGATGGCGCCGACCGTCGTGGCCAAGGGCATGGACCTCGTTGCCAAGACGATTCGCGAACTGGCGACCGACTCGGGCGTGATGATCGTCCCCGACCCGCCGCTGGCCCGCGCGCTTCACGCGTCTGTCGAAGTCGGCGACGCGATCCCGGAGGAGATGTACGAGGCCGTGGCCGCCGTGCTTGCCTTCGTCTACCGCACAGCCGCGCGCCGCGCAGCGGCCTAGGGCGCAGCGCGGCACCCTGATCTACTGGATTTCGGCCGCCTGGACGCGCGCCGAGATGTGCGCAACACCGGTTGGATCAGTGGTCCGGGGCTCAAGGCAGCGGACGAAATGCCGATGTTCTGGCCAGGTATTCGCGCTTGAACGACCTGCTCAAAAAACTCTCGGGTTACACCGACCTGATCGCCGCGTCCTTCGTGGTGATCGTCATCGTGATGATGATCGTGCCGCTGCCGCCGGCACTGCTCGACATCCTCATCGCGCTGAACATCTCGATGGCGCTCGCCATCGTGATCACCACGCTCTACGTGCCGCGTGCACTGGACTTCTCGGTCTTCCCGAGCCTGCTCCTGATGACCACGCTGCTGCGGCTGGCGATCAACGTGTCGGTCACGCGACTGATCCTGCTCCACGGCGATGCCGGCCACGTCGTCGAAGCCTTCGGCGAGTTCGTCGTCGGCGGCAACGTCGTCGTCGGCCTGATCATCTTCCTGGTCCTCGTGGTCATCCAGTTCGTCGTGGTGACCAACGGCGCTGGCCGCGTGGCCGAGGTCGCTGCCCGCTTCACCCTCGACTCGATGCCGGGCAAGCAGATGGCCGTCGACGCCGACCTCAACAACGGCCAGATCACCGAAGAGGAAGCGCGCCAGCGCCGCCTCGACATCTCCCGCGAAGCCGACTTCTACGGCTCGATGGACG
>JAEMRF010000525.1 GCA_016463515.1 Solirubrobacteraceae bacterium | reverse complement strand
TGCTCGAGCCCAAGTGGACCATCGCGATGGGCGCCTGCTCCTCCTCGATGGGCGTGTTCAACAACTACGCGATCGTCCCCGCCGACAAGTTCCTCCCCGTCGACGTGCACGTGCCCGGCTGCCCGCCGCGTCCCGAAGCCGTCATGTACGGAATTCTCAAGCTCCGCGACCAGATCCAGAGCAAGCCCGACCTGGGCTGGCGCGCCCGCTACGAAGCCGGCGAAACGATCGAAGTGCTCGGAACCGAAGGCGTCAGCGGCGGCGGACCGTCGATCACGACCCGCCACAACGCGCCGAACGCAGCACCCAACGCCGCGCAATTCCTCAAAGAAGCCAGCGGACTGCAGGCGGCACCCGGCCTCATGCTCCCACCGACCGTGAGCAAGCCCAGTGCCTGATCCCACCGGCCTCGAACTCCTCGCCAGCGTCGTGCGCTCACGCCTGGGCGACGACGCCGTCATCCAGACCGTCCACCACCGCGGCCACGGCACCATCGAGATCGAGCCCGCCCACATTCGGCCCACGCTCGAACTCATGCGCGACGAGGGCTACCGCTTCATGGCGTCCGTCCACGGCGCCGACGAGTACCCCGAAGAGCCGCGCCTGGCCGTGCACTACGAACTGCTCGACATGAACCGGCCAGACCGCGTGAACGTCAAAGTCCGCGTCAGCACCGACGAGCCACACCTGGACTCCGTCGCTCCATCCTGGCCCACCGCCGACCACCAAGAACGCGAGATCTACGACCTCTTCGGCGTGATCTTCGACGGCCACCCCGACCTACGCCGCATCCTCATGCCCGAGGACTACGAAGGCCACCCGCAGCGCCGCGACTTCCCGATCGGCGGCGAACCGATCCTCTTCACCCACCACGAGGCCGAGGGCGAGCACTACCCGCGATGACCGCCCCCTCCAAAGCCGAACAGGCCGCCCTGGCCGACTACCGCAAGCTCGAAGAATCGGTGACGATGTCGCCGATCGAGCGCGTCGGCGAATCCGAAGAGCTCCTCACCATCAACATGGGGCCCCACCACCCCGCCACGCACGGCGTGCTGCGGCTCCTGGTGACCCTCGACGGCGAGATCGTCCGCGACCTGCGGCCCCTCATCGGCTACCTGCACACCGGCATCGAAAAGACCGCCGAAGACAAGTCGTACTGGAAGGTCATCCCCGTCGTCGAACGGATGGACTACCTCGCCTACTACTTCAACTCGATGGCCTACGTCAGCGCCGTCGAGCAGCTCGGCGAAGTCGACGTCCCCAAGCGCGCCCAGTACCTCCGTGTGATCCACATGGAACTCAACCGGATCATGAGCCACCTCTTCTGGTTCGGCACCAGCTGCCTCGACATCGGCGCCATGAGCCTGCTCTGGTACTCCCTGCGCGAGCGCGACACCATCCTCGACCTCTTCGAGGCCTCCTCCGGCCAGCGGATGCACACCCGCTACTTCCAAATCGGTGGCGTCGCCGAAGACATCCCCCGCGGCTGGGCCGCCAAGACCAAAGCATTCGCCGAGCAGCTCCCCGGCCGCATCGACCAATTCCGCGACCTCATCTACAACAACGAGATCGCCCTCCAGCGCCTCAAAGGCGTCGGCATCGTCGAATCCGACCGCCTCCTGGAACTCGGCGTCACCGGCCCGCTCCTCCGCGCCTCCGGCGTCGAATGGGACCTCCGCAAAGCCCAGCCCTACTCCTCCTACGACGACTTCGACTTCGGCGTACCCCTCGGCGCCGTCGGCGACAACTTCGACCGCATGGCCGTCCGCCTCGCCGAAATGGAAGAGTCGGCCAAGATCATCATCCAAGCCGTCGACGGCCTCCCCGAAGGCCCCACCATCACCGACGACCGCAAAGTCGCCCTCCCACCACGGCACGAGCTCGCAACCTCCATGGAAGCGCTCATCCACCACTTCAAACTCGTCACCGAGGGCTTCCGCGTCCCACCCGGCGAGCTCTACACCGCCATCGAAGGCCCCCGCGGCGAACTCGGCTGCTTCATCCGCAGCGACGGCTCCGCCAAACCCGCCCGCATGCACATCCGCGACTCCAGCTTCGTGAACCTGCAAGCCATCGCAGACATGTGCCGCGGCGCATACGT
>JAEMRF010000524.1 GCA_016463515.1 Solirubrobacteraceae bacterium | reverse complement strand
GCGCGCGCCGTGCGTGCGCGCGGCATCGAGCGCCGCAACCACATCACGGAGGCTGCGGCGGCCTTCGCGATGGAGCATGGCATCGCGGCCATTTCCCACCGCCAGGTCGCCGCGGCTGCGCAGGTGCCGCTGGGGTCGACGACCTACTACTTCTCCTCACTCGACGAGCTCCGTGCCGCGGCCGTGGAGCGCATCCTGATCGGCGACCGTGAACGCCGACGGGCCGCCATCGGGCAGGGCCTCGCGTCCGACGTGTCAGCGACGGACCTCGCCTGGGCGCTGATCGATGCCGTCGTTTCCATTCCGCGACTCGATGATCCGATTCAGGTTGCGTTGCTCTACGAGCGCATCGCCGAGGCGGTTCGGGCCCCCGAGCTTGCGGCAGTCCTGCGGGCTGCGTCGAAGGAGGTCCTGGCCGACATCGAAACGCTCACCGCTGGAACCGACTGGGCCGACAGTGACGCTGCTGCGCTGCTGGCGCTCGTGGATGGGCGGGTCATCGGGTGGCTCGCCCTCGGCGATACGCGCCCGGTGCTCCTGCTCGAGGGCATCGCAAGCGACCTCGCTCGCCACCAGGGGTAGGCTCGGCGCATGCCGCAGCGCGACGCCATTCAGACCTCCGGCGCCCCCGCGGCGATCGGCCCGTACGTGCAAGCGATCCGCACGGGCAACCTGCTGTTCTGCTCGGGGCAGATTCCACTGGATCCAGCGACCGGCGCACTCATCGACGGTGACGCCGCGGCGCAAGCGCATCGCTGCCTCACGAGCCTGGGCGCGATCGCTACCGAAGCAGGCGCCGCACTGACGGACGCCGTGAAGTGCACGATCTACCTCACGGACCTCGCCGACTTCGCCGCCGTCAATGCCGTCTACGAGCAGTTCATGGGCGACCCCGCGCCAGCCCGCGTGACCGTGCAGGTCGCCGCGCTGCCGAAGGGCGCGAGCGTTGAGATCGACGCGATCATCGCGGTCGACTGAGCGCAGCCGGACCGCGGGTTGCCAACCGTTCCGCACGACCCCGCGCCCGTGACGACCGACCTTGGAGCGCTCGCCAGTGAGGCCCGTGGCGCGCGCGCTGACCTCGCACAAGCTGCCGTCGACCGCGCCTCGCAAGAGCTCTCGCTGGACCCCGCGACCCGCCGCAATCTGGAGGTCGGGACGCTCGCGGCGGTCGACGCGATGCTGTCGCTCCTCGGTGATCCCGCCCACGAGGTCGACGTGGCGCTGTTCCGGGCCCACGGCGGCGCGCACTGCGCCGCGGGGCGCCCGGTGACGGAGCTCCTCGCCCTGTATCGCCTGAGCGGTATGGGCATGTGGGAGCACCTCAGCGACCTTCCGCGCAGCGACGAACTCACCGGAGCGCAGGCGCTGGCCCTGGGTGGCCGAGTTCTGCGCCTGATCGACGTGCTCTCGGCGTCGGCCGTCGACGGGTTCCTGGCGGCAGGTGCAGATCTGCGCCGCCGCGACCGGGCACGTCGTGATCGCTTGCGAACCTTGCTCCTCAGCGACCCTCCTGAGCCGCTGGCTGCGATCGAGGCAGCCGCGGAGCCGGCAGGGTGGGCTGTTCCCGCGCGGGTGCGCGTGGGGGTCGTGGCGCAGCCGCTCGAGGCTGACCTCTCGGATCAGGAGCGAGCGCCGGCACGGGTGCTCGTGGGCCCGCATCTGCGTGGCCGGATCGTGATGATCGTCGGGGAGGCCGACGACGCCGGGGCCATGCTGCGCCGCGCCGCCAACGCCCACGGCGCTCCTGGACCGGTCGCGGTCGGGCCGTCGGTCGATGTGGCGGAGGCGGCACGCAGCGCACAGCGCGCAGCCGACCTGCTCGACCAGATCCAGCGCGGGGCGGTCGAGAGCAGCGACGTTGTCTTCAGCGACGATCACGAGCTGCCGTTGTTGCTCGCCGCGGCGCCAGAGCTGGCGCGGTCACTTGTTGACCGTCGCCTCGCCCCGCTGGCCGAACTCGAGGGAGCCAAGCGGGAGCAAGCCCTGGAAACGCTTCGCGCTTGGCTTGCCAATCCGCACCGACCGCAGGCGATCGCCGACGACCTCGGGATGCACGTGCAGTCCGTACGCTACCGGCTGGCCCGACTGCGCGAGCTCTT
>JAEMRF010000125.1 GCA_016463515.1 Solirubrobacteraceae bacterium | reverse complement strand
CGATCGCCGACAGCTACACCTCGATCGGGCGGGGACGCCTGACCGCAGTGTGGGGTGCAGCTGCCCTCACGCTCTTCTACTGGACCACGACCCCCGATATCGCTGCTGCGATCGAAGAGCTCGGCGGCGTCGAACTTGGATCTGCCGCGGTGTGGGAGGCGCGGATCATCGTGGCGATCGTCGCCGCGATCTGGCTCGTCCGCGGGTGGCGGCTCGCCGCCCCGGCAGCCGAGGCCTCGGGTGGCACGCCGCCGGTCCCGGCACCCCTCGGGACGCTGCTTCCGATGGTTTCCCCGGAGGCCGGTGCCCCCGGTGGAGAGGAGCGACGCGGCGAACTCGACCCTGACGCGGCGAGCGAGCGCGCAAGCGCGCAGGCCCAGCTCGTTGCCTCGGCCTTTGCTGCTGCCGCGCCGATCGGGCAAGCCGACGACGGCAGTCCCGACCATGCCTCGCCGCTCGTCGCCTCCGCCGCGCCGGTGATCGCCGGAAGCCCACCGGTGCAGATTCCGGATCGCCGCGGCGCAAACCGGGCCGATCGAGCTCCGACCGTGGTCTTCTGGCCAGACGGCGCGGCTGTGCCAGTTCCGGCGAACGAGCCCACCATCGCCGCGACTGCGCGACAGGTCGGCATTCAGTTGCCCGAAGGCTGCGGGACCGGTCTCTGCGGGTGTGACCCCGTCTACATCGTGGGCAGCGCTGCAGGTCTGGCGCCGGCGGCCGAGCAGGAGCGGTCCACGCTGCACCGCCTCGGCCTTCCTGCGCACGCTCGTCTGGCTTGCGCCACGCGCGTGATCGGTGACGTGGTCGTCAGCCTCGAGGCCACGCCGAGCGAGGCGACGCCGGACCTGACGGTGCTGCGTCCCGCTGGACTCGTGGTGGAGCCGCCGACGAGCCCCGTCGCTGCTCCGCCCCCACGCGACATCAAACGCGTGGTCATCGTTGGCAACGGCGTGGCGGGTGTCACGGCCGCCAGTCACCTGCGCCGGCTGCATCCCGAGTGCACCATCGACATGGTCAGTCGCTCGCCCTATCCGTTCTACAACCGGATCGCGATCACGAGACTCATCCACCAGCCCCAGGGGCTGGGGAGCCTTCAGCTCATGCCGGACCACTGGTACGAGACGCAGCGGGTCACCCAATGGCTCAACACCTCCGTGGCGAGCATCGACCGCGCGCGGCGCGAAGTCGTGCTGGGCACGGGGCAGGCGCTGCCCTACGACCGCCTGATCATGGCCACCGGCGCGCGCTGGGCCAAACCGCCGCTCCCAGGCATCGATACGCCGGGCGTGTTCGGACTTCGCGAAGCTGCCGACGCCATCCGCATGCGCGCCTACGCGCAGAGTCGCAACGTTCGCCGCGCCGCGGTCCTTGGCGGCGGCCTGCTCGGGCTCGAGGTCGCCGAGGCGCTGGCCAAACTCGGCGTCGACGTCACCGTCGTGGAACGCGGCGATTCCCTCGCTGGGCACGTGTTGGATCCCGCGGCAGGTCGCATGTTGCAGCGCTCGGTCGAAGCTGCTGGCGTGCGGGTTCGGCTCGGCGCTTCAGTGTCCGAATTCGTGGGCGAGCGCAGGCTCCGCGCGTTGCGGCTGGCCGACGGCGAAGACATCGCTGCCGAACTGGCGATCATCTGCGTGGGGATCGAGCCGCTGGTGTCGGTCGCGCGGGACGCGGGCCTCGAGATCCAGCGCGGGCTCGTGGTCGACGAGCAGATGCGTACGAGCGACCCGGCAATTCTCGCCTGCGGCGACGTCGCTGAGTTCGAAGGTCAGCTCGGCGGCCACTGGGCCATCGGTGCTGCTCAGGCCGAAGTTGCTGCGGTCACGGCGTTTGGTGGAACGCGGGCGTTCCGCCCCAGCCCCGTGCCCACCGTGCTCAAGCTCGACGGCATCAACGTGCTCTCGGTCGGCTGCGTCCGCGCGGGTGATGGGGTCGTTGCGGTGCCTGATGAGAACAACGACGACCAGAGCTACCAAGTCACCTTCGTGCGCGGCGCCCGGCCAGTCGGAGTGATCGCCATCAATGGCGGTCCGGGGGTCGATGCGACGGTCGACGCGATCGTGCAAGGCAACGAGCTGGCATCCGCCGAAGCCTTGCCAGCCGTGCGCGCCTCGTAAGCGCTGCAGGCGCTACTCGTGCTTGGTCGGCGCGAGGTTGACCGAAGCCGCGAGCGCCAGGAGTACCGAGAGCGTGCCGTAGCCGCGAAAGCCGTTGTGGAAGAAGAGCGCAGCCGTCACGAGACCGATGACGATCGTGACGGTCCAGGCGATGCGTTCGAAGTCCATAACTCAGCGGTGCTCAGGCGGGAAGGGCCCGGCCACGCCTCCATGGTCGCTGATCCTGCGGCGTCGGTGTCGTCCGGGGGACCCGAGCCATACCAGCGGGCCTGTGCCTTACCATCGCTGGCCGGTGTCCACTCGCGTCTCCTCTCCGCCCTTCGGCGACCGCCTCGCGGCCGCTGCCGACCGCCGCGGCACCCCGCTCGTGCTCGGTCTGGATCCCGACCCTGCCCGGTTGTGGCCCGGGATCACTCCCTCCGGCGACGATCCTGCCGCCACTTCGCTCGGACTACAGGCCGCGCTCGCCCACGAGGGCACCCGTCCGGGCGCCCTCGCGGCACTCGCGGTCTATGAGCACTGCCGCCAGGTCATCGAGGCGACGGCGCACTCGTGCGTAGCAGTGAAACTGCAGGTCGCGTCCTTCGAGCGGCTCGGGCCGGCCGGTTGGCAGACGCTTCACGCCGTCGCCCAGCTCGTGCGGGACGCCGACCTGCTGCTCATCGCCGACGCCAAACGCGGCGATATCGACGTGACCGCCGAGTCCTACGCAGCGGCCCTCTTCGATGGCACCGAGACGCCCTGGGGCTGGGTCCCGGGGCTCGGCGCCGACGCGGTAACCGTCAACCCGCTGATGGGCCACGACGCCATCCAGCCGTTCTTGGATCGCGCCCGGGCCGTTGGGGGAGGAATCTTCGTCCTCGTCCGCACCTCCAATCCGGGTGCCGCCGACTTCCAAGAGCAGCGCTTGGCCAGCGGTGAACCGCTCTGGCAGCGCATTGCCGGGCAGGTCGCTGCGCTGGACTCCGGCAAGGGCGCGCTCGCCGACGCCGGCGCCGTCTGCGGCGCCACCGTGCCTGAACGCGTTGCCGAACTCCGCCAGCTCATGCCGCGCGCCCCGTTTCTTCTGCCCGGCGTCGGTGCGCAGGGCGGCACGATCGACGGCTTGCGTGCGGCCTTCGCGCCCGGCCTCGGAGGTGGGCTGGTGACGGTCTCCCGGGGGCTGGTTCGGGCCCACGAGACGTCGGGCGATCACGATGCCGCTGCGGCGGCGGCCAGCGCTGCCAGGGATCTGCGCGACCAGTGTCTGCGCGCGGCCGCGTGAGCGTGCACTCGTCCCGATCACGCGCCCGGAGTGCAGTGATGTGGCTCGCCATGGCGTGCAGCCTTGTCGTCCTCGCTGCGGCGGCGCCGCCTGCGACAGCCGGCCCGCCGTCGATCACGGCACCGTCAGCGGCCGTCATCGAGACGTCGACGGGCACGGTGGTCTACACCAAGAATGCAAACGCACAGCGGAGCATGGCGTCCACCACCAAGCTGATGACCGCCCTCGTCGCACTCGACGAGGCGCCGCTCTCGACCGTGTATTCCGCCATCGACTACGGCGGCTCACCGGTCGAGACGCGCCTCGGGCTCGTGCCTGGCGAGAAGATGACGCTCGCCGACCTCGTCCGCGCCATGCTGCTGCCATCGGCCAACGACGCCGCCCAAACCGTCGCCGTGCGCGTGGGCGGGACCAAGGCCAAGTTCGTGCGCAAGATGAACGCCAAGGCCGAGGAGCTCGGTCTGAAGAGAACGGGCTTTGCCAACTCCATCGGACTCGACGCCCCGGGCCACCAGACGACGGCGCTGGAGCTGGCCAAGATCGGTGTAGCCGCCCACAACAACCCCTTCATCGCTGCCACCGTCAAACGCAAGGCCATCACCTTGAAGAGCGGGCGAACCATCGTGAATCGCAACCGCGTGCTCGGAACGGCGCTCCCGGGCGGCGGGTTCGTGGACGGCATGAAAACGGGCCACACGGCGTCATCCGGGTACTCGCTCGTCGGTTCGGCGACCCGCAACGGCGTCACCGTGGTCTCGGTGGTGCTGGGCGACCCGACTGAGGCGGCGCGAGATGCCGACACGGTCCGGTTGCTGCGCTGGGCGAGTGGGCTCTTCACCAAGCGGACCCTCGTCCGCGAGCAGCAGCGTGTGGCCGCAGTACCCGTCATCGACGGCAAGGCTGAGCGCGTCTCGGCCGTGGCGCGCAAAGAGCTGCGCCAGGTCGTCCCACGCGGTGCACGGGTCGAGCTCGTCCCAACGGCCATGTCGCCTGGCCTTCCTGCACCGGTCGCCGCGGGGGTGGCCGTCGGCACTGCGCGCGTCCTCGTGAACGACAAGGAGGTAGGCACCGTCGCGCTGGAGACGGCCGCCGCAGTGGAGCATCAAGGCACGCTGGCAAGCCTGACCGACGGCATCGCCGAGCACTGGAAGGCGACCCTGGCCGCGCTTGTGCTGCTCGTCGGCGGTACGCTCACTCTCCTCAAGGCACGTCGTGGTGCCCGCCGAACGCCTCCCACGCGTCGGCACGCCATGCCAGCCGAGCAACCTGAGCGGTCTCCCGCACCATGATCATCACGGTCACCCTTAACGCCGCGATCGACAAGACGTTGATCGTGCCGAACTTCCAGCCCGGCCGCCGTCACCGCACGGTTGAGCAGGGCACGCTCCCGGGCGGCAAGGGCGTCAACGTGGCCCGCACGCTCAAACGGCTCGGTGTCCCCGTCATCGCCACCGGATTCCAGGGCGGTCCGACGGGCACCCGCATCGTCGAAGCACTCACCGCCGAGCAGGTCCTCTCGGACTTCGTGCGCATCCGCGAGGAATCCCGGACCAACACCGCGTTGCTCGACCCCACCAACGGGGTGCAGACCGAGATCAACGAGCGTGGTCCGCAGGTCACCGAGGCCGAGGTCGAGCTCTTCCGCGACAAGCTGCTCTACCTGGCATCGGGCGCGGCCATCGTCGTTTTTGCCGGATCGCTTCCCCGCGGCGTTGAGCCCACGCTCTACGGCGACTTGATTCGAGACCTCCGCGCCACCGGTGTGACCGTTGCGGTCGACGCCGAAGGTGAAGTCCTTCAGCACGCGGTGCGCGCGAGCCCGGCAGTGATCTCGCCCAACCGCCGCGAAGCCGAGGAGCTCGTGGGGTACGAGTTCTCCGGCGACGCCGACGACGAACTCATCGATGCGCTGGACGCCGTCCGCCGGCTCGGCCCGCAAGAGGCCCTGATCACGCTCCCCGATGGCTGCGCCGCAGCACTCAAGGACGGTCAAGGCACCAAGGTGCAGCGTGCGCGCATCCCGCAACGCGAAGCGGTCGCCCCGATCGGCGCCGGCGACGCGTTCCTGGCCGGGTTCGTCGCCGCCCGCTACCAAGGCCGGTCCGACGCGGACTGCCTGCGCTACGCCGTCGCGTGCGGCGCGGACTCCACGCAGCGCCTCGGCGCCGGCGTCGTCGACGCGGGGGAGGTGGCCCGACTCTCCGACATGGTCGAGGTCGCCGAGCTCCAGGTCGACTCCGCAGCGGCCTGAACTCCCTGCTCCTGGCAGGAAGCGTGCCGGCCCCTCTTGGGGTGTTCTCGCGCCTGTCGCCGGTGCGTCGATCTGCCCACGGGAGACCGCCAGTTTCGGCACCGATCAGTCGGCCGGTCACGTTGCTAGAGTCGTGGTTTCCCGGTATTGGCGCTGGCCCTCTCAGGCCGCACCGGCACCTGCCCGTTCGTTCATCTGCCGCCCCGCCGCTCGGGGCAGTTCGACCACCCTGAGGCTGCACCACGCATGGAGATTGAGATCGGTCGAGGCAAGAAGGCGCGCCGCGCCTATGGGTTCGACGACATTGCGATCGTTCCTTCCCGCCGGACCCGCGACCCCGACGATGTCGACATCTCGTGGAAGCTGGGTGACTACCGCTTCTCGCTGCCGCTGCTCGCCTCCGCGATGGACGGCGTCGTCTCCCCGCGCACCGCTGGCATCATCGGCAAGCTCGGCGGCCTGGCCGTCCTCAACCTCGAGGGCGTCTTCACGCGCTACGAGGATGCCGACGAGCAGCTCGAGCGCATCGCCAAGCTCCCCAAGGACGAGGCCACCCGTGAGATGCAGCGCATCTACCAGGAGCCGATCAAGCCGCACCTGATCCCGCAGCGCATCCGCGAGATCAAGGAGCAGGGCGTCGTCGTGGCTGCCTCGCTCACGCCGCAGCGCGTGGCCGAGCACTACGAGGCCGCGCTCGACGCCGGCCTCGACATCCTCGTGATTCAGGGCACCGTCGTCTCCGCTGAGCACGTCTCCGAAGACGAGTCGCGTCCGCCGCTCAACCTCAAGCAGTTCATCCGCGAGGTCGGCATCCCCGTCGTCGTCGGCGGCTGCGCCAGCTACCACGCTGGCCTGCACCTCATGCGCACCGGCGCCGCCGGCGTGCTCGTCGGTGTCGGCCCCGGCGCTGCGTGCACCACGCGCGGCGTGCTCGGCCTCGGCGTTCCGCAGGCCACGGCCATCGCCGACGTCGCCGCTGCTCGCCTCCAGCACATGCTGGAGACCGGCGACTACGTCCAGGTCATCGCCGACGGCGGCATGCGCACCGGTGGCGACGTGTCCAAGGCCTTCGCCTGCGGCGCTGACGCCGTCATGATCGGTTCGCCGCTGGCTCGCGCCCATGAGGCGCCCGGCCGCGGCTACCACTGGGGCATGGCGACCTTCCACCCGGACCTCCCGCGTGGCGCTCGCGTGCAGACCGTCCAGAACGGCACGCTCGAAGAGATCCTCAAGGGCCCGGCCCACGAGAACGACGGCACGTTCAACCTGATGGGTGCCCTGCGCACCTCGATGGCCACCACGGGCTACAAGGACATCGCCGAGTTCCACCGCGCCGAGGTCATGGTCGCACCGTCGCTCCAGACCGAAGGCAAGCTCCTGCAGACGTCGCAAGGCGTCGGCATGGGCTCGCGCGGCGGGAAGTCCTAAGCGTGAGCACGACCGCAGGTGAGGCGCCCGACACCGACGTGTCGGCGCCGGCGACGGCGGCCCAAGAACGGGTCGTCGTCCTGGACTTCGGCGGGCAGTACTCCCAGCTCATCGCACGCCGTGTGCGCGAGCTGGGCGTCTACTCCGAGCTGATCCCGGCCCACGTCGGGATCGAGCAGGTGAGCAAGAACCCGCCGCAGGCGATCATCCTCTCCGGCGGTCCTGCCTCCGTCTACGCCCCAGGGGCACCCGAGCTCGACACCCAGCTGCTCGAGCTCGGCGTTCCCGTGCTCGGCATTTGCTACGGCATGCAGCTGCTGGCGCACGCCCTCGGCGGCCGCGTCGAAGCAGCCGACGTCGGCGAATACGGCCGCTCCGAGCTGACCGTCAACACCAGCGGCAAACTGCTCGCCGGCCTGCCCGACGAGCAGCCCGTATGGATGAGTCACCGCGACACCGTCTACGAGGCGCCGCCCGGGTTCACCGCGCTCGCCTCGTCCACGAGTTCCCCGGTCGCTGCCCTCGAATCCGTCGAGCGCGGCATCTACGGCATCCAATACCACCCCGAAGTTGTCCACACGCCCCACGGCCAGGCCGTCCTGCGGCGCTTCCTGCAAGACATCGCAGGCCTCTCGCTCACTTGGTCTGCCGCGAACATCGTCGACGAGCAGGTCCGCCTGATTCGCGAGCAGGTCGGCGACAAACACGTCATCTGCGGGCTCTCGGGCGGCGTCGACTCGTCCGTCGCCGCAGTGCTCGTCCACAAGGCCATCGGCGACCAGCTCACGTGCGTCTTCGTCGACCACGGGCTGATGCGCAACAACGAGGGCGAGCAGGTCATCAAGGCCTTCCGCGACCAGTACCACATCCCCCTCGTAGCGGTCGACGCCGAGGACCGCTTTCTGGCCAAGCTCGCGGGCACCACCGACCCCGAGACGAAGCGCAAGATCATCGGCGGGGAGTTCATCCGCGTCTTCGAGGAGGAAGCGCGCAAACTCGGCGAGGTCGACTATCTCGTCCAGGGCACGCTCTACTCCGACGTGATCGAGTCCGGCGGCGGCCCAGGCTCATCGACCATCAAGAGCCACCACAACGTCGGCGGCCTCCCGGACGACCTCCAGTTCGAACTCGTCGAACCGCTGCGCACCCTCTTCAAGGACGAGGTCCGCGCCGTCGGCCTCGAACTCGGGCTCCCCGAACGCCTCGTCTGGCGCCAGC
>JAEMRF010000124.1 GCA_016463515.1 Solirubrobacteraceae bacterium | reverse complement strand
ACCCCCGGAGGGATTCGAACCCCCGACCCGCAGAGTAGAAATCTGCCGCTCTATCCAACTGAGCTACGGGGGCTCACACCGTCTTATCGGGGCGCCCGGATTTGAACCGAGGACCTCCTGCTCCCAAAGCAGGCGCGCTACCAAGCTGCGCCACGCCCCGCGCGGTCTCCACAGCGTACGCGCCCGACGGGCGGACGCGCGGCACGCCCCCTGCAAGGACGCAAATCTCAGCCGCTGGGAGCAGTCCTGCGGTGCACTTGCTCCGCAACTGATGCAACCAGATTCAAGTCCTAAGGGCGCCAATTCTTGGACGTTCGTGGGAGAGCCGGCGCGGCGTCCATGTGTGACCACCACACCAGTGCGAAACACGCGCGACGCGCGACTCGGCGTGACCACCCTCGCCCAAAGCACCGGCTGGACGTAAATCGTGCAAAGACGGCTCAGATGGACGTGCGTTGGACCCCCGGGCCGCCGAAAGTCCAGACATCACCCCCTTCGCTGTTTTCCGACCCGCAACACACCGATGGGGTCAGCAGCGCAACGAACTCCGAATGGGTGGCACGGACGTCACCCACGTTGCGAGCGAGACCAAAGATGCGGGCACGGACGACCACACTTTTCATCGCCATGGCGCTTGCCGCCGGGCTTACCAGCGCAAGCCCGGCGGCGGCCGCCGCCACGTCGTGCGCCAACGCGGACGCTGCCCCTGGCACCGTCTCTGCGGTCGCACTGCGCGAAGCCACGCTCTGCCTGCTCAACGAAGAGCGCGCGGACGCCGGCGTGGGTCCGCTGAAGGCCCACAAGAAGCTTGAGAAGGCTGCGTTCCGGTTCTCCAAGGAAATGGTGACCGAGCGCTTCTTCGACCACGTCTCCCCGAGCGGCTCCACGCTCACCACGCGAGTGAAGAAGGTCAAGTACACCCAGGGCGCACGCTCCTGGGCACTCGGCGAGAACATCGGCTGGGGCACCGGCGGTCGCGCCACGCCCGCCTCGATGGTCGACGCATGGATGGCTAGCCCAGGCCACAAGCGCAACATCCTGGATCCGACCTTCAAGGAGATCGGCATCGGGATCGTCGCCGGCGCACCCGTGGCCACCGCAGCGTCGGCTGGGGCGACCTACACGACCGACTTCGGATTCCGGCGCTAGCAGCACTTCTCAGCTCAGGAACTGCCCGGAGCTGACCGGCCGCCACCGCGACGGAATCTGGTGGCTCGATTGGTTGACGATCGAGCTAGCATCAGAGGCACATGCGAGCGGTATCGAAATCCCAAGGTGGCCTGCGCCACGCCGTGACCGTCGGTGACTTCACACTCGCCGTCGATGAGCCCGCCGAGCGTGGCGGAACCCACTCGGGGCCCAGCCCACTAGAGCTCCTGGCGGCATCGCTCGTGAGCTGCACCGCGATCACCATGCAGCTCTACGCCAAGCGCAAGGGATGGGACCTTGACGACCTCGCGGTCGAGGTCGACTTCCAACCCGCCGAGCGTGGCGCGCTCACGCAGTTCGAGCTCGTCTTCGGCTTCCCCGACCACCTGACCGACGAGCAGGTCGACAAGCTCAAGGTGATCGGCGCGAAATGTCCGATCCATCGCACGCTCGAGGGCGAAGCGATCTTCAGCGAGCGCGTGGAGCGACGGGCCAAAGCGTGACTGCGGCGCGGCCGATCCCCTCGGACGCCACCCTGTCGGCCCTGCTCCAAGGCGCCGACGAACACGACCTGCACATCTGGCGCCCGATGCAGGGCGACCGGCCGGCGTCGGTCCTCGTGCCGCTCATCACCGGCGACGGCGAACTCCGCGTGCTGCTCACCCGCCGCAGCCCGCACCTCAACACCCACGCGGGTGAGTACTCGTTCCCAGGCGGACGGCCCGAGCCGCACGACGCCGATGCACTCGCCACGGCGCTGCGTGAAACCCACGAAGAGGTGGGGGTCGCCGCCGACCTCGTGCGCGTGGTCGGTCGTCTCCCCCGCACCACGACCTACAAGACGAACTACGCGATCACGCCATTCGTCGGCGTGATCGACGCCGAGCCCACCTGGGTCGCGCAGGTCAGCGAGGTCGCCGAAGTGGCCGAGCCGCGCCTAGCCGACCTCATCGCCGGCCGGCAGGTCCACCCCATCAAGCGCGGCGACGGCGTCACGGTCCACATGCCGGTCTTCCCGCTCGCCAACGATCACGCCGTGTGGGGCGCCACCGCCCGCATTCTCGACGTCCTGCTTGCGCGCCTGGCGCCCATCATCGACGGCGTCGCCCCGCAGGGCGAGCCGTACGAAGCGGTCCGCGCGCTCGGGCCGAGCTGACTCGGGCTTTACAGGTGGATGCCGCGCAGCAGCGCGGCAACGACCCGCTGCTCGATCGAACCCTGCGAGTCGGTGCGGTCGCCGGCATCGCCGATCGCAGCGCGCGAGTCCGGGAACACGTTGTAGCCGAGGTGCTTGACGCGGTCTGCAAAGCGCGGCGTCGTGGCATGCAGGAACTGCGAGACGCTGCCGACCTTGGTGTCGACGGTGCGGCTGCGGTCCACGATCGCACCGATGATCATGTCGGCGGCCTGCTCGGGCTGGATCGCCGGGAAGTAGTCGTAGGACCGCGTCGGCGCGATCATCGGCGTGCGCACGAGCGGCATGCGGATCGACGAGATCAGCACTTTGTCGCTGATCATCTCCGAGTTCACGACCTGGCTGAAGGCATCCAGAGCAGATTTCGACGCGATGTAGGCCGAGAACCGCGGGACGAGCGTCGTGACGCCGATCGTGGTCACATTCACCACGCTGCCGCTGCCCTGCGCGACCATGCCGGGAAGGATTCCAAGCGTGAGGCGCACCGGCGCAAAGTAGTTGAGGTGCATCGTGCGCTCGAAGTCGTGGAAGCGGTTGTAGCTGAGCGCGACCGAACGCCGGATCGAGCGCCCGGCGTTGTTGATCAGGATGTCGACCTGATGGTCGGCGGTCACGTCGGCCACGAGCTGGTCGATGGCCTCCAGGTCCGACAGATCGCAGGGGTACACATGGGCGGTGCCGCCCTGCTCCTCGATCTCGCGCTGGACCTCTTCGAGCTTGTCGCGCGTGCGGGAAACCAGCAACGGAACGCCGCCCGCGGCGGCGATCTTGAGCGCGGTCGCCTTGCCGATCCCGGATGACGCACCGGTGACGAGGGCCACCTTGCCCTCGAGTGCTGCGCGCTGCTTGCGGCCCACGTGGGGGCGAACCGGAGCCATCTGCTGGTCCCAGTACTCCCACAGCCGCCCGGCGTAGTCCTCGACCTCCGGTGGGTCGATGCTCGCCGAGGCCAAGAGCCGGCGCGCCTCGGTGCTGTCGAACACGGGCGCAAAGGCAAGCTCGCCGACGACCTCGTCGGGGATGCCGAACGGCTCCGTGGTGAGCTTGCGGAGTGGGCGCAGCGCCTTGCCGCGCAGGGCCACGTCGTAGAGCTCATCGGGAATCAGACCAAGCACGCGACGGTCGACCGCAACCGTGATCTGCGGCGCACCGGCGGCGCCGGCAAAGGCGTTCCACACATCGACGACGCGCTGCGGCGCCGGGTTCGTGAGGTGGAACGCGCGGCCGTCCAGCCCGGGGAGCTGGCCGAGGTGCGCAATGGCCTCGGCCACGTAGTCGACGGGGACGATGTTGGTGTCGCCGATGTCCGGGGTGACGAGCGGCACGAACGGCGGCACGATCGACTTGAGCCGGCGCAGAATCGGGAAGAGGTAGTACGGGCCGTCGACCTTGTCCATCTCGCCGGTCCACGAGTTTCCGACCACGATCGACGGGCGGTAGATGCGCCACGGCACGTCGTTCTCTTCGCGCACGATGCGCTCGGATTCGAACTTGGTGCGGTGGTACGCGGTTGGGAGCTCCTGCCCCTCGTCGAACATGTCCTCGCGGAAGACGCCATCAAAGCGGCCGGCGATCGCCACCGACGAGACGTGGTGGAAGCAGCCCGCCTCGAGGTCGCCCGCAGCGTCGACGGCGTGACGGGTGCCGTAGACGTTGGCACGCGCATTGTCGGCCGCAGACGCGGACAGGTCGTAGAGGGCAGCGAGATGGAAGAAGTGCTCGATCTCTCCTGCGTGCTCGGCAACCCACGTGGAGTCAAGCCCGAGCGCGGGCGAGTCCAGATCACCGACAACGGGGTGCACACGCGTGCGAGCGTCGGACGGCCACTTGCCGATCAGGGCGTCGAGCTTGGGAAGCGACGACTCGCGAACGAGTACGTGCAGATCAGCGTCGGTGTCTCGGAGCAGGACCTCGACGAGGTGCCTGCCGATGAGACCCGTGGCGCCGGTCAGAAAGATCGACATAGCTTCTCCATCGGGGGTTCGCCGGTCACCCTATACCGGAGCGCAGCGGGGCTCTGCAGCGGTCCGCACACGACCAACGGCGACCGGATGAATTCGCTTCAGCGCGCCGGCGCTAACGCCGGGGACTCCAGCGGAAGTACCGCACGGCAAGCACCGCAGCTACGAGCCCCCACGCCGACACGATGGCGAGGTTGCCCCAGTCGGGAGTGCCGCTGCCGGCGGGATCAAAGATGTCCGACAGGGCCAGCAGGAACGGTCGCAGCGGGAGCACGCCTGCGACGTTTTCGAACGTGTCCGGGATGTCGGGGATGAAGATGCCAGACAGGAAATAGAGCGGGAAGATCGTCAGGTTTGCGATGGCCGGTGCGGCGTCGCCATTGGGAACGAACGCCGCGACCAAAGCACCGATCGCGCAGAACGCCAGCGCGCCGATGACGAGGGTGAACACCAGCAGCGGGATTCGCGCGAGCTCGAGGGTCGCCCCGAACAGCACGACCGAGAGCCCGACGACCAGCACGGTCATGAGAATCGAGAGCAGCACACCGTTTCCGACCACGCCCGCGAGCACGACCGTCGGCGAGACCGGCGTGCCGCGCTTGCGTTTGAGCTCGCCCGTGTCGCGGCGAATCGCCAGTGAGGTGACGAACGAGACGAAGGTCGTTCCGACCACGGCGAAGACCAGGATCTGGGCCATTTGGTACTGGATCGCCTGGACCGGACCGGTCTCCAGTTCATAGACCTGGTCGCCGTAGAGCAGCCCGAAGATCACGAGGAACATCACGGGGAACACGAAGGTGAACCCAGCGGCCGCGGGATTGCGGAAGAAGCTGCGCCGCTCATATCCGACTTGCCGGAATGCAAGGACGAGATCACGCATTGGCGTGGGCTCCTTGCAGCTCGGCCGGATCGATCAGCGAGAGATATGTGTCTTCCAGCGACGGCCGGGCGACCGCGAGGTCGCCGAGGAGAATCCCTTGCGCCACGGCCCACCCCGTGAGTTCGTGCAGCGTGGTGGTCGGGTCCTTGGCCTGCAGCTCGTAGCTGCCCTCGTCAACGCGCTCCAGCCCCGGGACCTGCGGCGGCGCGATACCCGCCGGCAGCGTGAAGCTGATCCGCGTGAGCCCGGTCCGAGCGGCAAGCTCGGTGGGCGTCCCACTCTCCACGACCTGGCCGCCCGAGAACACGACGACGCGGTCGGCGAGGGCCTGGGCCTCATCGAGGTAGTGCGTGGTCAGCAGAACGGTGGTGCCGCCGGTGGCGAGTGCTTGCACGATCTCCCACGCCTGCCTGCGAGCCTGCGGGTCAAAGCCCGTCGTCGGTTCGTCGAGAAAGATGAGTTCAGGGTTCCCGACGATGCCCAGCGCCAGGTCGAGGCGGCGCTGCTGGCCACCGGAGAGCCGCTTGACGCGCTCGCCGGCCTTCTCCGAGAGGCCGACCAGTTCGAGTAGCTCATCGGGGTTGCGGGGCGACTCGTAGAAGCTCGCGTGCTGCTGCAGGACCTCGCGGCAGGTCAGGAAGCGGTCGATGCCGCACTCCTGCAGCACGATGCCGATCTTGCGGCGCAGCGCGCGCGGCGAACCTGCCGGGTCGAAGCCAAGGACTTTGACGTCGCCGGCATCGCGTTCCAGATACCCCTCGAGGATTTCGACGGTGGTCGTCTTCCCCGCGCCGTTGGGGCCCAGGATGGCGAGCACCTCCCCACGCTCGACGGTCAGGTCGATGCCGCGTACCGCCTCAAAATCTCCGAAGCGTTTGCGTAGGCCAGAAACCTCGATGACAGGGGCAGACACGGCGAGCGATCCTAGCCACGATCGCGAGCCAAGAGCCCAGCGATGGCGGCGTCGGCCGCTGCGGCCCACGCGGGGGCGTCGGCAGGATCGGCGTCGAGAATCTCGAACGGAATCTCGTTCTTGCGACACATCTTCTCGACGATCGCGCGCCCCTCGGCGAGCTGCTGTGCCGGCACCGAACCCGCGGCCTCGTAGATCACGCCGCGCACCGTGGTGTCGATCGTCCGCTCGAGCATCATCTGCAGGCGGGTGCCGTGCAGCGCAGCCACGCGCTCCGGGTCGTCGCCCGTCGCGGTTCCGAGGGCCCAGACGAGCAGCGTCACGTTCTCACAGGCATAGCGCAGCGTCCCGATGCGGTCGGGATCGCCAAGCAGAAACTCGGCGCCGACGGACTCGATCTCGGCACGCCGTGATTCCTTGCGAGACACAACCCGGGCCGCGTCGCCACGTGCCCGCAGCCGCTCTGCAAGCGCGAGGCCGCGTTCGCCGCCGCCGACGATCAGCGCCCGCATCGGTCCTCCAGCTGAGCATCCTGCGACGGGCGCACGAAGCCTGACGTACAGGGTAGAGCGGAGCGCTTCACCGCCGCGACTCTAGCCCCCCGACCACCGAGCGCGTCGCCGCGCTGGGCGACGGCACCCGACACCCCGCCGCCGCGCGTCTAGACTGCGGCCTCAGACCATGGGGTACGCCGACGAGCTCGAACGCAACGATGCCGCGCTGTTCAAGCGGGGAGACGCAGGGAGACTGCACGTCGGCACGCTCCTGATCTTCGATGGCCCACCGCCCACGGCCGACGAACTCCGGGCGCATGTGCGCGCACGCCTCTCGGCTTCCCCGCGCACCCGCCAGCGCGTCGTGGACCCGCCGATCGGCCCGCTGCGCTGGATCGACGACCCCACGTTCAACCTCGACTACCACCTGCGCCGCGCTGCGCTTCCCCGCCCGGGAACCGACGAGCTGCTCGAGCGCAACGTCGCGCGCATCCTCTCCACGCCGCTCGACGTGACGAAACCCCTGTGGGAGCTGTGGGTCATCGAAGGCCTGGCTCGTGGGCACTTCGCGATCCTGGCGAAGACGTCCTACGCGCTCGTCGAGAAGGGCGTCGCCGTGGACCTCGTCACCGCACTCTTTGCCGACCGCCCGTCACAAGAAGCACTGCGGTGGCTGCCGCGCCCGGCACCGTCCGACGCTCAGCTCGCGGCGCTCGGCGCCGGCACGATCGCGAACCGATTCCTCCAGGCGCCACTCTCCGCAGCTTCCATCGCGCGCAAGCCCTCCAAGCTGATCACCGGCATCGCAAAGTCGGGTGCCATCACGGTCGCCGAGACCGCCCTGCGCCGCGGCCGCGACGACAAGCCACTGCATTCCTCCGGCGGTCAGCAGCGTGCGTTCAGCACCGTGACCCTTCCGCTGTCCGAGCTGCGCGTCGTACGCGACCGCTTCGGCGGAACGATCCACGACGCCGTCGTCGCGTCGATCGCTGGCGGCGTACGTCGCTGGCGCCACGCCCAGGGTCTGCGTGCGCACGGGCTGTCGGTCTCCGCACTCGTGCCGATCGCCAAACGTGGCGAAGACGGCGGCGTGCGCCTCGACCCGATCGAGATGCCGCTTCCGCTCCATCGCGCCGACCCCGTCGAGTCGCTGCGGGCAGTGCAGGCCGCCACGGCCAAAGCCGTCGAAGCCGGCGACGCCCTCGGCGCCGACGAGATTGCGCGCATGTACCGCTTTGCCGCGCCGACCGTCCTCGCCGACGCCACCCGCCTGGCAGCCAGCGGTGACGGACGCTCGATCCTGATCGCCAACGTTCCAGGCCCGCGAGAGACGCGTCAGCTCTTCGGCCGTTCGCTGCTGGCCGTCTTCCCGATCATGCCGCTCACCGGCGAACGTGGCCTCGCTGCCGCGGCGGTGTCGTACAACGGCTCCATCCGCATCGGCCTCACCGCCGACCCGGTCACCATCCCGGACGTCGACGAGCTCTCAACGGAGATCGTGCGGACGGCCGACTTCCTGGTCGAGCGCGCGCGCCAAGCCACGCGTCCGCGCCGGGCTCCTGGCACCGCTGACCGGTAAGGGTTGGTCCGCGCGGGGAGGGGTGGTCCCCCTCTGGTCGCGCCTCCCGTTGGATGGCTGGGCTACGGCGTAGTCGGGCATCGGACGCCGCGACTCCCGGCGGGGGACCACCCCTCC
>JAEMRF010000123.1:6823-8293 GCA_016463515.1 Solirubrobacteraceae bacterium | reverse complement strand
TGCCTCAGAAGCCGGTGCCCAGACCGCCGTCGACATGGATGACCTGCCCGGTCACGTAGCTCGCGCGGGAAGACAGCAAAAACGTCACGACCTCGGCGACCTCCCAGGCCGTGCCCTGCCGGCCCAGCGGAATCTGCACGTGGTCGCGCTTGCCATCCGACAACGCGGTGGCGAGCCGGCCCAGGACGGTGTCGATCAGTCCGGGGGCCACCACGTTGATGCGCACCCCGAGTGGCGCCGCTTCCAGCGCCGCGGCCCGGCAGAGCCCATGGAGCGCAGCCTTGCTGGAGTCATACGACGGGATACCGCTGCCAGCAAAGTCGCCGGCGATGGAGCCGATGAGCACGATCGAGGCGCCGGGGCGCATGAGCGGGAGCGCCGCCTTGATCGCCAGAAACGGCGCGCGCAGGTTCACGGCCATCACGGTGTCCCAGTCCGAGGCTGAGGTACCACCGATCCCAAGGCCCCAGCCGATCCCAGGGTTCACGACGAGTCCGTCGAGCCCGCCGAGCTGGGCGGCGGCCTCGTCGACCAGCGCGGTGCAGCGATCAGCGTCGCCCACATCGCCGATCAGTGCGGTGGCCTCGTGGCCCTCAGCGGTGATCAGGTCGACGGTGCCCTGCGCTGCGTCTGTGTCCATGTCGTTGCAGACCAGTTGGGCGCCGTGCCGCGCCGCGAGGACCGAGATCGCTCGGCCGTTTCCGATCGGAGGATCTGGAATCGGCACCGCTCGCGTGCCGGCCCCGAGGACGAGCAGGCGGGTGCCGGCAAGTGGAAGGGCGAGATCGGGCGTGGGCCCCTCGGGCGCAGACATGTGCGCAGACTACGGGAAACCCACGCACGAGGAAACGTTGCGTGTCGGAGGGTGGTGCACGACGGCGCTCCTCGTGGCGCGGGGCGCTGCTCTAGGCTGGCCGCCGTGAGCGAGCCGGCAACTGCACCCCTGAAGGTCGACGTGGTCCGCGTGTTCTGCGACGCACGCGGCGAACATGGCAATCCGCTGGGCGTCGTGCTCGACGGCGCCGCGTGCGCAGATGCTGTCGAGCGGCAGGAGATCGCCTTTGAGCTTGGATTCGCCGAGACGGTCTTCATTGATGACCGCGCCACCGGGTCGTTGCGAATCTTCACCCCCGACAATGAGTTGCCGCTCGCCGGTCACCCGCTCGTCGGGACCGCCTGGCTCCTGGCCGAGCGCGGCACCGCCGTTCATCAGCTGCGCCCGCCTGCCGGTGTGGTGCCGTGCGGGCTGGAAGGCGACGTCACCTGGATCGACGCGCTGCCCAAGTGGGCGCCGCCGTGGCGCCTCGTGCAGGTCGCAACGCCCGACGAGGTCGACGCGATCGATGCAGACGCCCAGCCCGAGAATGTCCTGGACTACGCCTGGGCATGGATCGACGAGCCAGCCGGACTGATCCGCGCGCGCAGCTTCGTGAAGGAACACGGCATCGTCGAAGACGAGGCCACCGGCTC
>JAEMRF010000123.1:5462-6723 GCA_016463515.1 Solirubrobacteraceae bacterium | reverse complement strand
AGCGCTGCCGAATCGGCGACCGCCCCAAAGACCCCGCCCTGCATCGTCACCATCGCCAGGGCGGCCTCGTGGTTGCCGAGGTCCGTCGCGCCGGTGCAGTCCGACAGGATCAGGCACTCGTAGCCCAGGTCGTTGCCTTCCCGCATGGTGGTGTGCACGCACACGTCCGTCGTGATGCCGGTGAACACGATCCGCTGTATCCCGCGGGTGCGCAGCACGAGGTCGAGCTCGGTTTGCGCAAACGCGCCTTTGGTGGCCTTGTTGATCACCGGTTCGCCGGGCAGCGGCGCGACCTCCGGCACGATCTCCCAGCCGGGTTCGCCACGCACGAGAATGCGGCCGCATGGTCCCGGGTCGCCAATACCCGCGCCCATCTGCTTGGAGCGCCACAGCTTGTTGGGTGGGCAATCGGACAGGTCGGGCGCGTGGCCTTCGCGGGTGTGCACGACCAGGCCGCCGAGCGAGCGCCAGCGCTCGAGCACCACTTGCGTTGGTCCGAGCGGGGTGCGCGTGAGCGACAGGTCGTAGCCCATGGCGTCGACGTAGCCGCCCTCTCCGCAGAAGTCGGTCTGCCAATCGATCAGGATCAGCGCAGTGCGGGCCAGGTCCCACGGCGCGTCATAGGGCCATGCGTAGGGATTGGCAGCGACCGAAGGCAGGGCGCCGGTTGCGGATGTGGTGGCGGAAGAGGTCATTGCTGGCTCCGGTGGACTGACAGGGCGTGGTGGGGCGGCGCCGCGCGCCGCCCCACCACGAGCCCGGGTCAGGACTTGGGAATGTTCCCGACGACGCCCTCGACGAGGTAGTCGGTGCTCTCCAGCGCGGCTGCGTCTGGGCTTTCACCGTCTGGGATCACGACCTTGCCGGACTGATCCTTGATCGGACCGGTGAACGCCTTCAGCGTGCCGGCGCGCATCTCTTCCTCGGCCTTTTCGACCTTGGCCTTGGTCTCAGCCGACACGGCGGTGCCGAACGGCGCCAGCGCGATGGTCGGGTCCTCGATGCCCACGCGGTAGACGCCGGCGTACGGGCTGCCCTCGAACTCGCCGTCCAAGGCGGTCTTGACCATCTTGGTGTAGAGCGGGCCCCAGTTCCAGACCGAGCCGGTCAGCCAGCCCTTGGGCGCCAGCGAGGAGGCGTCGGCGTGGTACCCGACCGACATCGCGCCCTCGCGCTCGGCAGTCTCCACCACGGTCTTGGTGCAGTCCTGATGCTGGGAGAGCACGTCGGCGCCTTGATCCAAGAGGCTCTTGGCGGCCTC
>JAEMRF010000123.1:0-5362 GCA_016463515.1 Solirubrobacteraceae bacterium | reverse complement strand
GAGGTCTCTGGCACGTTCTCGGCCTCGAGGACTTCGACGTCGGGCATCTCCTTCTTGAGGTCCTGGATGCCTTCGTAGACGGCTTGGTTGTAGCCGAAGTCGGTATGCGGACCGACGTAGAGCACGCCGATCGTGGACTTCTTCTCGCCGCCGCCTTCGGAGGAGGAGTCGGAATCTGAGCCGCAGGCCGCGAGGCCAACGGACAGCGTGAGGGCGGTGGCGCCGAGCGCCAAGCCTCCGCGAATGGAGTGGGTGAACGTCATCAGAGTCTCTGCGTGTGAGCGGGTGGGGTGGTAACGGGAACGGAGGAAGGGCGACATCACGTACCGCCGAAGACGGCCTTGAGGTCCTCGGGGATCTGCTTGGACTGGCGCCGCGAGGTGAAGACCAGGACGAGCAGCGTGAGCACGTAGGGCGCCATCTGCAGCAGCCAGATCGAGACGTCGACCCCGCGAGCCTGCAGCTGGAGCTGGAGGCTGAGCGCGGCGCCGAACACCAGCGCGCCGGCGGCTGCGCCAAGCGGTCGCCAGGCGCCGAAGATCACGAGCGCGACGGCCACGAAGCCACGGCCGACGGTCACGTTCTCGACCCAGTTGAGCGTGTAGGCGAGCACCAGCTGCGCGCCGCCCAGGCCGGCGAGCGCGCCGCCCAGGATCACGGCGGCTGCGCGCACGTGCTTGGGGTCGTAGCCGTAGGCGCGCACGACCTCCGGCCGCTCCCCGGTCGCGCGCAGGATGAGGCCCCACTTCGTGCGCGACAGCGCGAAGAGCACGATGAACGGGAGGATGAGCGCCAGGTAGGTGAGGGCGTCCTGGGTGAACAGCACCTTGCCGAGGATCGGAATGTCTGACAGGAGCGGGATCTCGATGGCGCCGAGACCGGTGATCTGCTTGGACACGAACGACACGCCGAGCGCAGCCGTGAGGCCGAGTCCCAGGAAGCTGATGGCCAGACCGGCCGCCAGCTGGTTGGCGCCGCGCCAGATCACGAGGAACGCGTGGATAGCGGCGAGCACCCCGCCGGCCGCCAGCCCCGCGAAGATGCCGGCGACGGCGCTGCCGGTGGCGGAGGCCGTCGCGAACGCTGCCAGCGCGCCGCACAGCATGCTGCCCTCGATCCCGAGGTTGATCACGCCGGCGCGTTCGGAGATGAGCTCGCCCTGCGTGGCAAAGATGACGGAGCTGCCGTAGCGCACGGCCCCCGCCAAGACGTCTTCGATGAACATCAGCTACGAGCTCCAGAGCGGGTGCCGCGCCATCCGAGCACGACGAGAAGGACGGTGGCGGTGACCACGTAGACGGACGTGGCGGGCAGACCCAGATCGAGCTGCAGGCTGTCGCCGCCGACCGAGATCGATGCGATCAGGACGACCGCGGCGACGGTCCATCCAGGGCGATGCATGGCCAGCCAGCTCGCGAGGAATCCGAGGAAGCCGAACCCGACGCCAAGGCCCTGCCGCAGGCGGCCGTCGGGGCCCATCACCTCGAGCGCTCCGGCCAAGCCAGCGAGCGCGCCGCCGAGCAGAAGGGCGCCGACGATCAGGATGCCGACGGGAAGTCCGTTGCGCAGCGCCGCGCGTGGGTTGCCTCCGGCCACCCGCGCCTTGAAGCCCCAGCGCGTGCGGCCCAGCAGCCACGCAGCGGCGGCGGCGAGGATCAGTGCGACGACCACACCCATGTGCACGCCGTTGATCTCGGGCAACCGGGTGGCATCCGGGATCGGCGCACCGATGGGGAAGTTCGCCGCCTCTGGATCCTTGAGGGGGCCGGTAACGGAGTACGCGAGGATGAGCGTGGCGACGTAGTTGAGCAGCAGCGTCGAGATCGTCTCGTTCACGCCTGCCGTGACTTTGAGCAGCGCCGCGACTCCGGCCCACAGCGCGCCGAAGAGCGTCCCGCCGATCGCGATCACGACGATGCCGACGAGCCCAGGGGTCTCTGGCGTGAGTGCCGTGGCAAACGCCGCCGCGCCGACGGCGCCGAGCGCGAATTGCCCCTCGCCGCCGACGTTGACGAGGCCGGTTCGCGCAGGAATCGTGACGGCGAGCGCCGTGAGGAGCAGGGGACAGCACCGCACGAGCACCTCGGGCACGTCGATCCCCAGGAACGGCAGCGCCGACAGGATCACGAGCACCGCAACGAGCGGACCGAGCCAGTCGCGCTGCGCCGAGAGCCGTTCCAGGATCGCTGGTGGCTGGGCGGTCGGAGTGGTGGCGGTCATGCGGTCCTCCCGAGCATGAGCGCGCCGACCTGCGTCGGCGTGGTGTCTTCGGCGTTGACGGTCGCGATGACGCTGCCCTGGTAGAGCACGACCACGCGGTCACTCAGCGCAAGGAGCTCTTCCAGATCCTCGGAGATGAGCAGCACGCCGCTGCCCTCGTGTGCGCGCTGGCGCACGAGCGTCTGCGTGATGCGGGTGTTGGAGATGTCCAGGCCGCGGGTGGGATAGCACGCCACCAGAAGCTGCGGGTCGCGGTGCAGCGCGCGGGCGATCAGGACCCGTTGGATGTTGCCGCCCGAGAGCGTCTCCAGATAGCGGTGGCCGGCGGCCATGTCGACCGCGACGGCGGCGGGGCTTTCGGCGCTGTCCTTCTTGATCGCGGCCCAGTCGTAGCCGCTGCCCTTGCGTGGCGCCTGCAGGTCGCCGATCGCGAAGTGCTCGGAGACGGTGAGTCCCGGCACGACCTCTTCGGTGAGCGGATCCTCCGTCAGGACCGCAGCCCCAAGTTCCAGCACCGCGTGCGGTGGGCGGCCATTCGTCGGGGTGCCGGTGATCTCGACGATGCCGTCGCGGATGTTGCCGACGCCGGCGATGGCGTCCGCGAGCTGCGTCTGCCCGCTGCCGGCCACGCCGGCGATCCCGACCACCTCACCATGCTCGATCTGGAAGCTGACGCCGCTGAGGGCGCGGTGCCCGCGTTCGTCGTCGACCTCCAGGCCGCGCACCACCAGCGCCGGCGGGCGCACGCCATGATCGGCCCCTTCGATCTTCGGGGCGCGCGCCAGCCCTTCCACGCGCCGCCCGACGACGGCCTCGATGAGTTCGTCGTCGGTGAGGTGTGACGGATCGCCGCCTTCGATCGTGGGCTTGCCGCCGCGCAGCACGCTCAGGCGGTCACACACGGCGCGGATGTCGCTGAGTTTGTGCGTGATGATCGCAACGGCCAGCCCGCGCTCGCGCAGGCCGTGGATCGTCTCCATCAGCGCTGCGGCCTCTTGAGGTGCCAGGAGGCTGGTCGGCTCGTCGAGGATGACCACCTTGGCGCCGGTCATCAGCACCTTGAGGATTTCGACCTGTTGGCGCTCGCTCATCGAAAGGTCGCGCACGAGGCGTGTGGGCTCGACCGAAAGACCGAGGTCGGAGGCGAGCGCGCGCATGCGCTCGGCGATCTCGCCGAGCTTGATCCGCTGGGGAAGGTTGGGGAGCGCGAGCGCCGTGTTCTCGGCGACGCTGAGCGCTGGCACGAGCCTGAAGTCCTGGAAGACGAGGCCGATGCCAGCCGCGCGCGACGCTGCTGGGCTGCCGAGCTGAATGTCGGCGCCATCGCGCAGGATCCGGCCCTCGCTCGGCTCGTAGACGCCGTAGAGCATCTTGGCGAGCGTCGACTTGCCTGCGCCGTTTTCGCCCAGGATCCCGTGGACTTGGCCGTAGTCGAGCGTCAGGTTGACGTCGTCGTTCGCGACGAGGTCCCCGAATCGCTTGGTGAGGCCGACCGTGCTGAGGGCCGCGACCGCGGTGACGGTCTGCGGCGGCGTGGTCGCGGTCATCGCGTACTCCCGGGGCGTTCGAAGGGTCGACTGAGGACGGTGCCGACGCGCTGCTCCACGACCGAAGCGCTCAAGTCGATGTGGGCCTGCAGCAATGCGGCAGCGCGGTCGGCGTCGCCAGCGACGACGGCGTCGAGCACGTCGACGTGCTCGCGGATCGTCGCGGCAATCCGTCCTGGCCGGAGAAAGTCGTGGACCCGCAGGAGGCGGATCCGGTCGTTGACATCGCGAAGCGCGGCGACGACTGCGGCGTTGCCGGCCGCCTGCGCCAATCGCACGTGGAAGTCCTCGTCGATGTGGACGAAGCCGGGGTCGGCGGTTGCTTCGGTGAGCGCGGGATCGGCGGCCAGCCGTTGCCAATCCGTGCGCAGCTCAGTTAGGGCCACTGACGGTGTACCGGAGTGTGCACCGGCCGTGCGCCGGACCATCGCGAGCTCAAGGATGCTGCGCAGCTCGTATCGATCACGCATCTGCGAGATCTGAGGTGGATTCGGGCTGAGGCCGCCGTCGTCGTGACGGATGAGGTGTCCCTCGGCCTCGAGCCGGAGCAGCGCCTCTCGCGCGGGCGTGCGGCTCACGCCGAATCGATCAGCGATTCGGCCCTCGGCCAAGCGGACGCCGTACGGGTGTTGCCCCTGCAGCAGCTCTTCGTAGAGGCCGTGGTAGACGGCGTCGGCGCGTGAGCCGGGGCGCTCGGGCGCCGGTGAATGCACGGTTGTATACCGGGCTGAATTCATGCGGCCATGCTAGGTCGTATACCGCCGGCGGCCTTATCCCTCTGGATGACGTTTTGGCGCCAGGGTTCTGACGAGTGGTGAGGCGCGCTGGCTGGACCAGATTCCAGGCAGTCGGGGTCGAGCGGACCAGAGGTAGCTCCAGCGGACCTGAACAAACTCGACGGACGTTCGACCCGTTCCGTCGGCAAAGTTCTTGTCAAGCAGGCAAGGAAGCGCTACAACTGGTCAGGCAATCGACGCGCCGGGTCTTGCGTCGCTGCAGTTTCAACGTGGTTTCCATCCAAGGGCGACTCCAGGGTCGCCCTTGGTCGTTCCTGGGGCTGTGCACCCAGGGCGGCTGGGCCGCGTCGTCTAGGATTGCGTCGCATGTCGGCGAACGAGACCCGCGATCTGATCGAGCAGGCAGTCGAGCGCATGCTCGCCGAGCTGCCGGCACTGAAGAAGCTGCCCCTGGTGTTCCAGCTCGAACTGCGCGGTCGAGGCGACAAACAGCTCTACCGCGTGGAGCTGACGGGCACCGAGGCTCCGCCGATCATCGACAAGGGCATGGGCGAGGGCGCGAAGATCATGCTCGGCGTGACCCGTCCGCATTTCAACACGCTCGCCGACAAGGGCACGGTCGCACTCTGGCGCGAGGCCTTCATCGCCGGCCATGCCCACGTGGCTGGCCCGCCGCAGATGCTCAAGCTGATCCTGAACGTCGTCGAGCGCCACGACAAGCGCGCGGCGGCTCGCCGACACGGCTGAGCTGATGGCTGCCGAGCCCGACGTCACCACGGGAGCTGGCTACAGCGTCAGCAGCCTCGAGCGGCTCGGCGAGGGCTACGGCTTTCGCAAGGTCCGGGTGCCGATGGGGCT
>JAEMRF010000007.1:28635-32555 GCA_016463515.1 Solirubrobacteraceae bacterium | reverse complement strand
CGGTGTCGATCGTCGCGACGGTGCTGATGTCTACAGCCACGGCGGTCCTTCCTCGAAAGATGACGTTGGCGGCGCGGAAGCGCCATTCCAGCGTGCAGGAGCGCGCTAGACGCGCGGAGTGTATCGCCGCAGCGCCAGGCTCGGCAGAGCCGTGCCGAGCGAGTTCATGAACAGCTGCCCGAGACCCGCTCATCGCGGGTGAACGGCAGCGCCACGACCTCGGCGGTGGTGCCGCCACAGGAGACCGTCGTGCCAGGCTCGGCCGCGACGCGCAGCAGGGCCACGGCGACGGTCCCCACCTTGGGCGAAACCGCGACCCGCCGCACCGTGCCGACCGTCTTGTCGCCCAACGTGACCGTGCCGTCGCCGGTTGGTTCGCTGGCGAACTTCAGTCCACGCAGCGCACGATTCGGACTGCCGCGGTAGAAGAGTCGGGCGACCGTCTCCTGGCCCACGTAGCACCCCTTGGTGAAGCTCACCGCCCGATCGTTGAGGCCGGCTTCCTGCGGCATCGTGCGCTCATCGAGCTCAACGCCGTAGCGGGGTCGACCCTTGCTGATGCGGGCAACCTCGTATTCCTCGACCGTGATCGCGGTGGCCCCACGAGCCGTAAGCGTAGAGGTGATGGCCGCGGTGTCTTCAGCAGCGCACAGGATGTCGACGCCGTGCTCGGTCAGGATCGCGTGCGCCGGTAGGCCATCGACCGTAAACGGGGCGTTCTTGTATTCGCAGCCGCCCAGGTCCTCGACGTGGGCGACCTCGCGGGCCCGCGGGCCCACCAGCGAGATCAGGCCGCGCTGCAGGGTGCGTTTGTGCAGCTCGGCATCGTGCCCGACGACGCCCGCCCGCAACATGTCGAACAGCGCTTGGAGGCTGACGCGCTCGGTGTCGAGCTCATAGGTGTCGGCGGTCCGAATGATCCGTAGGTCGCCGAGCATCGCGCCCTTGGTGGTCAGGAACGTCGCGTACTGACCGCACCCCGGCTCGATCTTGGTGGCGTCATTGGTGATCTGACCGTTGAGGCACTCGGCAGCTGCGTCGCCGGTCAACGCGAGCTTGCCGCGATCGGAGCGGTCGACCAGCGCGGCGCCGCAGCGGAACGCTCGGTCTGCGCCGGGGGACACGCGAACGATGTCGATCGCGCTGACGGCGGACTGTTGGTCGACGGCCACGGCATGAGGCTAGTCGGCTTGCTCGCGGCGTTGCGTGGACGCGTCGCCGCGCGGCTCGTGCGGCGCCGACGCGCCGACCTGCGTCAGTACCGCGGAGGGCGTTTGAACTGGCGCACCAGGCCGCCGAGCAGCGAGCCGCCCGTGTACTCGCTGACCGTGAGCGCGTGATGCCTGCTCGGTCGTGCGGGCTTGCCCGTTCCCAGGCGCCACATCTGCGTGGTGTGCCACCCCAGCTCGGAGTAGTCCTGCAGGGCACGAAACGGCAGGTTCGGCTTGGGCGCCGTGGCCGCGCGCTCGATCGTGCCGTCGAGCAAATGCTGCGCGACCGCAGCATCCAGGCACGCCGGACGACCGAGGCCGATGAGATCGATCGCGCCGCCCGCCAGCGCCTCGTTCATCGCCTTGGCCGAGCGCAGGCCGCCGGTCAGCATCAGCGGCATCGCAGCACGCTCGCGAACCTGCTCGGCGTATTCCAGGAAGTACGCCTCGCGCTTGCGCGTGCTCTCCCGCAGTGAGGTCGTCGACCCCAGCAGCGCAGCGTGCTCGTACGTGCCGCCAGAGATCTCCAAGAGGTCGAGCCGCTCGGCCGAGAGCGCCTCCACCACACCCATCGACTCCTCTTCGCTGAAACCGCCGCGCTGAAAGTCCGCGGAGTTGAGCTTCACGCCAAGGCCCGCGTCATGCCCGATGCGCTTGCGTACCGCGCGAACGATCTCGAGCAGGAACCGCATGCGGCGCTCCGGATCGCCGCCCCACTCGTCGGTGCGTTGATTCGTGATCGGCGACAGGAACTGGCTGGAGAGGTATCCGTGGGCGCTATGGATCTGCACGCCGTCGAACCCGGCGCGCACCACGGTCTCGGCGGTCGTCGCGAAGCGCTCGATGATCTCGTGGATCTCGTCGCTCGTGAGCGCGCGCGGGCTCGCGAACTGCCCGAACAGCTTCAGGTCGACGGGCGACGGCGCGACCGGTCTGGGCGACAGGTACCGCGGCGACTGGCGGCCGGGGTGGTTGAGCTGCACCCAGGCGGCGCTGCCACCAGAGCGCGCAGCGGCTGCCCATGAGCGCAGTGCCGGAAGGTCGCGGCTGTCTTCGACGACCACGTTGCGCGGCTCGCCGAGCGCGCGGCGGTCCACCATGACGTTGCCCGTCAGGATCAGCCCGAAACCACCCTCGCTCCACTGGCGGTAGAGCCGGTCGAGCTTCGACGTCGGAGCGTTGTCGAGATCCCCGAGCTGCTCACTGAGCGCGGCCTTGGCCAGCCGGTTCTTGAGCACGGTCCCGTTCGGCAGCGTGAACGGCTGATCGATGCTGGCGGGCGCCGTCGTCTTCGTCATGACGGCCATCATAGTCAAGCTTCACGACTGTAACCACCCATCGTCTTCGCGTCAGCGGACTCGTGCACGCTGCGCCAGCCGGTACGCTGGCCCCATGGCGCTTGCGGACACCTTCCAGTCGATCGTGGATTCCCTTCCGGACGACTGGACGGACCTCGAGCTCGACTTCCGTCTCGTCGACGAGACGCGCTACATCGAGGCCGCCACGCTGCTGGTGACCTGCAACGCCCAGCCCTACTCCAAGCACGACCAGCACTGGAAGCTGCTCGTCGCCCACCGGTTCGGCCACGCTGCGGCGGTCCCCGCCGTGCACGCCGCGCTGCGCTTGCTCGACGACGTCGCGATCGACGGCACCCTGACCGTCACCGACGTGCGTACCGGGCGCGTGGAAGTCACCCCGACGTGGGGTCGGCCCCGCTCGGTCGTTGACGAGTTCCGCCGCATCCGCGCGCAGTAGTGACCGTGCCCCCTTGTGAGGGGGCGAGGGAACGTCGCTGCAAATCCAGCAGTTTCGTCGTTTTCCACCGGTCCTGACACGGACCGTTCCACGTTGCGAATACGTGACCGTTCGTGTGTTCGATGGCACGCTGGCGTCATCTGGCGGGCCACCTGTTTAGGATCGCCACGCTATGGCTTCTTCTGCTCGCAATCCCTCCCAGTCCGTGGAGACCCGCGGCGCGTCCGCGTACGTCGCCGAATTCGTCGGCACGCTCCTCCTCGTCTTCGCGATCGGCTCCGCCGCTTCGGCGAACTCGGAGGCCGGCCTCGGCTTCACCGACTTCGTCACGATCGGCTTGGTCCACGCCTTCGCGCTGACCGTGCTCGTCGCCACGTTCGGCCGCTTCTCCGGCGGTCACTTCAACCCGGCCGTCACCATTGCGCTCCTCGCGCTCAAGAAGATCAGCCCGGCCAACGCCATCGGCTACGTCGTCATCCAGTTCCTCGGCGCCATCGCGGCCGCCGGCCTGCTGGCACTCGCCTTCACCACCGACATCGAGACCATCGCCAACCTCGGCGCTCCGGCTCCCACCAAGGAGCTCGTCGTCGGTAAGGACGGCATGTGGGGCGGCGCGATCTTCGAGTTCATCGGCGTGTTCATCCTCGTCGGCGCCGTCGTCGCCACGGCCGTCGCTCCCGGCGGCGACCGCCGCTTCGCACCGATCGTCATCGGTACCGCCCTCGGCGTTGCCAACCTGATCGCCGCCCCCTTCACCGGTGGCGCCCTCAACCCGGCCCGCGCCTTCGGCCCGGCCCTGATCGGCAACTCCTTCGGCGAAGCCGTCGTGTTCATCGTCGTCTACATCGTGGCTCCGATCGTCGCTGGCCTCGTCGCAGCCCTGCTCTACAACGTGCTCCTCGGCGACGACAAGCACCGCGAGACCACCGAAGTCGACACCCTCTCGGACGAATC
>JAEMRF010000007.1:0-28535 GCA_016463515.1 Solirubrobacteraceae bacterium | reverse complement strand
TCGGCGACGACAAGCACCGCGAGACCACCGAAGTCGACACCCTCTCGGACGAATCCTAAGAACGCCCGCGGGCGCGTAGCCCGCATCTCACGCACCACGTGAACACGAGGGCCCCGGCGCAAGTGCGCCGGGGCCCTCGTCGTTTGTGGCAGTCCTCGTAGACTCCCGCGGAGATGGCCCGGCGCATCACCTTCTCGCGCAACGTGACGCTGTCGCTGTCGCGCTCCTGCCAGTGCGTCTGCAAGTACTGCGCGTTTGCCACGCGCAAACCGCACCTCCGCACGCCGGACGAAGTCCAGCGCCTGATCGACGGTGCTGCGCGCCGCGGGATCAAAGAGCTGCTCGTCCTTACCGGGGAAGAACCCGAGAGCGTCCGCGGCGTGACGGAGCAGCTCGCCGAGTGGGGGCACGGCTCCTTCCTGGACTACGTGGTCTGGGCCTGTGAGCGCGGGCTCGAGGCGGGGATGCTGCCGCACACCAACCTCGGAGTCCTCGAGCCGTGGGAACTGGAGCGGTTGCGAGGCGTCACGGCATCACAGGGGCTCATGCTCGAGTCGATCAGCGAGCGCCTCATGGAGACCGTCCACGCCGGCTCTCCCACGAAGCATCCAGCCCGTCGCCTGGCGACGATCCGGGCTGCCGGCGAACTGAAGATCCCGTTCACGAGCGGCATCCTGGTCGGGATCGGCGAGACCCGCGAGGAGCGCCTGGCGTCGCTGGAAGCCCTCGGCGCCGTGCAACGGGAGTACGGCCACCTGCAAGAGGTGATCCTGCAGAACTTCGTCCCACACCGCCGCTACTACGGGCAAGACACGGGCGCCGTCGCCACCGAGGCCGCCGAGCACTACTGGCGCACCGGCCTTGGATCTCCACCGACGCATGCGGCACCGGCGTGGGCCAGCGAGGTCACCGTCGACGACGTCGTCGAACTCATCAACGCCACGCGTGAGCTGGTGCCAGGCGCCGCGATCCAGGTGCCGCCGAACCTTTCCGATCACTGGCCCGAGCTGGTCGCGGCCGGGGCCACCGACCTCGGCGGTCTCTCGAGCAACGGCGACCACATCTCTCCCGAGCACCCGTTTCCCTCGCCCAAGCAGGTCCGCGAGCGCCTGGAGTCTCGCGGCTACTCGCTGGCCGAGCGCCTCTGCGCACACGAGCCCTATCTCACGCCGCACTGGCAGGCGGCGCCCGTGCTGGACCTCGTGCGCACCCGGTACTGGAGCTTCCTGCCGTGGGCTGAACGCTCGGTCACCCCGCCAGATGGCGCCGTAGCGGGGGCGTCCGCGCCGGGCACCGCCGGGATTGCCCGCTCCATCGAGCAGGCAGCCGCTGGCGAGCCGCTTTCTCACGAGCAGCTCACAGCGCTGCTGGAAGACCGCCGCCCCGAGGTGATCGAGGACGTCCGGCAAGCCGCCGACGCGCTGCGAGCCGACCTCTGCGGCGACACCGTCACGTTCGTGGTGAACCGCAACCTGAACCTCACCAACGTATGCACCGTCGGATGCGCGTTCTGCGGATTCGGGCAGTCTCGCCGCTCGCCCGAGGCCTACACGCTGAGCGAGCCCGAGATCCGGGCGCGCATCGCCGAGGCGCTCGCCGATGGCGCCACGGAGCTGTGCATCCAATCCGGCATCCACCCGGACTGGGACCTGCAGACCTACCTGGACTGGATCACGGTCGCCCGCGACGCCGCACCGCAGCTGCACCTCCACGCGTTCAGCCCGATGGAGCTTGGCGTGATGATCGAGCGCAGCGGTCTGCCGGACCGCGAGGTCCTCGCGCGGCTCAAAGACGCCGGGGTTGGGTCATTCCCAGGCACCGCGGCCGAAGTCCTCGACGACGAGGTCCGCGCGATGATCAGTCCCAACAAGCTGCCTACCGCCCGGTGGGTCGAGCTGATCGAGGCAGCGCACGACGTCGGGATGCCGACGACGGCCACCGTCATGTTCGGCCATGTCGAGCAGCCTCGGCACCTGGCCACGCATCTGCAGGTCGTCCGCCGGATCGCGGAGCAGAGTTCGGCCACTCGTCCCGCTGGAATCACCGAATTCGTGCCGCTGCGGTTCATCCCGCACCAGACGCTGCTCGGGCGCACCAAGGGCGTCCGTGAACTGGGAGCCGAGGAGACGCTGCGGCTCACGGCTGCGTTCCGGCTCGGCCTTGGCCGCTCCGTCCGAAGTCTGCAGACCTCTTGGGTCAAACTTGGTCTCGACCTGGCGACCGAGTCGCTGCGCTGGGGCGTCAACGACCTCGGCGGCACGCTGATGGAGGAGAACATCAGTCGCCTGGCGGGCGCCGACCACGGCGTTCGGCTGGAACCCAGTGAGCTCGTGGCGGCTGCGCACGCCGCAGGTCGCCCAGCCGCCGAGCGCTCCACGCTCTACGCCGTGCGCAGCGAGTACCCGCTGCCCGTGGCACACGCCTGAGCGGGCTCGCCGGGCTAGCGGAACAGGTCCTCGTCGAGCGCTCGGAGCAGCGCAGCTGCTCCTGGGCCGTCGGCGGCGCTCACGTGCGCGCCCGAGCCGTCGACGATCACGACCCCGTCGCCTCCGGCTTTGGTGCGTGCCAGGCCCGCAGCGGCGGCGAGCTCGTCGGCGACCGCCGGCATCGTGGCAACGAGTGGGCGCCCCGCACGGTCGACCCGGCCCTCATGGGCGTCGAGCGGGTCGATACCCGCCAGTCCGATCGCCACATCGACCTGCCCCAAACGCCAGGCCCGGCCGAAGGAGTCCGAAATCAGGACGCCGAGCGGCTGCGCTCCGGTCAGACGCTCGAGTTCGGCCTTGAGGGCACGCGCCGCTCCGTCTGGATCCTCTGGCAGCAGGACGACGTCGCCAGGCCGAGCTGCGTTGCTCTGGTCCACGCCGGCGTTGGCGCAGACCAGGCCGTGATGGGTGCGGCAGATCAGGATGCCCCGCTCGGCGCGCAGTACCTCGGCGGACTCGTCCAGGATCACCTGCACGAGCCGGGGATTGCCGCGGCCAGCGCCGCTGGCGGCCAGCTCCTGCGCTCGCGCCGACGGGGCGACCTGCGCGAGCTGCCGCACGCGCCCCTGCGCTTTGGAGACCAGCTTTTGCGCGACACAAACCACCGCGCCGGGCTGGAGCACGCCGTCGGCGTGGTGGGCGATCACGGCCGCCAGGTCATCGTCCGCAGCGATCTCCGGCAGACCAGTCAGGCTGGTGATTCGGACGGCCCGCGCAGCCACGAGGGGCTTCAGCCGCGCAGGCCCGCGACGACGCCGCGGGTCGCTGGTGCGCCGCCGCGAAGTGACGCGAATCGCGCGCGGAGCGTGGCGAGATCGTCGGCGGTATCGATGTCGAGCGCAAGCGAGGGCACCACACGGGCCCGGGCCGCAACACCGAGTGCCGAGGCGACGTCGAGGTGACGCTGCAGGCTTCCAGCGCCGAACGACGGCTCGATGGCATCCGGCGGATCCAGCAGCAGGGCGTTCGTTCCGGTGCCGTGGCGGTCGGGGACGACCACGACGGCGGGCTGTGGCGTGGTGAGCAGTGCGTCGAGATCCTCGACCGTGACGAGCGGGCAGTCGCCGGGTGCCAGGAGCACCCGGTCATGGGGGTGCGCCGCGGCCGCGATGCCACGCAGCGCCGCGGCGCTGTGCGACCCGGAGTCCTCGTCGGCGACCACGTCGGCGCCTTCGGCTACCGCACGGTGGCGAGCCTCGCGGTCATCGGTCACCACGACCACGCGCTGCACGGCCGTGCAGCGGCGCAGATTCATGAGCACGTCGGCGAGCATGGCCAGCACCAGGCGCTGGCGGTCGGCCGCATCCAACGCTTCCATCAGTCGGGACTTGGCGGCATCGAGCGTCTTCACCGGCACGATCGCCAGGACTGGCGCCAACGATCCGCCGGCAGCGGGCGTGCCAGTACGGCCGGGGGCGCCGCCCGCGCTCATCCGGCGCGCAGCTCTTCCGCCAGTGCGATGACGTCGACAGCGACTTCGCGCCGCCGCTCCGGCGTGTCGAGCAGCACGTCGACCTGCTTGTGGCGCGCGCCCGCGGGCAGCGGCTCGGTCGGGGCGTCGTCGCTGACGAGCCCGCCGAGCAGATCGGCGTAGAGGCTGGCGATGCCACTGGCATTGTGGGTGACCTGCAGGTGGTCAAGGAACGCGTCGGTCGGGCCTTTCAGTACCGCACCTTTGACGAGTGGCGACACCGCGATCACGGGGGCCGTAGCCGCCTTGATGGCGTCGCGCACACCCGGGAGGCCCAGGATGGGCGTGATCGAGAGCGCCGGGTTCGACGGCCCGATGACGATCACGTCGGCAGCTTCGATGGCGTCGAGGAACTCGAGCGTGGCGGTCGACTCCTCCAGTCCGACGACCTTGACGTCCTCGATCGGACCGATGCCGCCGCCGCGGATGAGGAAGTCCTGCACGCCCATGCGCTTACCGCCGGCCGTCACGAACGTGCGCAGCTGGTCGTCGGTCGGGGGGATGACCCGCGCGGGGATGCCGAGCGACGCCGTGAGCCGCGCCAGCGCGTCCGTCGGGCGGACTCCGCTCGCCAGCCACTGGGCGCGCTGAATGCATACGGCCATGTCGCGGTCGCCCAAGTTGAACCAGATCTCCTCGCCCAAGGCCTTGAGCTCGTCCATCACGGTGAACGAGTCGCCCTCGATCCCCCAGCCGCGCGGGTCGACGCGATGCGCGAGCCAGTACGACACCAGGTCCGGGTCGGGGCTCACATGCGCGCCATAGATCTCGATGTCGTCGGCGACGTTCGCCACGACCGTGAGGTGCTCCCCGACGACGTCGAGGAACCCGCGGGCGAGCTTGGCTCCGCCGGTCCCGCCGGACAGCAGCACCACCTTCGGCGCGTCGCCGGTGGGGCCTGATGCGTCGGTCGGAGTCATCGCACGTCTTCCTGGGGGTTGGGGTGTTCTGGCCAGAGCGCCGCAGCGTCCGGCAGGCCGGTGATCTGGATGCCAGCGTGGGCACGGTGGCGGATGTTGATGCCGATGAGCACGGCGGTGAGCTGCTCCACGATCCGGGCCTGCTCCAGCGGACCCGCGTCCACGCAGCGTAGCCCGGGAATGCGCTGCAGCAGTCCAGCAACGCGCGCCTTGTCGGCGCGCTCGTCGCCGCAGAGCAGGACATCCTCTGCGAGAGCGTGGTTGAGGTCGCCGAGGGTCTTTGCGGCGACCGTGTGCAGCGCCGAGACGACCCGGACGCCCTCGGGCACCATCTCTTGGGCCTGCTGGGCGGCCGAGCCCTGCCACACGCCGATGGTGCGGGTGGCTTTCCCGCTCACGGCCGCGGCGAGGGGCACCGTCGCGTCGACGATGAGCTGGCCAGGGCGCAGATGTGGGCGAAGGTTGGTGAACGTCTCGGAGTGGCTGCGAAACGGCACGCAGAGCAGCACGAGCTCGGCTTGGTCGACGGCGTTTCGGTTGGTCGCTGCGCTGAGCTGGATCGGGTGGTCGTCCATGCGGGGTCCGATCAGCGTGACGATGCGCTTGAGCGCCTCGACGGCCCGTTGCTCCTCCCGGGACCCGAGCAACACGGGCACGCCCGCGAGAGACAGCCGCAGCGCCAGCGCCGAGCCGAGTGCTCCCGAGCCCCCGACGATGGCAACGGGCTCATGGCTGGCAGGGGCAGAGGTCACGCGCTCGAACTTAGAGGACCCCGCGCGAGCATGCATCGGGAGGCCAGTTGCGGCGCAGGGCTCACGAGCATGTGGTGGCTATGCCGAGACCGCCTGGTAGCGCTCGACGGCATGCCGACGCTCCTCGGCGTGGTCGACCATGGGCTCGGGGTAGTCGGTACCGATGATGCAGCCGGCCTGTCGTTGCTCGGCGGGCGACATCTTCCACGGCTCCGCCAGGCGTTTGGCCGGCACCTGCGCCAGCTCCGGGCACCACCGGCGCACGTAGCGCCCCGAGGTGTCGAATTTCTGTTGCTGGAGCGTGGGGTTGAACATCCGGCGGAAGTACGGCGCTGGGTCGGTGCCCGTACTCGCCGTCCATTGCCAGCCGCCGTTGTTGCTGGCCAGGTCGCCGTCGAGCAGCTGCTGCATGAACCAGCGCTCGCCCTCGCGCCAGTTCAGGTGCAGGTCCTTGGTGAGGAACGACGCCACGATCATGCGGGCGCGGTTGTGCATGAAGCCGGTCGCTGCGAGCTCTCGCATGGCCGCGTCGACGACCGGGTACCCGGTCTGGCCCGCCTTCCAGCGCTCCAGTGCCTCTGGGTCGTCTTCCCAGGACAGCGCCCGGTACTTCTCCTGGAACTCCTGGCGGGCGACGTACGGGAACTGCAGCAGCACCTGCAGGTAGAAGTCGCGCCAGGCGAGCTCGCTGCGGTAGGTCTGCGAGCCAGGGCCGGGCTGGTCGAGGGTCATCCGCTCGACCAGCAGCGGCGACACCGAGCCGTAGTGCAGATGCGCCGAGAGTCGCGATGTCACCGCCGCCAGATCGCTGCGGCGCTCCTCGTACTCGGCCAAGCCCTGCTGCGACCACGACTTCGCTGCGGCGACCCCTGCGACCTCGCCGGCCTGCGGTGGATCCTCGACGGCAGCATCTGCGGGGTCGAAGCCAAGGTCCTCCAGCGACGGCAGCGCTCCGCGCTTTCCAGGCGGCGTATGCAGCTGCGTGGGGGTCTTGACGAGCTCGCGGCGTTCCTGGGCGCCCCAGACCTTCGAGAACGGCGTGAAGACGATGTGAGGCTTGCCGGCCTTCGTGCGCAAAGCACCGAGGTCGGAGGAGATCGCGACACCGGGGTGCAGCGTCAGTTCGGCGCCGACGTCACTCAGTTGCCGGGCCACGCGCTCGTCGCGCGCGCGGGCGAACGCGCTGAAGTCCTCACTGGCGTGGACCGCAGTGGCGCCCGTGAGCCTGACGACGTCGGCAAGCTCCTGCGCGGGGTTGCCCCGGCGCCACCACACTCGCCCGCCGAGCTCGTGCCAGCGCGCGTCGAGCGCCTGCAGCGTTTGCAGCAAGAACCAGGTGCGGCGCGCGCTGGCAAACCGGCCATGGAGCAAGGCGTCGTCGAAGCAGAACACCGGGACCACGCCTGCGTCAGCCCCGTCGGAGAGCGCTGCGGCGAGGGCCGGGAGGTCGTGGACGCGCAGGTCGCGCCGGTACCAGAGGATCGCGGGAGGCATGCCCCAACACTTACGACCGGCGCGGTCGCTCAGCTCACCTGGGTGCGTAGACCGTGAAGTTCACGGCCATCGGGCCGTGCCCTGGGACGGTGCAGATCAGCTTGTAGCGGCCGGGCGCGAGCTCCACATCCGCCGATGCGCGGGTGCCGCCGGCGATGCGGCCGATGATCTCGACCAGCGGTCCGGTGACGTCGCCAGCTTGATCCGCCGGAGCGATGTAGAGGTCGTGGTCCTGGCGGTCGGTGTTGTCGAGTTCGAAGTTCACGATGTCGGCCGTGGCGCTCCCGCGTGTGAGGCGGAAGGGGTCGTCGCCGTCGGTCGCAATCACGCCTGCTGCCGCGTATTGCTTGGCCGGAGCCGTCGGAGCCGTCGGAGCAGTTGGGGTGGTGGGCGCGGGGCCGGTCGGCGTCGTCGACGGAGCAGGATCGCTCGCGGTCGGCGGGGCGGTGGTGGGCGCCGGTCCCTGAATCGGGGCGGCCGGCGCGCTCACGCCGGGGATTGGGCCGTTGGCGCTGGCCACGAGTGTGCGCCGCTCGCGGACGCACCGCAGCCGTGCCTGCTTCTCCTTGCGAGTCAGGCTGCGGCGTGAGGCGTTGATGAGCCGCTGGCACCGCGCGGACAGCCGCTTGGTGGCCTCTCGGGTGGTCAGCACGGCGCGCTGGCCGACGGGGTCGCTCGTGCTGGCTCGGGCGCCCAGGCCCCCTGGCTGACGAAGCTGCTCCAGCTGCGTGGCGATGGTCTGCTGCGCCGGAGTTCCGTGTTTGGAGGTGCCCGGCGTGGACGGGACGCTTGATTGCCAGAGTGGGCCGCGCGCGCCACGGGCCACGAGTGGGCGGGTGGACGTCCCGACCTCGAACGCCATGGCCTCGGGCCCCGGGGCTTGGCCGGGCGTAGGTGATTCGGGGGACCCTGCAGACGTCGGGTGTGCAGCGGTCAGCTTCGGGGCTGGGCCGTGACCCGTGTGGCCGGCGGTGTGGGCGTTCCCGGCGACCAGCGCTGCGCCTGTGCGGTGCCCTGGATGGTCCGCGCAGTCACACGGCCACGCCAGCACGGCTGCGGCCGCGAGCAGCGGCGCGAGGGCCACGCCGAGCACGCGCGCCCGGTGGGGGCGGGGAAGCAGACTCCGTGGTCGTCGCGTCATCGCCATCTCAGAAGAGCCGCGGTCGAATGAATGCGCCGGCGCCAGGGCGGTTGCCGGCGCCGGGCACGATCCCATCGGCGTCGGTCCCGAGCCACTGCTCGAGCAGCGCGGCATAGAGGCCACGGAAGTCGCTGGTGGCGCGCAGGTTGCCGTCGCGCATCAGCCCCGCGCCGGCCGCGCCGTGCGTGACGAGCCCGGGAAACTCGCCGATGAGTCCCTGCCTCACGCTCGGTCCGATCACGAATGCCGAGCCGGCGGCGCCGTGGTCGCAGCCAGCGGATCCATTCTCAGCTGGGCGCCGCCCGAACTCACTCCACACGAGCATCGCGACGCGGTCCTGTTGCCCGCGGGCGGTGAGGTCGGCCCAGAAGGCCTTGATGCCCTGAGTGGTGATGCGCAGGTTGGTCGAGAACGCTGGCTCCTGTGCGCTGTGCGTGTCGTAGCCGCCGTGTGCGCGCAGGGCCACGCAGCGGATCGGGAGGGCTGCCCCGCTCACGCGCGTGCCGAGCAGCCGGGCCGTGTCCTTCAGGCTGTCGATGAAGTGGCTGGAGTCGGCCGGGTACGACGTCACGCTCGTGGGGGCAGTCGTCGCCGCGGCGGACATGTCGTCAACGAGCCGGAACGACGCACCGGTCACGAGCCTGGCCTGATCGCGTTGGGTGTCGCCGCTGGCTTTGGCGGCCAGGGCACGAAGTTCGGCCGTCGCTGCGGCGGCCACGCGGCCGCTCGCTCCGCGGTAGTCGTAGCGATAGGCGTCGATGTCGTAGACGGCTGCGACGGGAACATTGCTCGTGGCGAGCGAGGGCGAGAGCGATCCGCCCATGGTCACGCCCTGGATCGGCACGTCGGCGCGGCCCACCCGATCCAGGTACCGCCCCATCCAGCCGGTCGTCCCGCTGACCTCCAGTGCGCCGACCTCCCAGAAGTGGCGGCTCGTGAAGTGCGAGTAGTTCGGCGAGCTGTAGCCGATGGCGGGGGCGACGGCGACGCCCAGCACTGGGTCGTTCCAGAGATCGCGCAGTCCGGCCGCTGCGGGGTGCCACGAAAGGCTCGGGTCAGCCGCGAACACGTTGGCGCCGTCGCGAGCGACGCTCGCCGCGAGCCCTGGGCGTAGCTCGGCCAAGCGCGCCTCGTGGCGATGGTCGTTGCCGAAGGGGGCGAGCACACTCAGGGCATCCCAACCGCCGTCGACGAAGACCGACACGAGCACCTTGTGTTCGCCGAGGGCATCATTGATGGCCGCTTCTACCTGGTCGACCCCGCCCAGCGCGGACGCGCCGTAGACCGCCATGCCGAGGCCGAGCGAGCGCAGCATGACCGAGCGGCGGGTGAGCCCCGTGCCAGCGGGATCCGGCATGCCGGGTTCGATCATGGGAAGGCCCGCGCCGGCGAGGGCGTGCGAGCGGGCGTAGTCCTGGCAGTGCATCGACATCTAGCTCACTTGGAAGTCGGGCGCTGCGCCCACGAGTTGACGCAGCGCGTTCTGCCGGTGCGCCAGGAAGTTCTCCAGCGAGCCGTAGGTGTCGCCGACGGCCCGCGGCGACCAGGTCTCCTGCGACACGCGCCGCAGGGCAGCGGCATGGTCGACCGAGACCGCTGGCCGCCCCCAGAAGGAGAGCGCTGCCTCGACCGCGTCGGACGGAGCCTCGGTCTGGCCGCGGTAGGCCGCCGCGGTGGCGAGCCTGCTGCGCAGGGCTTCGGCCACGATCGCCCAGCGCGCGCTGTGCGTGCTCGTGTTGAGCCACGCGCGGTCGTTCCACCCGGCCACGTTGGGCGGGAACCCCAAGTGCTGGCCGGCGCTCGCCAGCAGTCCGACCCAGGCGTCGGTGGTGATCCCTTGCCCGAGCGCCCGAAGCATGCCCGCCGCGAAGACGACCGGCGGTTTGACCATCGCTGGTCCGGCGTGGAGATCGGGATGCAGCAGGATGGCCTCCAGCAGCGGCTCCAGCCGCTCGCCACCTGAGCGGTACAGCGCCTCGAGCTGGCGCTGCGTCTCGGGCGTCGGCTGCGTCGGGATGAAGTACGACCATGTCTTGAGCACCACGAAGGAGGCGTGCAGCGGGTGATCGACCACGGCGTGGACTGCGTCCTGCCAGCTCAGCCGCCCGGTGCGCTCATGGGGCGTGCCAGCAAAGATGGTCTTGACGCCGGGATCGTGGCGGCTCGGGTCGTACCGAAAGTTGTGCGGACCGAGCTGATCGGAGTAGTCGTTCCGAAAGCCGGTCAGGGCGCGGGCCATCTCGCGGACGTCGTCTTCGGTGTAGGCGCCGCGGTCAGCGCCGAGTCCGTAGAGCTCCATCAGCTCGCGGGCGTAGTTCTCGTTGGGCGCGCCCTGGCGGTTGCTCGTGCTGTCGAGGAACTGCAGCATCGCCGGATCTTGCGTCACCGCCAACAGCAGATCGCGGAACGAACCCCGCCAGGCCCGGCGCAGCAGCTCGAGATGGACCGGCATCAGGCGGCGGTCGGTGGCGGACTCGCTCACGGCAAACCAGTCGTGCAGCACGAGCACCATGCGCTCGCCGAGCTGATCGGTCGAGCGGACCTGGCGATCGAGCAGGTCCAGGTGCAGGTGGCCGTAACGGTCGCCCGGGGCCAGCGCTCCGCCAACGAGGAAGGGGCCGGTGGGCGGGGGCCCATCGAGCCGGACGGGCCCTGGCGACAGGAGTGCGTCGACGGCGCTTCGCAGTCCCATGGCAGCCAGCGCCTCAGCCTGGCCGGGGCGCGGCCCGAATCCGGCACGAAACAGCATCCGCTGGGCCTGCTCGACCCCAAAGGGGCCGCGGTAGATGCGCAGGCCGTCAGTGGGCTCGGCTGCCGGTGCGGTCGGAAACGCATCGGGGGTGGGGGTGGTGACCGGTGGAGCCGCCACGGGTCCGGTCGGTGAGGGCTTCGGCGGTACCGCGGGTACGGTGGGCTTCGGCTTCGGCTTGACGACCCGGCATTTGCGCCGCTTGGACTTCTTCGTCCGCAGGTCCTTCTTGGTGCAGACCGGCAGCTTCTTCTTGCGCCGAGAGCGCGTTTTCGCAGGGGTCATGGCAGCAGGGACGAACGGCGTTGGCAGCCGCGGCGGAGGGTGTTCAGACGGGCCGGCGGGCGGCCCGCCGGATCAGAGGATCCGCGGGCGCGCAAGTCCACCGATGCCGGGAAGGATGGCAGCCGCATCGGTGTCGAGCCATTGCTCGAGGATGGATGCCTCGATGGACCGGAAATCGCTGGTATGGCGGAGGTTCTCGTCTTCCGTCAGACCGGAATCCGTAGCACCGTGTGCCTTCAGGCCAGGGAACTCGCCGATGAGGCCCTGTCGCACGTTTTTCCCGATCACGAACGCGGCGCCCGCGGCACCGTGGTCTGACCCGCCGGAGCCGTTCTCCTCCGGTCGCCGGCCGAATTCGCTCCAGACGAGCATGAGCACACGGTCATCCTCACCGCGGTTGCGCAGGTCCTGCCAGAAGGCCTTGATCGCGTCGCAGTTGGCCTTGAGGTCCTCGCCGAACGACGCGCCCTGGTCGGAGTGGGTGTCGTAGCCGCCCTGCGCGCTGAGCGAGATGCAGCGCACGGGGAGCGCTGCGCCGCTGATCCGCGTGTCGAGGAGGCGTCCCACGTCGCGCAGCTGCCGGGCGATGCCCTGCGGGTCTGCTCCATACAACCCTGCCGCCGGGGCGGGAGCATTCTTCGCACTGCCGAGATCGTCGACGAGCTGGAACGACGCCTCGGCGACCATCCGCGAGGTGGCGAGCTGCGGGTCGGCGGTCGCGGTGCGGCCGAGGTTGCGCAGCCGGTTGGTCGCCGTGTTTTCCATCTCGCCCCACACGCCGGGGTACCAGAAGTCGTAGCTGTCCATGTCGTAGATCGCCGACACGGGCACCCGATTGGTGGCCTGCGACGGGGAGAGATGGCCACCCATCGAGATGCCCTGGATCGGCACGTCCGGCCGGCCGACACGATCCAGGTACCGGCCCATCCAGCCGGTGGTGCCGCCGACGTCGAGGGCGCCGACCTCCCAGAAGTGGCGGCTGGTGAAATGCGAGCCGTTGGCATCGGGGTATCCGACGGCCGGGGCCACGGCCACGCCGACGTTCGGGTCGTCCCACAGATCGCGCAGGCCAGCAGCAGCCGGGTTCCACGACAGGCTCGGATCTGCCGCGAACGGCGTTGCCTGCGCGCGGTCGATAGCCGCGTTGCCTGAGAGGCCGGGGCGCAGCTGCGCCGCACGGGCTTCGTGCTTGTGGTCGGTCCCGAAGGGAGCAAGGACGCTGAGGGAGTCCCAGCCGCCGTCGAAGAACACGGAGATGATGACCTTGTGCTCGCCGAGGGCGTCGTTGATGGCCGCCTCGACCGCCGACGGCGCGTGCAGGGCGCTGGCGCCGTAGACGGCGACGCCCATCCCGAGGGAGCGCAGCATCATCGAGCGGCGCGTGAGGCCGGTACCGGCGGGAGCCGGCATGCCCGGCTCGATGACCGGGAGGCCATCGCCGGCTACGGCGGGGCGGGACTTGGCGTAGTTCTGGCAGTGCTTGTGCATGGTCAGGTTCCGGGGAAGGGCCTTCAGGAGACCTGGTAGTCGGGTGAGACGACGACGAGCATGCGCAGCGCGTGCTGGCGGTGCGTCCTGCGCACGTGCTCGCCACCGTTCCAATAGGGCGTTGCGTCGGCGTCGACGGCGAGGCCGTCGAGGGCGGCACGGTGCTCGGCGGTGATGACGGGGTTGCCCCAGAACGCCAGGGCGCGCTCGACCGCCTGCTGCGGCGTCTCGGTGCTGCCGCGGTAGGAGTCCTCGTCGATCTCCTCGGCATGCACGTGGTTGGATGCCGCGTACCACCGGTAGGAGTACGTGGTGGTGTTCAGCCACGCCCGCTCGTTCCAGCCGGACACGTTCGGCGGGGACCACAGTTGCTGGCCGGCGCCGCTGCAGATCCAGGTCCAGCTGTCGTCGTCGATGCCGCGGCCCCGGGCGCGCAGCATGCCAGCCACGTAGGTGATCGGCGCCTTCGTGACCGAGGGGCCGTTGTAGAGGTCGGGGTGTTGCAGGATCGCCTCGACCAGGGGCTCCAGGCGCTCGCCAGAGCTGCGATACAGCGCCACGAGCTCGTCCAGCGTGACGGGCGTGGGCGGCGTGGGAATGAACGCGCCCCACAGCTTGAGCGCCACGAAGGACGCGTGCAGCGGATGGTCGAGCACGGCGTTGACGGTGTCTTGCCAGTTGAACTTGCCGCGGCGCTCATACGGCTGGCCGCGGAAGAAGACCTTCTCCTTCTCGTCCCAGCGGCGGGCGTCGAAGCGGTAGTTGTGGAGCCCGAGCTCCTCGCTCCAGTCGGCGCGCCAGCCGGTCAGGGCCCGGGCCATCTCGCGGATGTCGGCCTCCGTGTAGGCGCCGCGATCGGCACCCAGGCAGAAGAGCTCCATGAGCTCGCGGGCGTAGTTCTCATTCGGCGACCACTTGTCGCTGCCGAGGCCGTTGAGCCACTCGAGCATCGCGGGGTCGACGGTGATCTTCATCATCAGCTCGCGGAAGGAGCCGCGCCAGCCATCGCGCAGCAGCTGGATCGACGTGCGCATCTGCCGCGCACCGACACCTGCGTCGCTGATGGCGATCCAGTCGTGCATCACGAGCGTCATGCGTTCGCCGAGCTGATCGGTCGAGCGCACCGTGCGGTCGAGCCATTCCAGGTGGCCGTGGCCCCAGCGATCCTCGGGGGCGAACTGCCCACCGACGAGGAAGTCGCCGGCCGGCGCTGGACCCTGCAGTGTGGCGCCGCCCGGGTTGATGAGGCGAGCTACCGCAGCTTTGAGGCCGAGTCCCGCGAACTCCTGTGCTTGCCCGGGCTTTGGGCCGAACCCGCCGCGAAAGAGCAGCCGGGTGGCTTCCTTGACGCCAAAGGGTCCGCTGTAGGCCCGCAGGCCGTCGGTGCGCTCGGCGACGGGCGCGGTCGGGAAGGCGTCCGGGCTCGGCGTGGTGACGGGCGGCGCGGCGACGGGGCCCGTCGGTGACGGGCGGGTCGGAGTGGGCACCACCGGCACGACGCGGCACTTGCGTGGCTTGGTGAGCTTCTTGCGCTTGCTCTTCTTCAGGCGCTGGTTGCGGTCCCACGCGCGCTGCTGGCGAAGATCCTTGGCGGTGCAGACCGGCAGCTTCTTGGGCTTGCGCTTCTTCTTTTTCTTCGTCGCCGCCGCAAGGCGCTCAGCCGCGTCGGCGGGCGGCGTCATGCGCAGTCGGGCGGCCTCGGCGGGCGCCTGGAGTGGGTCGGTCAACACGGCGGGACTCATGGTGCGTGGGTGTCTTGTCGGTGCGTTGTCGGACGCGGGTGAGGAATGACCCAGGTATGTGGACCGTTGTTCGGCGGTATGGAGCTCGTCCAGATCGCGCTGGGGAGCCTATCGATACCTCCGGCATCGGAAAAGTGGTGGTTTGGGTTTCCGCTCGGCCCCAGCGGGACGCGTTCCACCGAGGGGTACAGTCGGGGGCATGCCCTTTGGTGCGCGCCAATGACCGAACATGTGGCCGAGCCTGCAGCGCTCACCGAGGAGCTGCGCTGGCTCGGCGCAGGAGCGACCGCAGCCCGGGTACGCGCCGGCGAACTCACGCCCCGGCAGACCGTGGCGGCTGCCCTTGCACGCATCGACGCCGCGCAGCCCTCACTGAACGCCTTCATTCGCATCCGCCACGCGCAGGCGCTCGCCGACGCTGAGGTGGTGGCGCAGCGGCTTGCCGCCGGGGAGTTCCTGCCGCTCGCAGGCGTGCCCATCGCGGTGAAGGACGAAGTCGACCAGGCCGGCGAGGTCGTCACGAAAGGCAGCTACGCACGCACGAAGACCTCCACGCAGGACGCCGAGGTCTTGCGGCTGATCCAAGCGGCGGGCGCGGTGATCGTAGGTGCCACGCGCACGCCCGAGTTCTGCCTCTTTCCCTTCACGGAGTCGGACTTCGGCGGTCAGACGCGCAACCCGTGGGATCTCGAGCGCACGCCCGGTGGCTCCAGCGGCGGCTCGGCAGCAGCGGTCGCCGCTGGTGTGGTGCCGCTGGCGCTCGGAGGTGACGGTGGCGGTTCGATCCGGGCCCCGGCCGCGTGGTGCGGGCTCCCAGGACTGATGCCGACGCCCGGCTCGGTCTCCACAGCGCCGGGCGGCGAGTTCTGGACGGGCATGGCGGTGCTTGGCGGCTTCGCTCGCTCGATCGCCGACACGGCCCTGCTGTACGACGTGCTCCTCACCGAACCCCAGGAGCTCGCGGCCGCAGTTGCGGGGGCACCTCCGGTGGTCCGGGTCGGACACTCGATGGATCGCGCCGTCGACAAACCACTGCCCCAGGGCGGACCGATCGAAGCGCCTTGGATGCGCTCTGCCGACCTCACGGCAACCGCGCTGAGCCAGCTCGGCCACGATGTGCAACCAGTCCGGATGGCGTTCGGCAATATCGCGCCGAAGTTCTCGGTCCGGTATCTCGTGTCGGCGGCCGACGACGTCGCCGCGGCGGATCGCCCCGGCGCGATCGGGCGTGAAGCGCGGTTCCTGGCCCGGCTCGGTCGTCGCGCCCGCCGGTTCCTGCCGTGGGCGATGAACACCGAGCCGGAGCGAGAGCTGGTGGAAGCGTCGTTGCAGGGCTTTGACGTGCTGCTGACGCCGACGATGCCGTGCGCGCCGCCGCCGATCGGTGAGCGCGACGGGGCGCGCTCGATCGTGACGCTGCTGCGCGCCTCTCGCCGGGTGTCGTTCCTGAACACCTGGAACGTGCTCGGCTGGCCGGGGCTCACGGTGCCGTGTGGCCTCGATGCGCAGGGGCGGCCGACCGCCGCGTTGCTCGTGGCCCGGCCGGGGCAGGAGCGCCTGCTGCTCCAGCTTGGCGCGCAGCTCGAGCAGGCACGCCCGTGGGAGCTTGGAAAGGTGCCTCGATGAGTAAGGAACCCTTGGACACCGGCAAGCCTGCGGCCGCGCCGCTCGACCTCGCCGCGCTGGCCGGCACACCGTCGATCGAGAGCCTCCTGCTCGAGGTGGCCCGCGATGCGGCGCAGGCCGGCGCGACCGTGTTGATGAAGTACTTCGGCAAGCTCTCGGCCTCTGAGACGAAGTCGACCGGAACCGATCACGTCTCTGAGGCCGACCTTGGTTCGGAAGCAGCGATCAGGGCGGTCCTGGCGGAGCGGCGCCCCGATGACCTGGTGCTTGGTGAAGAGGGCGGACTCGCCCACGCCGACGGCACGCCGCTCGCCGCCAACGAGGCCGGTGCGGCGGACGGCGACGTCTACGGTCAAGACGCCGTCGTGGCGGCGCGCGAAGCCGCTTCCGGCGCCTACGTGTGGATCTGCGACCCGCTCGACGGCACCACGAACTTCCTGTTCGGGTTGCGCTCGTGGTGTGTGTCGGTGGCGGTGCGTGACGCCGAGGGCGTGGTGGCCGGCATCGTGGTTGACCCGCTCGCGGGGGAGACGTGGGTGGCTGCGCGCGGTGGTCTGGCGTTTCTCGTCAACCGCCATGGTGCCGTCCAGCCGCTGGCCGACGCGGCAGACCGCCCAGCCGAGCTGGCGACCGCCCTCATCGGCACCGGCTACGCCTACAGCCCGGCGGTGCGCAAGCACCAGTCGCAGGTGATCGCCGGCTACATCGACAAGGTCCGCGATATCCGCCGTACGGGCGCTGCGGCCCTCGACCTCTGTTGGTGTGCGGCTGGCCGTCTGGACGCCTACTACGAGCGCACCGTGCGCCCGTGGGATGTCGCCGCGGGGGCGCTGCTCTGCGAGCAGGTCGGGCTCGACGTGCGGTATCTGCCGGCCGTGGGCGCGCAGGGCGTTCCGGATGGCGTGATCGTGACCCCTCCTGCCCTGACCGACGACCTTTGGTCACTGGTCGCCGCGGGCGCCGAGCCGGTCGACGGCACCGTCATCGACCTGGTCGGCTAGCCGGCGCGGTAGGCCCGCATCCGCAAGAAGAGGCGCCGCGAGCCGGGCTTCATGCTGGTGCGGCCGTGCAGCACGCGCGTGTTGTCGACGATCAGGAGATCCCCAGCACCCAGAGCAATCTCGGCGGTTGCCCGCTCGACCGCGCGGTGCAGCTCGTCGCGGGTCGCCCGTAGTTCAGGCGACAGCTTGACTCTGGAGAGCACGCCCGCGTTGTAGCGCAGGCGCGGATCTCCAGCATCGCCGGCCAGCAGCGCGCTCGGGCCGGCTTCAGACGGCCAGACCTGTGCCCGCAGCTGCTCCAGCGTGCGCGCCGAGAGGCGGCGGGTGACCTCGCGTGCCGGGGCGATCAGCGTGCGCCCGCCACCGCAGCTCGCGGGCCGCACGCACTGCAGGAAGATCACGTCGGCGGGCGTGACGCTGAAGAACTCGTCGGAGTGGCACGGGAACGTATGCGTGGTCGTCGAGAGGACCGGATTGCCGCGCCGGTCGCGCTCTGGAACCTGCATCGGTTCGACGCGGTGCACGACCGGGCTCTGCGGATTGGGCACGTCGTTGGTCGACGGCGTGCCGAGCCTGCGGCCGAGCGCTTCCAGGCGGCGGTGGTCACCGGAGAGCGCGAACTGCCGCACGAGCACGGCGCCAATCAGATCGAGCTGGGCGACGACGTCCGCTGCGAGCTGGTCGTCGTCGAGACCGTCGACCTCAGGTGCGTCGATGATGGCTACCGCGTCCTTGGCCTGGGCGCGGGCTGACCTCCGACGCAGCGCGCGGGGTCGGAGCTGCGCCGGTGACGGGAGCCGTGGCATCCCCACAAGCATGCCGCACGCCTCGCCGCTGTCGAACAGGTCGCGGAGCAAGGGCGCCCGTGTGCCGGGCTATACGGCGGGGGGGACTCGAACCCCCACGGTGTCACCACCGGCGGATTTTGAGTCCGCTGCGTCTACCATTTCGCCACCGCCGCTCGGTGGAGCGTCACATCGTACGCGCCGAGGCCTCGTGGGCGCGGCGCCGCGCGTGCGCCTCGGGGAGCCGGACCGGGCTCAACCTGCAGCAATCCGGACGCATGAACCAGATTGCAAAGACCCGAAGTCGCGTCGTTCGCTCGCGAGAAGCGCCATTACCCCAACAGTCGTGCCATCTCGGCGTGGGGCGATTTCGACCACTCTTCGCAGCGGAGTATCGCCGTGGCACCTGGGTGCCTACCGGAAAGTAGAAAACTGAGGCCGGGCTCATAGTGCGTTTTGTCACACGGTCTGCGTCAATGGATCGTGTCCAAACCACCGGCGGTCCTGTCCAAGTGCTCCGCCGGCCTGTTCCAATCAGGAGTTCCAACGTGTCCCTCAAGTCCCATGAGGTGCGGAAGCTGGCTGTCGCCAGCCTTGCCGCGCTTGCCGCACTCGGCGCCGGTGCCTCGTCCGCACAGGCCGCCTCCAAGACGCTGAACTACCAGTGCAAGTACCCGATCCTCGGCACTGAGCCGCTCTCGATCGCCATCAACCTCGACATCCCTGCCACGTGGGAGCGCGGCGAGCCCACGCCACCGTTCGGCATCTCGGCCGTCGCAACGGCTGCTGGCGACACGTCGGCCGGCCTGGCGCTGATCGACGACCTCACCTCGATCGAAGGCGTCTCGACGGCGTCCTCGACCGTGACGCTCCCCGAGGGTGGCTCGCTGAAGGTGTCGGTACCGATCAACGTCGAGAAGTACGTCATCCCGACGCCAACGCCGGACCCGCTGGTGCTCAACGCATCCGGCTCGACCCCGTCGCTGACGTTCGACGAGCCCGGCACGGCCACCATCAAGCTCGACAAGCTCGCGCTCAACCTCACGGCGCGTGACTCGTTCGGCGATCCGATCGTGCTGCCGCCCGTCACGCGTGACGTGGACGGCGTGGCCGTGACTCCCAGCGACAGTGACCCCGGCACGTTTGACGTGTACTGCAAACTCGACGCAGGCCAGGACACGACGCTCGCGTCGTTCCAGATCACCGAGGGTGGCGGCGGTGGTGGCGGGGCCGACACCACGCCTCCCACCAACCCGACCGTGACGGCCACCACGACCAAGAACTCGGCCACGCTGAGCTGGTCCGGGGCGACCGACAACGTCGGTGTCGCTGGCTACGACGTGTTCAACGGCTCGACCAAGGTCTCCTCGGTCACCGGTACGACCGCAACCGTCTCGGGCCTCTCGCCGGATACGTCGTACACGTTCCGCGTCGTTGCCCGTGACGCCGCCGGCAACGTGTCGACCGGTGCCACCGTTACGGCGAAGACCGCCGCCGACACCGGTGGTGGTGGCGGTGGGAGCACCGGCATCGTGAAGTACGGCTACACCCTGGCTGGCTCCACGAGCGTGCGCACGCTGACCACGGGGCCGCTGCCGCTGAAGGGCGCCATCGATGCCGAGCTCACGCTCGCCACCGGTGCGTTCTCGGCCGACCTCACGCTCAACGACACCGTCGGGCGTTTGACCACGCTGGGCTTCCTCCCGGTCACGGTGAAGGTCGGGCTGGTGCCGTCGGGCAAGACGACCGGCACCCTGCTGGACGGAGTCCTGATCACCAACTCGCTGGTGCGGGTCAAGCTCAAGGAGATCAAGCTGTTCGGCGCGATCCCGATCGCCGGTGGCAACAGCTGCCAGACCAAGCAGCTCTCCAAGATCCAGCTGAAGTCCACGCAGCCCGAGTTCAGCCCCCTGCGCGGCGGCCCGATCGCCGGCACCTACGCCATCAGCGACCTCAACGGCTGTGGTCCGCTCAACGGCTTCGTGTCGCCGCTGACGGCAGGCGGTGGCAACACGATCAACCTGACTCTGACGCCCAAGGCGTAAGAGATCGGAAGGTGCGGCCGGCGCTCCTAGGTCGGCCGCACCGGTGACCAGAGCACGGCGTCGCTTGGCCCGGGGGAACACCCGTGGCCAGCGGCGCCGTCGGTCGTCAGCCCGTGGTGCGGACCACCAGCACCGAGCACTCGGCGTGGTGGCTGATCTTGTCTGGGATGGCGCCCACGAAGAACCGCTTGGCGCTCTGCATCCCGACGCTGCCGACCACGATCAGGTCGGCGCTGAGTTCTTCGGCGGTCTCGATGACCACGTCGACCGGGTCGCCCTTGCGCACGAACGTCTCGACGTTCACGCCAGCGGCCTGCAGCTCGGCGGCCGTGGTGGCGAGTGCGGCCTCCAGCTCGGCCTGGCGCTTGGTGGACTCAAACGCGCCCACGAGCTTCACGTCGCCGCCGGCAAACGATGCCAGTTCCACGCCTTTGGCAATGGCCGTGGCGGCCGTGGAGGAGCCGTCGGTCGCTACGACGATCGTCTTGAACAGGTGCTCGGACATCCAGCAGACCTTACCGCCGCGAGGGACCGGAAAGCGGCCTCGCATGCCAGCGGTTGCCCGGGCAGAGGTGGACCCGGCCCATCTGGTGGCTCGGCGCGCATAGACTCGCGGGTATGAGCGAAGTCCAGACCGCCGCGCCGACGCTGAGCCCGCCCCTGACCCTGACGCCTCCTGCCCCCGTGCCCGTGGTGCAGGAGCAGCAGGCCGAGGGGATGTTGCCGGTCGCGCCCGAGCGCCAGCAGGAGCTTCGCAACACGGCAGACGCGTGGGTTGCAGAGCTCGAGCAGCTCACCCCCAACAGCCCGGAGCTGAGCAAGAAGATCGACGAGATCGGCCAGGTCGGTGCCGCCGAGCTCGCCGCCTCCTCGAACGTGACCAACCGCATGCTCGAGCGCCCCGCCTCGGCGCTGGCGGGATCGTCTGGCAAGTCGGAGATCGGCGCGCAGGCCAAGACCGCCAAGACGCTGAACGAGCTGCGCCGCACCGTGGTCGAGCTCACGCCGAACCGCGCCGACCTCGAAGGCAAGCCGGTCCGCAAGATCCTGGGATTCATTCCGGGCGGCAACAAGCTGCAGGCGTACTTCGACCGCTACAAGACGGCCCAGAGCCAGCTCGACGACATCACCAAGTCGCTGGCCTCCAGCCAGGACGAGCTCCGCAAGGACAACGCCGCCATCGAGCAGGAGCGCGCGAACCTCTGGAAGCTCATGGGCGACCTGACGGAGTACGCCGTGCTGCTCGGCCAACTCGACGATGGCCTGGATCGCCGCCTGGCGCAGCTCGACGTGAGCGATCCGCAGCGCGCGAACACCTTCCGCGCCGACGTGCAGTTCGCAGTGCGGCAGCGCCGTCAGGACCTGCTGACCCAGCTCGCCGTGGCCGCCCAGGGGTATCTGGCGATGGACATGGTCAAGCAGAACAACGTCGAGCTGATCAAGGGCGTCGAGCGCGCCCGCACCACGACCCTCTCGGCGCTGCGCACGGCCGTGATCGTGGCGGAAGCGCTGACGAACCAGAAGCTCGTGCTCAACCAGATTCAGGCGCTGAACACCACGACGTCCGACGTGATCGCCAACAACGCCGCGATGCTGCGTAGCCAGTCGGCAGCGATTCAGCAGCAGGCCGCGACGTCGACGATCGACATCGCCAAGCTCGAGCAGGCCTTCAACGACGTGTTCGCCACGATGGACTCGATCGACACCTTCCGCGGCGAGGCGGTCAAGTCGATGCAGACGACCGTGACCGCGCTCGAGGGGCAGCTCGCGAAGGCGGCGCCGTACCTGGAGCGCTCCAACGCGACCGACAACGGCTGAAAGAGGTCGCGCGCCAGCACCCATGTGGAACCCGTTCTCCAAAGGCAACCGCGACGAGGAGCGCCCGCCGCAGCCCATGCCGCAGGCGCCTCCGATCCTGCAGACCAAGCCGTTTGCCGAGCGGATGCTGCGTGAGCTGGAGAAGACGCGGTGGATGGCCCGCAAGTCCGGCGACCGTCTGCCGGTCGCTGCGTTGCCGCAGCTCGGCAGAATCGAAGACGTGTTGCTGCCGCTGCTCGACCACCTCACCCGCCACCCGCCCAGCGTGGACGAGGAGATCGCGGTGCAGGGGATGGTCACCGACTACCTCCCGACGACCTTGAGTGCCTACATCGGTCTGAACCCGCAGTTCGCCCAGGCCGTGCGCGATGACGGGCTCACCCCGGCCGACGACCTGATGGCGCAGCTCTATGTGCTGGAGTCGGCCGCTCACGACCTGAGCCGCGCCGTGTATTCCCATGACGCCCAAGAGCTGCAGACGCAGGGCCGGTTCCTGTCGGCCAAGTTCGAGCGCTCCGACCTCGCCCTCTGATGAGTCCTTCGATCAATCTCCAGCAGGGCGCCAACGCCAGTCTCGGCGAACTCATGCCGGTCGTCGGCACCGTCGTCGTCGGTTTCGGGTGGCGCCTCATCGAAAGCAACGGCCCGGTGACTGAGCTGGTCCCGTCGGCCATCGTCTGCGACGCCGATGGCAAGGCGCTGTCAGATGAGCACCTCGTGTTCTTCAACCAGCTGGCCGCGCCCGATGGCGCGGTGCGGTTCGTCGACGGTGGCGATGAGGAGCAGATCGAGGTCGACCTGGCCGCGGTGCCCGAGCGCGTCGACAAGATCGTGTTCGTGGTCTACATCGATCCGGATCTGCGCAAGCCGTCGACCTATAGCTCGGTGCGCAGCGCCTACTTCCGGCTGACGGATCGCAGCGGCACGGAGCTGGTCCGCCACGACATCGTGATCGCGTCCGGCAGTCAGTCGACGGCGATGATCTTCGGCGAGGTCTATCGCCACCGCGGCGCATGGAAGGTGCGCGCCGTGGGGCAGGGCTACTCGACGGGCCTGAAGGGCGTGGCGGCCGACTTCGGCGTCGAGATCTGATGGCGCTGGACCGCACCGCCTCGCGCGAACACATCGCATATCTGCGGCGGCGGCCGAAGGTGGGGGAGAAGCCGGCCCAGCCTGCCGCGGAGCCTGAGACCTCGAGCTTGTCGCTCTCGCTCGGGCGCGCAGGCGCCGCCAAGCCGACGCCCGCCTCGGCACCCGGCACGCGCCGCGTGCACGGCCGGATGCTGCTCACCGCCGACACGCCGACCGTCACCCTGGATCGCCGCCAGTCGGCGATCGGCTCCCTCGCTTTCGAGATTGCCGGGCCCGGCGCCGTCGGCGCGCTCTGGGAGCTGACCGATCTCACTGCGGGGCACGTCGACGCCGCAGTCGGCACGTCCACCTCGCCGGAGTTCGGCCGGCGGCCGATCGTCGAACTCACCCGGCACCGCGTGGTGGTGGGCCTGCGGCATGTCCACGAGCTTCGCCGTCTGTTGATCCTGGTGAGCGGCTTTCGCGGCAACGATCCCCAGCGGCTCATCGCTGAGCTGCACAACGAATCAACGGTGGAGTCGGCCCACACCAGCACCACCGGACCAGTCGTCGTCGCGATGGCGATCTACCAGGTCGACGGCGAGCTGGTGATCCGTCGCGAGGATTTTGGCTTTGACTCGGGCGAGTCAGCCGCCGCGGCCTACGGCTTCACGATCAGCTGGTTGCCGCCGGTCGAGCGCCGCGGCTGAGCGAGGTCGGTGCGCTCGGTGAGCAGCTGAACCAGTGCCGACCGAGGCCGACGGGCAAGCCGCTAGGCGGCGACGGAGCGCCCGCCCTGCAGGCTGCTGCGCGGCACTTCGAGCTCTTCTTGCCAGTTCTGCGAGAAGCCCCGCAGGCACACGACGACGTTGACGAGCTGCAGCACGGCGAACGCGAAGGCCACGACGCCGATGAGGTCTTGCGCGATGATCGGCTGGTCGTAGCCGGTGTCGCCGCGATCGAACCAGCTGGTGACCGACACGGCCGCAAACACGCCCGAGACGATCGCCGTGCCGGCTGCGATCGGCAGCACGCCGGAGCGCCAGTTGATGACCGCGTACGTGAAGTACGCAAAGAGGATCCCGATCAGCACCTGCAGCCCGACGGCGCCGAGCTGGATGCCCCAGCTCACGACGGCCAGGAAGAACACCAGCACGGCGCTCGTGGCCTGCAGCACGATCACGAACGCACGCGTGCCCTTGGAGGCTGCTTTGTCGCGGTTCGGGTGGGTGACCACCACGTCGGGATCGGGGACGCGCACGTTGCTCATCGGTTGGCCATACTCTAGAGCGCTGAGGCGGCGCGCATGCGCCCCGCCGTGCAGCGCCCACCCCGGCGCCCGCACGGCAGGCCACGAGCCCGCTGAAGGCCACCCATGCGCGCGTGGTGAAATTGGTAGACACGCCAGGTTTAGGTCCTGGTGCCGGAAACGGTGTGGGGGTTCGAGTCCCTCCGCGCGCATGCAGCAGGGTCGGCGATGCAACCTCGCGAGACAGGTCTGGTTAGGAGCGAATGCCGATACGTGGACTTCACTCGGACGCTCCGTTCACGGCTGCGGTGCTTGCCTGTGTCGCATGTGCTGCGGCCCCGCCGGGGGCTGGTGCTCAGTTGCCGCCGAACGAGCCAGAACGCGCTGCAGGCTGGACGGTGGTTGGCGTGTCGCCAAACCAGCGTGCGTTGCTGGTGGCGGCTACAGAGAAGGATCCGAACTGTTACGACAGCAAGCCGGAGTTGATCGAGGCTACGGCGTCTCGTATTCGTGTACGGATGAAGTTTGTCCTGGAGGACGACGTTGATCCGAACGCCGACTGCCCAGAGACCGACGTCAGCTTGCCGCCGCGAACGCATCGACTGAACATCTCGCGAAAGATTCGGGGCCAGGGCATCAGTGGCCCTGGGCTCGTCAAGCCTGGCAAGGTGATTGCGCGATTCCGCAACGGCGCTCAGTCGTTCTCCGCGCACTCGGTCGTCGGGCTGCGCGTCCGCTACGCGCTGCCGATACTCGACGCGTGGGGCTTTGGGACTCGCACGAGCATCGTCGGACCGCACAGCGGCTACGTGGCGTCGAGTAATCCGCGTTTTCCGAGGACCTTCACTGAGTCCTTCGATGTCACGCTGACAACCGTGCGGCTGCCGAACTAGCGCGGTGATGTAGCCCTGTTCCTCATTGCTTCGGAGCTTTCAACAACGCACCCAAACACTTTGCTCGCGTCCTCAGACGAAGTGTCGACGACGTCTTGGGTCATCGTCTCGCCGGGATTCGTATTCGCAATCGGCGTCGCCATCCTCGTGATCGGGATTGGCGTTTGGCGACGCCGCAACCGCTGACGCTCCGAAACGTCAGGTCGACCGTGGCCTACCCCGCCAGCTCGCGCAGCTTGGCGAGCAGGGCGTGCTTGAAGCGCTCGTGCTCGCGGCGGGCATCGGTGATCAGCTCGGGTGCTGCGGCGTGGGTCACGTTGCCATCCGCATCGCGGACGGTGACGGCATCGTCGAGTTCGAGGAATCGCTCCTGGCGGAAGGTGAGGAAGAGCAGCGCGCGAAGGGCACTGGCGTCGCGGGGGAGGGTGCGGGCCTCTTCCCACTCCTCCCGGCGCGCGGCGAGTACCTCGCCCCAGCGCTCGCCGAAGTGGGCATAGCCGTCGAAGGTCATCGCGAATCGGCCGAGGTCGTCGCCGCGCAAGAGCTCGCTGAGCGTTTGGGCCTCGTCCACGGAAGGCGGCTGCGCCGGCAGGTCTTCAGCCCGCAGCGGGGGATGGCTCTGCTCGGTGTCGACCATGCTCGGGACCCTAGTGCCCGCCCCGGACCGGCGCGGCGCGCGCGGCGTGTACGTTTTCGGCGATGCCGACCGTTCTCGTCACCGGAGCCTCCCGCGGCATTGGCCGCACCACCGCCGTGCGCCTTGCGCAGGCCGGGTGGGACGTCATCGGAACGGTGCGCAGCGCCGCCGACGGTGAGGCGCTGGAGAGCGCCGGCAACGGCCGCATTTCCGCGCTCACCCTCGACGTGACCGACGCCGCGCAGATCGCCGCCCTGGACGCGTCGCTGCCACAGCAGCTCGACGCGGTCGTCAACAACGCAGGGATCGTCGTCGGCGGACCGGTCGAAGGTCTGCCCGTCGACGAGCTGCGTCGCCAGTTCGAGGTCAATGTGTTCGGGCAGGTGGCGGTCACGCAGGCAGTGCTGCCGCGCCTGCGCGCGTCCAAGGGCCGCATCGTGTTCGTCTCGTCGGTCAGCGGCCGGATCTCGACGCCGATGACGGGCGCCTACAACGCGTCGAAGTTCGCGCTCGAAGCGCTCGGCGACGCGCTGCGACTCGAGGTCAAGCCGTGGGGCATCAAGGTCAGCCTGATCGAGCCCGCCCAGACCGACACCGACCTCTGGCGCCTCGCCGAAGCGGCCTTCGACGACAGCTTCGCCACGCTCGCGGACGACCAGCGCGACCTCTACGCCAAGCACATGAAGGGCTTTCGCAAGACGATTCCGATCTCGCAGAAGCTGGCCTCGCCGGCCGACGGCGTCGCCAAGTCGATCGAGCACGCCCTCACCGCCAAGCGGCCGCGGGCCCGCTACGTGATCGGCGCGGCACCCAAGGCGCAGGCGTTCCTGATGAACCTCACGCCAAGCGTGATCGGCGATCCGATCCTGAGCCGGCTCACCGGCGTGCCGCGCCGCGCCTGAGCGCCGACTGCCCGGTTGGCGCCGGCGTGCCCGGCGGCGCCCAGCGCCCAAAACGGCCGGGCGACTACAGACTCACAGCCCGGGGCCGAGCCACTGGGCATGGAAGCCATCCCCGCCACGCCGGCGGCCACCGCGGATCTCGTCGAGCAGATCGCCGCGGCCCAGCACTCGCTGGTGCGGAGCTGGTTCTTCGATCCTCAGGCCGACCGGCTCGACGGTCCAGAGGCCGCTGAGCCGCCGCGGCTGGCCCCGTGGCTGCAGCCCACCGCCGACCCTGGCTGGCTGCACCGGCGCCGACCGCTCGTCGACGTGGCCAACACCTGGTGGGAAGACCTCCCAGCCGACTGGCGACAGCGGTTCCGGGCACTTGCCAGCGCCACGGCGGATGCGGTGCTCGGTCAGACCGCCGAGGGCCGCGGCGCCGCAGAGCTCGACGCCGACCGCGTGTTCGTCTGCGCCACGGCCGCCACACTGGACTGCGACTGGCTCTGCGTGCCACGCGTACACCCGCTGCATGGCAGCACCGAGGTCGAAGGACCCGCTGAGACGCTCGTGCGCGCAGCGGTGCGCACGTACGTCGGCTGGCTCGCTGGGCAGCGCGGTCTCGGCTCAGTCCCGGCATTCCCAGCTCCGGATCCCGCCACGCTCATCCGCATGGGAGGCGAGAGCCCAGCCGACCGCAAACACGCGTCATTTCGGTTGATGGGGCGACGCCTTGACCCCGACCGGATGAGCGAACTCACGGGTCTGCGTCCGCGCCATGCCCACCGCTACGGCCAGCTCAACGTGAGCCGGACGACGGGCGTGTTCCATGGGCCGTATCGCGCAGGGCTGTGGTCGGTGAGCACCGACGGCGTCGTCGACGAACAGCTCGCCACACTCGAGGATCACGTCGTGTGGTTGCTCGATCGCCTCGAACCCCACGGGCATGAGCTGCGCGACATGGCGCTGGCCGACGACCTGACCGCCGACTTCTTCTGTGGCTACTTTCAGCAGTCCTGGAACTCGAGCTGGAGGCTTGAGGCCCGCACCCTCGGGCGCGTCGCCAAGCTCGGCGCGAGCCTGGGCTACGACTCCTACGTCGATTGCGGGACGGACTCCACGGACGGTCTGGCCAGCGACGCTTCTGAATGACGCTCTAGGCCAGTTGGGGTGACACGCGGCGTGTCTGCCCTAGCGTCCGAGGGATGAGAAGCCGACCGCTGCCGTGGCATCCCGTGGGACTCGCCGCGGTCGCAGCGGTCGCGGGCGTCGTGCTCTTGGCAGGCCTGATCGCCCTGCGGGGACGGACGCTCGCCGCGCTCCTGATCCGCCGGCGCCTGGACGCCGGCGCGGCCGAGATGTCGTCGGCGCTTCGTGCGCACGACCCCGGCGGTGTCGCTGAGCTGCGTGACGAGCGCTACGGCCCCGCGCCAGACAACCTGCTCGACGTGTATTGGTCCGAGCAATCTGGCGGCGCCCCCGTTGGACCGGCCGTCGTGTGGGTGCACGGCGGCGGCTGGCTGGCCAACGACAAGGCCGACGCCTCTGCGTACTTCCGGCTGCTGGCCGCCGCTGGCTTCACCGTGGTCGCGGTGAACTACTCCAGGGCACCGCGCCACCGCTACCCGGCGCCCGTGCGCGATGTCGATGCCGCGCTCGCGCATCTGCAGCGCCATGCCTCACGCCTTCGCATCGATCCCACGCGCGTCGTCTTGGCCGGTGATTCCGCGGGGGCGCAGCTCGCTGCCCAGGTCGCGGCGATCATCACCAACCCCGCGTACGCAGAAAGGATGGGGCTGGCGTCGGCGCTGCCGGCCGCGCACCTGCGCGGCGTCGTCCTGTGTTGCGGCGTCTACGATCTTCTGCCCTATGTCCGGGGCGAGACGGCCAGGGTCTCAGCGACCCTGGGCTTCGTACTGGACACGGTCCTGTGGGCCTATACCGGCGAGAGCGATCCCCAGGCGGACGTGTTCGCGGAGTTGTCGGTGATGCATCACG
>JAEMRF010000523.1 GCA_016463515.1 Solirubrobacteraceae bacterium | reverse complement strand
AGATATCGTCGCCCGGTGCCCAGCTTCCACGACGCCGTTCCCGCACTGCTGCAGCGGCTCGAGTTCGAGGCGGCATCCGGCGTCCGCGACGCCGACCTCGACGGTGCGCTTGCGGCCGCGCGAACGGGCTGGAAGTCCCTCACGCCAGAGCAACAGCTCGACGCGCGCCCACTTGCCGAAGCGCTCGGTGCGCTCACGCGGAACCGTCCTGCTGCGGCAGCGGGCGCTGAGTACCGCGCCGCGCGCACCACTGAGCCCTCGATCCATGCCGCGCAGCCCGGCTGGGAGCCTCGGCTCTACGACGGCCCTCGCGACGCCGACGCGCTCCTCAGCCACATGGGCCTGGCCGGCTTCCGGCCGGGGCAGCGTGAGGCGGTCACGGCGGCGCTGGAGGGGCGCGACAGCCTCGTCGTGATGCCGACGGGCGGCGGGAAGAGCCTGTGCTACCAGCTCCCAGGGATCGCCAGCGAGCAGCTGACCGTGGTCGTCAGCCCCCTCGTGGCGCTCATGGCCGACCAGCTCCGCCGTCTCACCTCCGACGGCCATCCGGCCGTCATGATCGCCTCGGGCATGAGCGACGCCGACGGCCGCGCCTCGTTCGACGCCCTGCGCTCAGGCCTTGCGCGGATCGTCTTCTGCTCACCTGAGCGGTTTGCGTCACCGTCGTTCATCAGCGTGCTGGCGCAGCGCGGGGTCGATCTCTTCGTGATCGACGAGGCGCACTGCCTGGCCGAGTGGGGCCACGACTTCCGGCCGGACTACTTGCGCCTGCCGGAGGCGATCCGCAGGCTCGGCTCGCCGACGGTCATGGCGGCGACGGCCACCGCCACCGAAGCCGTCGCAGAGGAGATCGTGGGGCGGCTGCAGCTGCGCGATCCGGTGATGATCCGCTCGGGCTTTGACCGCCCAAACCTGTCGTTCGACGTGCTGACGTTCGAAGGCAAAGGCACCGTCGATGCCAAGCGGGGCGTACTGCTCGGCGCACTGGCGGATCCTGAACTGCGGCCCGCGATCATCTACTGCGGCACCCGCAAGGACACCGAATCCGTCGCCCAGATGCTTGCCGCCGACGGCCGACAGGCCGAGGCGTACCACGCCGGTTTGCGCCCCGAGGAGCGCACGCGGGTCCAGCGCGCGTTCATGGAGGGTCAGGCCGACGTGATCGTCGCGACCAACGCGTTTGGCATGGGCGTCGACAAGAGCGACGTTCGGCTCGTCTGCCACTGGGCGCTCCCGACGTCGGTCGAGGCCTACTACCAAGAAGCTGGCCGTGGCGGGCGCGACGGCGCCCCGGCGCGCGCGCTGCTGCTGGCGTCGCGCATGGACCTCAGCCGATTGGTGCACTTCAACCAACAGCGAGTGGTGGAGCCGGAGACGGTGGCGGCCTACCACGGTCGCCTGCAGCGCCAAGCCCAAGGGGGCGTCCTGGAGATGGACCGCCCCGAGCGCGACGAGGATCGCACCGCGCTGGGGATCGTGGAGCGGGCTGGCGGTGTGCGTCTGGAACCCGCGCAGGGCTTGCGGCTCCGCGTCACCGTGCTGCCGGACCTGGACCCACGCCGCGTCGGCCACATCTGCCGCGAGGCCAAAGACCGTGGCTGGCGCGCCTACCGGGCGATCGAGGCCTACGGTTTCGGCGACACGTGCCGCCGGCGCACGCTGCTGGATCACTTCGGGGACCACACGGCCGGAGCACCCGATGGCCGCTGCTGCGACATCTGCGATCCCGACCTCCAGCTTCCGGCGCCGCGCCTGATGAAAAAGTCACGCTCCAGCGCCGGGAGCGGGGGAGGCGCCCAGGAACCCTCGCCCTACAACCCCGACCCCGAGCTCTACGACGCCCTCGTGACGTGGCGCCGCGAGGCCGCCGCCGACAAACCCGCCTACACCGTCGCCACGAACCGCACGCTGGAAGCCATCGCCGACGTTCGCCCGAGCACCGAGCTCGAGCTCGGCGCGATCAAGGGAGTGGGGCCGGCCTTCCTGGAGAAGTTCGCGGGCGACGTGCTGGAGATCGTCGGCGGCTAGCTGCCTTGACCAGCGGGCGAGGGTGCCCGGCGCTTTAGGCACGCCGCTTCAAGCCGATCACTGAGAGGACCGAGATGTCCTCCGACGACGTGATGCCAGGTACTACC
>JAEMRF010000522.1 GCA_016463515.1 Solirubrobacteraceae bacterium | reverse complement strand
GAGGAACCGCTCATCGTCGCGCAGCGCCGCGCGCACATCTGCAAAGCGCCCCATCGCCCACATCCGGTGCCGGGGCAACCACACGACAGGACCAGCGTCGCGAATCTGGCGGAAGAGCTCGGTCGAGTCCTCAAGCGCAGAGGTCGCGTAGAGATCGACGTCGAGCGAAGTGCCCGCCGCCTTGGTGCGCCGAGAGCGCCTGGAGAGAGTGCGCGGAAGCGTTGTGCATGACGTCATGGCAGGTGGACTCCGGGGTGTTGCGGCGGACGCCAACCGGAGCCTACCCAGAAACTGATGAGTTCGTCAGAAATACGGCGATCCCGGCAGCGGCGCAGCGGTGTTGACAGGTGACTATTTGGTCACGTATGTTCGTGTCATGGAAGCGGTCTTCAAGGCGCTCGCCGATGGCACACGCCGGGCGTTGCTCGACGAGCTCTTTCGCGCCGACGGCCAAACGCTCACGGCCTTGGCCGCGCCGCGCGAGCCGATGACGCGCTTTGGCGTGATGAAGCACCTGCGGGTCCTTGAGGACGCGGGCCTCGTCACGACGCGCAAACGTGGGCGAGAGAAGCTCCACTTCCTGAACCCGATCCCGATTCGGCTCATCCACGACCGGTGGGTCAGCAAGTACGCCGAGCCATGGGCAGCGACCCTGACCGAGCTCAAAACTCGCCTGGAGGCAGAGGACATGACCACCACCAACCATGTGTCGTTTGCCGCGGGCACCGCGCCGATCGCTGGCGACACCGCCGTCTTTGAGATCTTCATCAAGACGACGCCCGAGCGCCTCTGGGAAGCGATCACCGACCCCGCGCAGCGCAGCCGCTACAGCTTCGGCGCGCAGATCACCTCGGACTGGACCGCCGGCTCTGACTACGCAGCCGCGGCCGGTGGCTTTGAGCTCACGCGCGGGACCAACGTGGTCGTCGAGCCACCGAGGCTGCTCGTACAGACCTTCCAGGCGCTCTGGGGCGATGACGTTCGCGCATTGGGCGAGACCCGCGTGACGTGGGAGATCGAACCGGTCGGCACCTCGTGCCGGCTCACCGTCGTTCACGACCGACTACCGGCAGACGCGAATGCTCAGCTCTACGGCGGCTGGCCGATGATCCTGTCGGGCCTGAAGACCCTGCTGGAAACCGGCGAGGACCTCGACACACCCGGCTCGCTGAGGCACGCCGACGCGGGCTGACCGACCCCCTCGGCTGCACCGGCGGACCCGCAGTGCACTGCACGGAACCCCCGATGTGGTCAGGGCGGGGGTGCTCGAGGATCAGAGGATGCCCCTAGCGCCCGACGCCCCGACCCACAAGACCCTCGTGCTCCTCGGCCAGCCAAACGCCCAGAGTCTGTGCGGCGCACTTGCCGATGCCTATGCGGCCGGTGCCCGTGAGGCCGGTTCCGACGTCGAGGTGCTCCGCTTGGGCGACCTTGACTTCGACCCGATTCTGCACCACGGCTACGAGCAGATCCAGCAGCTGGAACCCGACCTCCTCCGCGCACAGGAGCTTCTTCGTTCGGCCGATCAGCTTTGCCTTGTCACACCGATCTGGTGGGGGACCTACCCAGCACTCCTCAAGGGCTTCTTCGATCGCACGCTGCTGCCGGGATTCGCGTTTCAGTACGACAAGCCGGGCCGCCAGAAGCGCCTGCTCAAAGGCCGCCAGGCCCGGATGATCATCACCGGTGATTCACCCTGGCTTTGGCTGAAGTTTGTCGTCGGCGACAGCACCGTCGCGGCGCTACGCAACAGCACACTGCGGTTCTGCGGTTACAGACCCGTTCGGGTGACGCGCTACTCGCCCGTACGCGGAAGCACAGCGGAGCGCCGCGCCAAGTGGATCGCGAGCGCACATGAACTCGGACGCAGCGATCACGCAGGCTGACGCGAAGGATCTCGAACTCGTAGCCATGGTCTCGACGACGCGATCGAACGCGGGCTCGCCGATCGCGACCAGCTCGTCTGCGGCGGCTCCTAGACCGTGACGTCGAAGCCGAGGTCGACGTCGCAGGCCGCCTGCCCGCCGCGGATGCCCCAGTTCTCCTGCTCGATTTCCCGAAGCACCACCGTGACGTGGTCATCGGGAATGCCGAACGGTGCCAGCCGAGCCACGATCTCTCGGTAGAGCTCGCGCTTG
>JAEMRF010000521.1 GCA_016463515.1 Solirubrobacteraceae bacterium | reverse complement strand
ACGCGCGCCGCGCCGGACGCGGACCAGGCTACGTAGCCGGAGACTGCGCCCTGCCCCATCGCGAGCGCGACCAGAACGAGCACAGGCAGTAGTGCAACGAATTCAGCCGCAGCTTGGCCGTCAGCGGCAGCGGCACGCCGCAGCTGGGGCGGTCTACGGCCACCCGGCGGCCGGACAGGTGGCTTCCGCCGGAGTCGTTCGCACGTGGTGACCATGCACCGCATGCTGCCGATCAAACTGCGCAGAGATTGCGCAGGACTGCACCAACTCTGTGCAGGCGCGGCGCGGCTCCTCAGGAGCCGCGCCGTCTGCCGCAGACTTACTCGGCGTGATTCGTGGAGGTCGCCCGGATGGGTGCCTCCGCGGGAGCGTCGGCCGCGCCGTCACGCAGCTCGCGCACCGGCTCAGCGACCTCGATGACCGGCTCCGGGCTAAACCGGTACCCGATGCCGAAGTGGGTGTGGATGTAGCGCCAGCCCGGCGAGCCCTTTTCGAGCTTCTGCCGCAGCTTGCGCACGAACACGTCGACGGAGCGGTCGCCGCGAGCCATCGCGTAGCCCCACACCCGTTCGTAGACGTCTTCCCGCTCCAGCACACGCCCGGGCGTGGCGGCCAGCAGCCGCAGCAGCTCGAACTCGCGGCGCGTGAGGTCGAGCGACTGCTCACCGACGAACGCCTGGAACTGGTCGGCGTTGATCGAGAGCTCCCCAACCATGACTGCCGGCTGCTCCTCGCGCGTCTTGGAGCGCGAGCGGCGACGCACGACTGCCTCGACGCGGGCGATGAGCTCTTCAGGGTGGCACGGCTTGGAAAGCCAGTCGTCGGCTCCCATGCGGAGGCCACGGACTCGTTGGGCGACCGTCGACGGACCGCAGCACACGACGATCGGCAAGCCGGGGGCCTCGTGCGAGAGCGCGTCGAGGGAGTCCCAGGCGGCATTGCCGAGCACTCGCAGATCGACGATGAGGGCATCGAGCCGCATCGCGACAAGCTCCTCCACCGGCGTTGCGCCCTCGAGAATTCGGTACCGGTGACCGGCGGCGTCCAGCCGCTTACTCAGGACGCGCAGGAACGCCTGGTCGGTGTCCATCACGGCGAGCTTCAGCTCGCGAGACGGTTGCGGTCCACCCTGCTCACGCATGGTGCTCACGGTACTCCCTCCGGCGGACCGGGTGGTGCCCCAGTCCTCAGTCGGATGTTTCACAGTTCGTTCCGGGTCGCGAAGTCGAGGCCGCGGTAGCGGCCGGTCTGCAGGAAAATCACATGCTCGCCGATGTCGACGGCGTTGTCGGCAATGCGCTCAAAGGCGCGCGCGGCCATGACCATGGTCATCGACCACTCGCGGCGGTCAGCGTCGCCCCCGAGCTCAATCGCATCGCGGAAGATCGCCTTGTTGCGTGCGTCGATGTCCTCATCGATCTCGCGCAGCGAAGCAGCGAGATCTACATCGCGGCGTGCGAAGGCCTCGCGCGCGACGCGAACGACGCTCCGCGTACCTTCAGCCAACGCCACGATTGCCTCGGTGAGGCGCTCGTCTGACGGCGGCTCCCAACCGGACACCGGCACGAGCTTGGCCACGTTCACACACTGGTCGCCCATGCGCTCCAAGTGGCGCGCGATGTAGAGCAACGAGGTCACGAGGCGAAGGTCGCTCGCAACGGGAGCTTGGAGCGCCAGCAGCGAGATGACCCCGCTGTGGATATCGAGGTAGCGCGCGTCGATGCGCTGATCCGCCATCACGATGAGCTGCGCCAGCTCCACGTCGTGGTGACGCAGCGTCTCGGTGGTGCGGTCGACCTGGTCCACGACCAGGTCGATCCCCTCCAGCGCAAGCTCCTCGAGGCGTTTGAGGTCCTCGTGGAACTTGCTGCGGATCTCGCTCACGGCCATCGGTTCAGCCGAACTTGCCGGAGATGTATGCCTCGGTACGAGGATCCTCCGGAGCGGTGAACAGCTGCTGCGTCGGGTTGAACTCGGCCAGCAGACCGACGCGGTTCTCCCCTTCGAACTGCTCGACCGTGAAGAAGGCCGTGCGGTCCGACACGCGACCAGCCTGCTGCATGTTGTGGGTCACGATCACGATGGTGTAGTTCTCGCGGAGCTCGAGCATGAGCTCTTCGATGCGGCCGGTCGAGATCG
>JAEMRF010000520.1 GCA_016463515.1 Solirubrobacteraceae bacterium | reverse complement strand
CGCGGCGGCAAGGTCGACGAGAACACCTACCTGTGTGCCTGCCTCAAGCAGACCCGCGAGCAGTGCGCCTCGGCGATCCGCGAGCAGGGGCTGGAATCGGTCTCTGAGGTCGCGGCGGCCTGCGGCACGGGCCGCGAGTGCGGCGCCTGCAACCCGGCGCTGGCGTACCTGGTCTCCGAGATCAAGGAAAACAAGCACCGCGAGGAGCGCCACGCCCGCTACATCAACGACCGCGTCCACGGCAACATCCAGAAGGACGGCACCTTCTCGGTCGTCCCGCGGATGAAGGGCGGCGTCACGACCGCCGACGAGCTGCGCCGGATCGCCGACGCCGCCGACAAGTTCGACATCCAGACCATCAAGGTCACCGGCGGCCAGCGCATCGACCTGCTCGGCGTCAAGAAGGAGGACCTGCCCGCGATCTGGGAGGACCTCGGAATGGCGTCCGGTATGGCCTACGCCAAGTCGGTCCGCACGGTGAAGACGTGCGTGGGCAACGTGCACTGCCGGTTCGGCCTCGACGACTCGATGAACACCGGCATCGAGCTCGAGGGGATCCTCGAGGGTCTGCACACCCCGGCCAAGGTGAAGCTCGGCGTGACCGGCTGCCCCCGCAACTGCGCCGAGGCCTACATCAAGGACATCGGCCTCGTGGCCATCGAAGGCGGCTGGGAGATCTACGTCGGCGGTGCCGGCGGCACCGAAGTCCGCAAGGGCGACCTGCTGTGCACCGTCGACAGCAAGGACGAGGCGATCCAGGCCGCGCTGACCTTCTTGCAGTACTACCGCGAGAACGCGGACTACAAAGAGCGGACCTACACCTTCATGGAAAACCGCGGGCTGGAGGCGATCCAGGACGTCGTCTTCGACGAGGTGGAGGGCCCGGCGCTGCGCGAGCGGTTCCACCTCGCGCAGGCCGCAGCCATCAAGGACCCCTGGCTCGAGCGGCGCCAGCCGGCCGTGGCCAACCAGTTCTCCGAGCTCGACACCGACGCGCCCGTGTTCGGCGAGGCGCCGATGTTCGAAGGCGCAGAGCCAATGGTGGTCGGCCCGCCGGCTGGCGTTGCTGCCTCGTCGGACCGTTTTGCCGTGACCTACACCACCCCGGAGAAGTCCTGATGATCCCCGCTGAGATCAGCGCTGCCGCCACCGACCTGGCCTCCGACGGGTGGGTGAAGGTCGGGCGCGTCCAAGATCTACCGGTGCTTGAGGGGCGCCGCACCACGATCGAGGGGCGGCGCGTGGCGGTCTTCCGCTTGCTCGATGGCCTGGCTGCGATCGATGCCACCTGCCCGCACAAAGCTGGCCCGCTCCAAGACGGCCTCGTGGCCGACAACTGCGTGACCTGCCCGCTGCACGACCGGCGCATCGACCTGTCGACGGGTCAGATGATCGGCTACGACGACGCCGTGGCCGTGCACGAGGTGCACCAACACGGCGACGAAGTCTGGGTGCGGCTCTCGCAGGTGCCGCAGACCCCCACCGAAGCCGAGCGCGCCGGCCTCCAGGCCCCAGCCGCGGTTTGAGCACCTCCCCACAGGAGGTCAGGTCGACCTGCCCGTACTGCGGGGTCGGCTGCGGAATCGTGGCCACCGTCGAGGCACAGCGGCTGCTCACGGTCCGCGGCGATGACGACCATCCCGTCAACCGCGGGCGCACCTGCCGCAAGCCGATCGAGCTCCCCAGCGCTGCCCACCACCGCGCGCGAGCCCTGGTGCCGCGCCGACGGGTTGCCCGCGGCGCGATGGCCGAGACGATCACATGGGATCGCGCGAGCCAGGAGATCGCGGACCGGTTGCTCGCGATCCGCGACGAGCATGGGCCGCAGGCGATCGGCTTCTACATCTCGGGCCAGCTGCTGACCGAGGACTACTACGCGGTCAACAAGCTCGCCAAGGGCGTGATCGGCACCAACACCGTCGACTCCAACTCGCGCCTGTGCATGAGCTCGGCGGTCGCCGGGTACCGCGAGACGTTCGGGTTCGACGGGCCGCCGCCCAGTTACGAGGACCTGGACGTCGCCGACCACCTCTTCCTGCTGGGCACCAACACCGCGGCCTGCCACCCCATCATCTGGGGGCGTATCCAGGACCGCATCGCGACCGGTGGCGAGGTCGTGGTCGTCGACCCGCGACGCAGCGC
>JAEMRF010000519.1 GCA_016463515.1 Solirubrobacteraceae bacterium | reverse complement strand
CGTGCGACATGCCCGCCAGGCGCGCAATCTCCGCCGTCGACGCCGCGTGCATCCCGTCGCGCGCCACGACCTGCGCCGCGATCGCAAGCACGTCCTCCCGCCGCTCCTCAGCGGGGACCCGCTTGCGCGGAGCCGCCTGCTTGGCGGGCTTGGGCTTGTCGGTGGCGCTCGGCACGTTGGTGAGTATCTACTTACTTACGTACGGTGTCAAGCGATTTTGGCCCGCCTGGACGCTCTCCGCCGCCCGCGGGCGTCGGCCTGAGGGTCGACCGTCCTTCAGGTAGGGCTATGGCCCGACAGGAAGGACGGTCGAGCCCGAGTTCAGCTGCGGCGCGGACCCTAGCCCCTCCCAGCGCCTCAGCCGCCCGGCACCGGCCAGACCTTGGTGCTGATCGCCTCGCGAGCCACGTCGTCGCCGCAGAACGGCAGGGTGTTCCAGCCCTTCTGGGAGTAGAGCTTGGTTTGGTCGGCGTAGTGCGGTGAGGTGGGGTCGGCGGACTGGCTGTAGCTCAGGACCGTTCGGATCTGCGGGCAGCCGGGCGTGAGGTGGACGGCCTGCATGAACGAGTTGCCGCTGGCGACGTCGGTGTAGCCGGCGCGCTTGTCCCACACGGGCGTGATCACGTTGAACAGGCCGCTGCTGCCGGGGCCGCCGTGGATCGGAATCACGTCGCCGGCGCGGGTGACCGTCTGATGGGTGCGCAGCGTGGCATCCAGCGGAATGCCCGCCTGGTTGAGATCTGACGTGGCCTTCTTGAGCGCCCACTGCACGATCGGGTTGCTCTGCACGATCCCCGCGGGCGTGTTGACCGGGTTGCCTGCGTTGAAGCGCGTGCGATACGGGTTGAACGGCGCCGGCAGCGGAATGGGCGAGGTCGACGTGAGCCGCGTGACGAACCGCTGCCAGAGGATCGCGCCTGGGGCGTCGAGGTCGTTGCGCATGTTCCAGCCGCGCAGCACGTCGCAGGCCTGCGAGCGGCAGCCCTTCACGAGGCCGTCGCGCCACAGCTCGGCGCTGTAGACGCGGTTGCCCCACGCCACCTCTTGCAGGTTGGCCAGGGTGAAGCCCTTGCCGGGCAAGCCGTCGGTGCCGTTGATGCGGTCCTGCAGCTGCTTGATGCCGATGCGGGTGCGCAGCGTGCGGGTGGTGCGCTCGTCGCCGATGATCCGCGGGAAGCCCTCGAGCGGCTGTGCGGGGTTGCTCAGCCAGTACGAGTCGTTCATGTTCGACGTGTGGTCGCGGCGCCTGAGCGACGGCATCCGCGAGGCCCCCAGGATCCCCGGGGCCGCTGAGTCACGGTCGGTCGTCGGCAGGCATGAGGTGCGCGAGCCGTCGAGCACGGGCAGGCGCTGCAGGCCGTCGGTGAGCTGGCCGTAGGGCGTCAGGCACGCCTTGTAGCGGCTGTTGGGCATGCCGGGCACGGTGCCGATGTCGGCGTAGTAGGCCTGACCGGTGGAGTCCGACGCGATCGTGTTGACCCACGGAATGCCCTGGTTCTTGCGCAGCACGGCGTCGAGCTCGTCGACGGACTGGGACTCATTCATCCCCAGGAACGTGTTGGCCAGGCGACCGAAGTTCTCGGCGTTTCCGTCATGCAGAGCAAAGGCGGTGCGCCGTCCCCACGGGAAGACCTTCAGGCCCGTGACCGACGTGGTCATCGAGCCGTGGCGCGAGGCGTAGAGCGTGCGACTGACCGGCGCCAGCGACCCGTCCGGCTGCAGCGCCTGCACCGTCACGCGCTGGCGCTCCATCTCGCGTACGCGGCCGTTCTCGTAGTAGGCGGTGGGTCGCCCGGGCACGATCTTCAGCTCATACGGCAGGAAGCGCCGCGCCGTGGAGACCGTGTGGCTCCACGCCACCCCGCGCGTGGCGCCGATCATGATCAGCGGGATGCCCATCAGCGAGCCGCCGGTCACGTCGGCTTTGCCGGGCACGGTGATGTGGGCTTGGTAGAAGCGCTCGGATCCCGCCCACGGGAAGTGCGGGTTGCCGTAGAGCAGGCCGTGGCCCGACTGCGATGCCTCCGAGCCGATGCCATAGGCGTTGGAGCCCAGGCCGCCGAGGTGCTCATCAAGCGTGCCGGGAGCGAGTTCGCGGACGGCCCGGGCCGCTTGGGCCTTGGTGACGGGCCCCGTGCTCGACAT
>JAEMRF010000518.1 GCA_016463515.1 Solirubrobacteraceae bacterium | reverse complement strand
TCCGTCACCGAGGGCACGATCCTCGAGTGGCACGTCCAGGAAGGCGGGACCATCGCGGTCGACGACATCCTCGTCGAGATCTCCACCGACAAGGTCGACGCCGAGATGCCATCGCCCGCTTCGGGCAAGGTCGTGGAGATCCTCGCCAAGGAAGGCGAAGACGTGCAGGTCGGCCAGGTGCTCGCGCGCATCTCCACCGAAGAAGGTGCCGTTGCGACCGGAGACGGCTCCGCGGGCGGCGAGGACTCCGGCGACTCGGAGGCCAGCGCCCCGCAGGTTGCGACGACGGGCGAGGGCAGCGATCCTGCCGTCCCGCACGAGGGCGCCAAGACCGACAGCGACGCAGGCGAGCTGCTCGAAATCATCGCGCCGTCCGGCGGCGAATCGGTCACGGAAGCCACGGTCCTGGGCTGGATCGCCGAGCAAGGCGCCACCGTCGCCGACGGCGAGCCCCTGCTTGAGGTCTCCACCGACAAGGTCGACATGGAGCTGCCGTCGCCCGGCGCCGGCGTGCTCGTCGACCTCCTCGTGGCCGAAGGCGACACGGTCGTTCCCGGCCAGGTCCTGGGCCACGTGCAGGCAGGTGCCGGCGCCAGCGCGGGCACCAAGCCAGCCGGCTCGGACGCACCGCCGGTCGGCAGTGCCGCCGAAGCAGGCTCCAACGGGTCGGGCAACGGCTCAGGCATCACCGCCGACACCCGCATCTCCCCGATCGCGGCCCGCAAGGCTGAAGCGGAAGGCATCAGCATCGCCGGCCTCACCGGCAGCGGCGCCGGCGGCCGGATCATGGTCGCCGACCTGGACGGCGCTCCGGCAGGCGGGAGTGCCCCAGCAGGCAGCAGCGCCCCGGCAGCCAGCGAGACCAAGTCCACGGCCCTGCGCGGCGGCGCCGGCGCCCTCGCGCGCTACATGGACGAGTCCCTGACCGTCCCGACCGCCACGTCGTTCCGCACCATCACGGTCACGCAGATGGCCGGCCGCCGCGAGCAGCTCAAGGCTGCCGGCAAGAAGGCGTCGTTCACGCATCTGATCGCCTACGCGATCGCGCGCGCCGCCACCGAGGTCATGCCCGTCATGGCCTACCGCTACGAGGTGATCGACGGCAAGCCGACCCGTCACGACGACGGCCAGGTCAACCTGGGCATCGCCGTCGACGTGGAAAAGCGCGACGGCAGCCGCACCCTGATGGTGCCGGTCATCCGCGACGCGGGCCGCCTGAGCTTCCAGGGCTTCCTGGACGCCTTCGCCGACCTGATCACCAAAGCGCGAGACAACAAACTCTCCGCCGACGATCTTCAGGGCGGCAACGTCTCCCTGACCAACCCCGGCGGCATCGGCACGATCGCGTCGGTCCCGCGCCTCATGAGCGGCCAGGGCACGATCATCGCCACCGGCTCGATCGCCTACCCGGTCGGTCTGGCGAACGTGGGCAAGGAGCTCGGCGTGGAGAAGGTCATGACGATGACCTCCACCTACGACCACCGGATCATCCAGGGCGCCGAGTCCGGCCGCTTCCTGCAGACCGTCGAGGCCTACCTCCAGGGCGAGCACGAGTTCTACGAGGGCATCTTCAAGGATCTCGGCGTGGCGATCGGCCCCAAGCCGACCGCGCCCAAGCCGACCCTGCAAGCCCCGGCGCAGACGTTCACCGCCGGCGGCGGTGGCGGCATCGACCTGGAACTGCTGCAGGCCGTGCAGGCCGGCACGGCCATCATCAAGGCCCACCGCACCCACGGCCACCTGGCCGCGCGCCTGGACCCGCTCGGCACCGAGCCCAAGGGCGACCCGTCGCTCAGCCCCGATGCCCTGAACCTCACGCCCGAGCTGATGAGCCGGATTCCGTCGAAGGTGCTGCGCGTGCACGTCGACGGTGAGTCGCTCAGCGAGTCGCTGCCCAAACTGCGCGACGTGTACTGCGGGACCCTCGCCTACGAAGTCGAGCACATCTCCTCACACCGCCAGCGCACCTGGCTGCGCGAGCAGATCGAGTCCGGCACCCACCGCACGCAGCTCAGCGACGCCGACAAGGTCCGCCTGCTGGACCGCCTGATCGCCGTCGACGCGTTCGAGCGCTTCATGCACAAGGCCTACCTGGGCCAGAAGCAGTTCTCGATCGAGGGCCTCGACATGACGGTCCCGATGATCGACG
>JAEMRF010000517.1 GCA_016463515.1 Solirubrobacteraceae bacterium | reverse complement strand
GCATGATCGCCGGCACGACGACGAGGGCGTGCGTGACGGACTGCAGGATGGCGCCTTGGGCGCCCGCGGGATCCAGCGACGAGATGCCGAGCAGGATGAAGCCGAGCTGGGCGATCGACGAGTACCCCAGGATGAGCCGGGGCTCGTTGGTGGTGAAGGCGCAGAGCGAGCCGTAGAGGATCGAGACCAGCGCGATGATCACGAGGATGATCCGCCAGTCCACGACGGCGTCGGGCAGGATCGGGAGCGCGATCTTGAGCATTCCGTAGGCCGCCACCTTGCTCAGGACCGCCGCGAAGATCGCCAGGGCCGGGAGCGGCATCGCGCGGTAGGCGTCGGCGAACCAACCGTGCAGCGGCACGACGGGCATCTTGATCAGGAAGGCCGCCAGGAAGGCGAGCAGGATCCAGCGCTGCTGCGCGGGCTCGAGTGGCACGGCGGCGAGCGTCGCGAGATCGAACGTGACTCCGTTGCCGGTGTCCTCCCCCACGAGCACTGCCAGGGCGATCGCCGCCACGAGCATGAGCAGCGAGCCCACGAGCGTGTAGACGAGCAGCTTGATGGCTGGCGACAGGCCTGGCCCGTCATGCGTGGAGGCCTGCGCCGTGATGATCACGAACGGCAGGAGCATCAGGTCGAAGCAGAGGACGAAGAGCATGAGGTCCTGGGCGACGAACGCTCCGAGGACGGCCGTCTGACCCAGGCCCAGCAGGAGGAAGTAGGTCGGCGTGGCGAGGGCTTTGTCTCGCAGGGACCAGAGCGTGCCCAGGAACCACGCAAAGGCGGTCATGGCCACGAGCACCGCGTTGAGGCCGTCGATGGCGACGTGGAACGAGATGCCGAGCGCCGGGATCCATTCCTCTCGAACGGCCACGGGAGCGACCTGGGATCCCGTCTCCACCTCGAGCAGCAGCAGCACGGCGAGGACCAGCGTGACCAGTCCACCGACGACGGCCAGCAGCGGCGCAACGCGACGGCCCAGGAGCATCCCGAGCAGACCGGTGCCAGCGGGCACGGCCAGGAGCGCGATCAACACAGCGTTCATCGCAGCACCAGGGCGTAGAGGAGGATGGCGCCAACGCCAGAGGTGATCACGGCGGCGTAGACCCGCAGCGAGCCGGTCTGCGCCGTGCGCACGGCCGCGGAGGCTGCCCGCACCAGGCCCGTCGTGCTGCCGACGATCAGCGTCCCGGCGATGAGGCGCTCGCCTTGGCGGTCCAGCACGGCGCCGGCCCATTTGGCGGGCCGCACGATCACGAAGTCGATGAGTTCGTCGATGAAGTAGCCGCGGCGCAGCAGCGTGTGCACGGCGCCGAACTTCGCTTGGATGCGGCCGGGGACCTCAGGCGATTTGAGCCAGAGCTGCGTCGCGATCGCGATGCCGCCGAGCGCGGCCGCGGCGCCGAGCAGCATGCCGACGATGGCGGTGTTGGTGGAGGCGTGCGTCAGCTCGATCAGCTCGCTGTCGTGGAAGGCGGGATCCAGGAAGTGCCCGACGACCTCGGTCACGTGCGGGATCTGCAGGAAGCCGGCGAAGAGCGCCAGGAACGCCAGGACGCCCATCGCCACCTTCATCGGGAGGTTGTCTTCCGCGGTGTGGTGGCCCGGGCCGGGGAACCCAACCTCGGTGTCTTCGGCCTCGCCCGTGGACGGGTTGGCCGGCTCGAAGTGCAGGTGATGGCCGTCGATGATCTGCTGCGTCTCGGCGTTGGGCTCGCCGTGGAACACGCGGTACACCGCACGGAACGAGTAGGTCGCCGTGAGCAGCGCCGCGAGGTAGCCGATGATCGCGATCGCGGTGTACCAGTCACCGCGCTCCAGCAGGCCAGCCAGGATCTCGTCCTTGGAGAAGAAGCCCGAGAAGAGCGGGAAGCCGGCGAGCGCCAGGGAGCCGATCAAGAAGCACGCGTAGGTGAAGGGCAGTGCCTTCTTCAGCCCGCCCATGCGGTTGATGTCCTGGACGCCGCCCATCGCGCTGATCGCCGAGCCGGCCGCCATGAAGAGCAGCGCCTTGAAGAAGGCGTGGGTCATCAGGTGGAAGATGCCGGCGACGTAGGCCCCGGCCGAGACGGCGACGACCATGTAGCCGATCTGGCTCATCGTGGAGTAGGCGATGATCCGCTTCAGGTCGGTCTGGACGATCGCCATCGTGGCGGCCAT
>JAEMRF010000516.1 GCA_016463515.1 Solirubrobacteraceae bacterium | reverse complement strand
GCGAGTACCGCGACACCGTCTTCTTTTCGATGCTGCCCAGCGAATGGCCGGCAGCACGCGAGCGACTCGAGGCGCGGCTGCTGCGCTACGCGAGCTGAGCGACCTGCAGCCGGTTCACCGGAAAACAGACGCTGGTCTGCGCCCAATGGGTGCGCGCCAACCAGGGTCTGTATTTCAGTTGATCGGGCTCGATCTAGCTCGGCGCGACGTAGCCGCTGTCTGGGTCGATCGCGCCGGAGAAGATCAGCACGAGCAGCAGCACGCCGAGGGCGACGCGGTAGGCCACGAACGGCGCGTAGGACTTGGTGCGCAGGTAGCGCATGAGCCAGGCGATGACCACGTAGCCGACGGCGAACGCCACGATGGTGGCCACGATGGTCGGCCCCCAGCCGGTGGCGGCGTCGGCGCCGCCAATGTCCTTGAGTTTGTAGATGCCCGAGCCGAACACGGCTGGCAGCGCGAGCAGGAACGCGTAGCGCGTGGCGGCCTCACGCGAGTAGCCGAGCAGGCGGCCGGCGGTGATGGTGCCGCCCGAGCGCGAGACGCCCGGGATCAGCGCCATCGCCTGGGCGAAGCCGTAGATGATGCCGTGCCCCACCGTGAGGTCCTTCAGTTCACGGTCGGAGCGGGAGAAGCGGTCGGCCAGGCCAAGTAGCAGGCCGAAGATGATCAGCGTGCACGCGATGAGCCGCAGGTCGCGGAAGGCGGAGTCGATCGGCGACTCGAGGAACAACCCGAGGACGACGACCGGAAGGGTGCCGAAGATCACGAGCCAGCCCATGCGCGCATCTGGGTCCGAAGGCCAGCGGCGTTCAGGCAACGACTTCAGCCACGCGCGCGCGATGCGGGTGATGTCCTTCCAGAAGTAGATGACCACCGCGATCTCGGTCCCGATCTGGGTGACGGCCGTGAACGCTGCGCCAGGATCGCCCCAGCCAAAGAGCGCCGAGGTGATGCGGATGTGCGCGCTTGAGGAGATCGGCAGGAACTCGGTGAGTCCCTGCACGATGCCGAGAATGATCGCCTCGATGTAGTTGAGGGGTTCGACCGCGAGCTCCATCGCGGCGGGACTCTATGCGACGCCGCCATCGGAGGCACACGCCGGAGTGCACCCTGCAGTCGACGCACCGTCAATTAGCCCCATGCGGGGTGTGGCGCGCATCACGCAGCCCGCGCGTACTGGACGTTCCCGCTGCTCGGCGCGGCCGTGGCCAGGTCGCAGGCTGGGAGGCCCGCCCTATGGGCCATCTGGCCCCCGCCGCACGGGGTCAAACGCGCCACACGCCCGGGAAACCAGCGCATTGGCCGGGCCTTGAGCAGAATGAGCGCGGTTTGAGTCAGGGTGCGCGGCAGCGCGATGCTGGATAAGTTCCCAGCAATGAGCGACGAGGCGACACCCGCGGCCGAGCCCCTGCGCGTCGGCACCCACTCGGGGTCGTTCCACGCCGATGAGGTCTTTGCGCTGGCCACCCTGCGCCTCGTGCACGGCGCCATCGGCATCATCCGCACCCGCGACGCCGAGGCGCTCGCGCTGTGCGACCTGCGAGTCGACGTGGGCCGCAAGTACGACCCCAAGACCGGCGACTTCGACCACCACCAAGGCGACGCAGGCGAGCGTCCGAACGGCATCCAGTACGCGTCCTTCGGTCTGGTGTGGCGGGAATACGGCGCGCAGCTCTGCGGCAGCGAGTCGATTGCCGAGGAGCTCGACCAGACCCTGGTCGCTCCGATCGACGCTGGCGACAACGGCCAGGAGCTCGTCGACCTGGTCTTCGACGGGGTCGGCCCCTACCACCTGGGTCGCCTGATCGGCAGCTTTGGGCCGCAGTGGGATGACCCTGATCGTGAGGCCGCCGAGCAGCAGGGCTTCGGCGATGCACTGATGGTCGCCGACGGCATCATCCGCCGCGAGATGGGCGCTGCGCAGGCGCGCGCTCGCGCCGCCGGGCTGGTCCGCAAGGCCATCGCAGCGTCAGCCGATACCAGCGACGGTCGCATCATCGAGTTCGATCGCGGCCTGCCGTGGAAGGCGATCGTGATGGCCGAAGCCCCCGACGCGCTCGTGGTGATCTACCCGCGCGAGCATGACTGGGGCGTGCAGGCGGTCCCAGCCGACACCGGCGCCTTCGACAACCGCAAGGACTTCCCCGAGGCGTGGGCTGGGC
>JAEMRF010000122.1:5891-8523 GCA_016463515.1 Solirubrobacteraceae bacterium | reverse complement strand
TGGGTGATTCGGGCGGTGTGGAGCGGCTCGCAAGCCAGATGGCGTCAGCGGGGTGGCAAGCCTTCTACCGTTCGGGGGGATGCTTCGATGAGCGCCGACCGCCCGCGCGACCACTCCACCCGTCCGTCCGCGGGTGCGCGCCCCAGTAGCCGCGGGCAGCGCGACGACACCGAGCACACGCGCGCCTTCGGTGCTCCGGGCGACGAGGATTTCGACCACACTCGCGAGTTCGACTTCGGTCCGGGCGGTCGGCCAGGGGATCGGCCGCGCCGCGGCGACGGACGTGGCCGCGACGTTGGTGGCCGCGGACGCGGCGGTCGCCACGGCTCGCCCCCACCCACAACCGGCCGCGGGCCGCGCCCCAATCGCCCCCACCGTGAGCGTCGCCCGGCCTGGCAACGCGTGGCCTTTGCGGTCGCCGCGGTGGTCGTCGTCCTCGGGCTTTCGATCGTCGCGGTGCGGGCTGCGTACTCCGGGAAGGCCCTGCCGGGGACCGAGGTCGCTGGCGAAGACGTCGGCGGTAAGACCGAAGCCGAGGTGCGCGCCATCGTGCGGATCCTCGCGGATCCCGCCCGCCGGATCACGCTGGTGGCACCGGGCAAGACGCTGCGCGCGAGCGCAGGCGGCGCCGGACTGCAGGCCAACGAATCTCAGACCGTGAAGCGGGCGATGGATGCCCGCCGCGGATCGCTGTTCGGGCCGCTGATCACGTTCGTGGCACCGTCCAACGTGGACCTGGTCGCCGTGGTCGAGCGCGACGCGCTGCGCGGCAGCGTGGCGCGCGTGGCCGGCACGATCGACCGCAAGCCCTACGCCGGCGCCCTCACGATCGATCCCGACACCCTCGCGATCACCACCAAGGCCTCGGCCCCGGGCCGTGAAGTCGACCGCTCCGAGCTGACCGACCGCCTGGAGCGCGCGGTGCTCGACCCGCAGGAGACGCGCGTCGAGGTGCCGGTCGAGACCACCGATGCGGTCTCCGACGAACGCGTGGAAGAGGTCGCGGCCGATGCCGAGCAGTATCTGCGCGCCCCACTGGTGCTCTCCGGCGCCGGCAAGCCCTACACCGTCACGCCGGCTGCGCTGTCGAAGATTCTGGCGCTCGAGCCGCTGGACGGTGGCCGCGAGGCGCGCCTGGGCGTGAACACTGAGGAAGCTTCGGCGCTCGCCCAGCGGGTTGCCGCCGCTCGCGACCGCGCAGCCAAGAGCGCCACCATCAGTGCGCCGTCGCGCGGACCGATCGTCGACGGCAAAGCCGAGGTGTCTTGGCAGCCGAAGAAGGCCGACGTGTCGGTCACGGCTGACGGCCGCACGGGTCTGGCGGTCAAGGTCCGCGATCTCACGACCCGGATCCGCGGCGCCGTGCGCCAGAACTCACATCGCGCGACCGTGCCCACCTCGACGACCAAACCACCGGTGTCCAAGGCTGCGGCCGAGAAGATCGATCGCGTCATCGGCACCTTCACCACCTACTACATCGCCGGGCAGCCGCGCGTGACCAACATCAAGCGGATCGCGCGGTCGGCCGACCGCACCGTCATCCCGCCGGGTGGCCAGTTCTCGCTGAACGGCATCTCGGGCGAGCGCACGCTGGCCAAGGGCTACGTCGAGGCGCCGTTCATCGCGGGCAACAAGATCGAGCCGTCGGTCGGTGGCGGCGTGTCGCAGTTCTCGACCACGATGTACAACGCCGCCTACTTCGCTGGGCTACGCCTGGATGCCTATCGCGCCCACAGCCTCTTCATCGATCGCTACCCGGCGGGCCGCGAGTCGACGCTCAACTTCCCCGATATCGACATGAAGTGGACCAACGACACGGGTGCGCCGATCCTGGTGCGTGCCTACACCGACGATGCGGGCGTGACCGTCACGCTCTACGGCAACAACGGCGGGCGCAAGGTGGTCGCCAAGCCCGGCTCGCGCGAGCCCAATCCCGGGGGCGACTTCCAGATCACCGTCACGCGCGAGATCACCTACCGCGACGGGCGCGTGGTGACGCAGCCGCTCACGACCAAGTACGCCAACGAGGTCACCGAGGAAGCGCCCACCGAGCCAGCCCCGACCGACGCGGCCCCGACGCCGACGCAATAGTCGGCCTCCTGGCGCGCCCTACGGCAGCTTGATCACGAGGTCGTACTCGCCGTCTTCCACCGTGTAGGTCACGGCGACCATCACGTTGTCGGCGCGGTGCGCGCCGAGCTTCACGTCGGCGAGGCAGTTGCCCTTGCCGGGTTTGAGCTCCACGCACGAAAGCGGTCCCACACTCACGCTGTAGTCGTCGGTGCGGCTGATGATGTCGCGCTTGACCTGATCTTGGATGTCGACGGCGACCTCGCTCGGGGTGGTCGTCCCGCTGCCGTCAGCGAGGCGGCTGAGTCCCATGAGCAGCAGACCGGCCAGCGCGACCGCGGGGACGAACCGCAGCAGGATCCGGCGACGGCGAGCCTTGGCATGCGCGCGCCGGTCGTAGGCGGCACGCGGACGCGCCGCGGGCAATGGCTGGCGGATCCCGCGGCTGCGGGTCGTCGTCTGAGGAGTCGTCATCGGTCGGCGGGGCACGAGCAGGTCAGCCCACCCTCACGGATTCCGTGGCAGGCGTGGACTTCCTGCATTGTGGCGCGTCGACCGGCCA
>JAEMRF010000122.1:0-5791 GCA_016463515.1 Solirubrobacteraceae bacterium | reverse complement strand
CTGCCCAGGCCCCGGTCGCGCCGATGACCGGTCCTCCGCAGGTCGCCTTCGTGGAGCGCGGGACCGACCTGCTGCCGCCCAAGATCGCCATCGTCGACGTGCGCCGCGACCTTTCCTCGGCGCTGCGCAATGGCCTGCGCGTGACGTATACGGCCGGTGAGCCGGCGCTGCTGCGGGCCGACGTGCTGATCGTGGGCGACGTGGTGGACCGCGAACTCCTGATGTCTGCGCTGCCGGCTGCCGGCCCCGGCGACAGCCTCGCCAAAGCCACGATCGGCCGCACACCGACCGGTGAGAACGTGGTGAGACTGGCGTTCAACCCGGCGGCCAAGCGCACCCTGCGCAAGTTCCTGAAGATCACCGTGCGCCTGCGGCTGATCGCCTCCGACGCGGCGGGCAATCAGACCGTCGTGCACAAGCGCATCGCGCTGAGCCTCGGCTAGCCGCGAGCGGCTACTTGGGCTGGGGCACGTCGACCCAGTCGAAGGTGCGCTCGACGGCCTTCTTCCAGAACCGGAACAGCTCCTCGCGCTCGGCCTGTGGCATCTGCGGCAGCCAGCGGCGGTCCTCGGCCCAGTGCTCGCGCAGGTCGTCGATGCCAGGCCACACGCCCGTCGCCAGACCGGCGGCGTAGGCCGCGCCCAGTGCGGTGGTCTCCGTGACCACCGGGCGGATCACGGGCACGCCGAGCAGGTCGGCCTGGAACTGCATGAGGGTCTCGTTGACGACCATGCCGCCGTCGACCTTGAGCGCCTCCAGCGGCACGCCGGAGTCTTGGTTCATCGCGTCGACGACCTCGCGGCTCTGAAACGCGGTGGCCTCGAGCACGGCGCGGGCGATGTGCCCGGACTGCACGAAGCGCGTGAGGCCGGCGATCACGCCGCGCGCTTCGGCGCGCCAGTGCGGGGCGTAGAGACCGGAGAAGGCGGGCACGAAATAGCAGCCACCGTTGTCGTCGACCGTGCTGGCCAAGACCTCGACCTCGCTGGAGCCGGTGATCAGGCCAAGGTTGTCTCGCAGCCACTGCACCAGCGCCCCGGTGATCGCGATCGAACCCTCCAGGCAGTACGCGGGCGCGGCGCCGTCGAGCTGGTAGCCCACGGTCGTGATCAGGCCATGGTCGGAGCGCACCGCCTCCTGGCCGGTGTTCATGAGCAGGAAGTTGCCGGTGCCGTAGGTGTTCTTGGCCTCGCCGGGCGCAAAACAGGTCTGGCCGAAGGTGGCGGCTTGCTGGTCGCCCATTGCGGCGGCGATCGGCACGCCGGCCAGCGCCCCCACGCGCACCTCGCCGTAGATCGCGCTCGACGGCAGGATCTTGGGCAGCAGCGGCTCTGGAATGCCGATCTCGGCCAACAGCTCTGGGCACCAGGCCAGCGTCTGCAGATCCATCAGGAGCGTGCGACTCGCATTGGTCACGTCGGTGACATGCTCGCCCCCGGCCGTGCCACCGGTCAGCTGCCAGATCAGCCAGGTGTCGATCGTGCCGAAGAGCAGTGCCCCGGCCTCGGCGCGCTCGCGGGCGCCGGGCACGTGATCCAGGATCCAGCGCAGCTTGGTCCCAGAGAAGTACGGCGCGATCGGCAGGCCGGTCGTGTCGCGGAAGCGGTCCTGCCCGCCGGGCGCGGCGGCGAGCTCTTCGCAGATCACGTCGCTGCGGGTGTCCTGCCACACGATCGCGTTGCAGATCGGCTCGCCGGTATGGCGGTCCCACACGACGGTCGTCTCGCGCTGGTTGGTGATGCCCAGGGCGGCGACGTCGCTGGCGGTTGCCCCGGCTTGCTGCAGGGCGCGGCGGATCACTTGGTCGCTGCGGAACCAGATCTCTTTGGCGTCATGCTCGACCCACCCCGGCTGCGGGTAGATCTGCTCATGCTCGCGGTGCTCGGACGCAACCATCCGCCCTGCCGCGTCAAACAGGATGCAGCGGGTGGAGGTGGTGCCCTGGTCGAGCGCGGCGACGTACTTCGGCGGCACGCAGTCGACCCTAATGGGCGCCGCCCCCGGTTGGCCGTTCGGCCTGAGCGGCCGCTGAGCCGGGCTCCCGCACTGGCCTGTGCGCTGGGGGCACGCGCATGTGTCGCGCCCCCGTGTGAAGGTTCGGGCGCCCCCGGCGCGGCGCCATTGACTGCGCTCAGCGCCTGCGGATATGTTCGCAAGGTCTTACGGCGGCGTCTCCCCTGGTCGCCCGTCCCACCGATCCGGAGACGACCATGCACCCCGCTCTTCCCGCCCGCGTGCGCGCCTGGCGCGCACTTCTTTCGATGACGCTTGCCGCAGTCGCGCTGCTGGCGGCGGCATCGCCGGCTTCGGCGCAGGACACCGGCCCGCTGTTCTACGGCGGCACCGTCACGCCGACCGAGGTCGACGAGAACGGCGGCCAGATCAGCATTACCGCCAAAGGCCTTGATGACTTCGGGATCTTCATGTTCTACGCCGACGTCTCCGGGTCCAACGGCTACGTCGAGAGCGTCGCGCTGTACCCCTCCAACATTCCGGACGACCCCAACCAGCCGTGGACGTTCTCGGGCACCGGCACCATCCCGCCCAACACCTCCGGGGACCCGGTCACGTATGGAGTCAGCGCGACGGTGACCGACACCAGCGGTCAGTTCGCCAGCGGCACGATCGGTGAGGTGAGGCAGGCGGCGCAGCCGAACTTCGACGACGAACCAGCGATCACCGCGGCCAGCGCCGCACCGAGCACGGTCCCTGCCCGCGGCGGCAAGGTGACCGCCACGGCGACGGTGACCGACGACTCCAAGCTGGAGTCGGTCGTGGCGGCGTTCAGCCTGCCCGGCCGCGGCACGACCGCCGTGGACCTGTCTGCTGCAGCGGGCTCCTCGGACTATCAGGGCGTCTTCGATGTACCCAGCAACACCTCGGCCACGCCGCTGATCTATCAGGTCTACATCGTCGCCACCGACGATGCCGGCCAGGCGGCGGCGCGCGCCGCCGGCACGGTCACGGTCGAGCCGGCACCGGCGCAGCCAGCCGGGCAGCTCGCACTCTCGCCGACGTTCTCGCTCCTGGGCCCTGTCCGCCCGGGCGCGTCGGCGCGCGCGACCTTCACGGTGCGCAACACCGGCAAGCTCGGCGGCCCGACGCTCACGGCCTTCGCCGCGGTCAGCGGGACCGGATTCTCGATCCTCGGCGCGCAGGGCCGGGAGCAGACGCTCGCGGTCGCGCCGGGCCAGAGCACCAAGGTCGTCGTGCAGTTCGCCCCGGCCCGGCGCGGCGCGGTCAACGGTCGCCTGACCATCCGCCGCCAGGACGGCCTGCAGCGATCGCCGACAGCGACGCTGCTCGGTCTGTCGTACTGAGACAGCGGCTTGCGTGGCGGACTACGTGGCGGCCCTCCGCTGTAGGCCGCAGACCCGCGTGGCGCACTCCGCGACCGGCCGCTGCGCCGTTGACCCGCCGGGAGGGGCGGGCGGACACTCGTGGTGGGCCATTCCCACGTACGCCCGGACGGACGCGATGCGCGCACTCAGCACTCAAGCCCCTGCTCCCCCCACACCGGTTGCCGAGCCTGACCCGGCTGCGGTCACGTCACTGGCTCGGCCGCGCTGGCTGATGGCCATGGCGGGCTCAGCGACGCCGCTCGTGCTCGGCCTGGCGCTGGCCGCGGCGCCGGGCTCAGCGCAGGGTGCGGTTCGCCCGGCTTTGCACCATCAAGGGGCGCGGCTGCCAGCGATCGGTGGTCCGCTCGCGGCCGACGCCAACGCCATCTACACCGGCGTGGGCGTGAACGGCAAGGGCACCTTCAGCTTGCAGACCAACGGCCTGGGGAACGTGTCGTTCTACAACGCCGAGTGGCACAAGAACGTGTGCGGGATCCCGAGCTTCAGCCTCTACTACGACGCCGAAGGGACCGACGGCATTCCCGTGGATGGCGCCGGCATCTTCGTGGAGGAGTACACGATCACGTACCGCGCCGGCGGCAAGCGCTACACGGTCAAAGCGGTCGACTCAGCACAGATCGGCCTCGTGACGGGCACCGACGGAGTCACGCGCGATCGGGTCACCTTCCGCCAGCGCGTGAAGGTGCGCCGCCAGAAGGCGGGCGCGACGTGGTGCAGCGGCGTGCACAAGAAGGCGTTCACGGCCGACCGCGTGAGCGGAGGCGCCTGAGCCCCTGGCGGCGCCAGCGCACCAGATTTCTAGTTGACACGCATCCGCTCGTTCGCGACGCTTGCACGAGCGCTGGCCCGGTAGGCCACTCCCCCAGGCGCTCGAACCCCGTCCCGCCTGGAGTCCCTTGCCGCCTTGCTCTCGCATCCTCCGCCGCGTCGGCCTGCTCATCGCGGCGGCCGCGGTGCTCGTGGGACTCGGGCCATCGGCTGCGCTCGCCAAGCCCACGGCGAGCGAACTCGTGGCGCTGATCGACGGCCGGATCCCGGGGCTGGAACGCGTCGGTGAGGCCTACGACATCTCCGTGCGCCCCGGCGGGCAGGAGATCGCGTTCATCGCTGGGATCACCAGCGCGCAGGGCGGCACGGTCGACGATGCCGTGTGGACGATCGCCGCAGATGGCAGCACGCTGCGGGAGGTCGTCGCGGAGACGCCCGGCGCCGAGGGCTACTACGAGTACTACCGAGCCCCGTCGTGGTCGCCAAGCGGCCGCTACCTCACGTTCACCCATTCGTTCCCGCACCACCCGCGTTCCTCCACGCTCGTCGTAGACCTCACCAAGCCCGCGACCGCCGAACCGCTCACGCTCTACGGCGGCAGCGGCGCAGTGTTCAGCGCCGATGAGCGCTTCGTGGTCGCGCGCACGGGCGGAAGAGACGGTTGGCCGGGGATCACGGCGTTCGAGCTCGCAACCGGCGCCAAGTTCCTCGCACAAGACGGCGACGGCATCCCTGCTCGCGCATGGACCTGGACGCCGGCATGCGCGCGTGCCAGCCAGCTCGGCGCCGCTCCGAACGGCTCGGCCGGTCAGGTCGCAGCGCAGCTCTCCTTGCCCCGGCCCGGGTGCCGCCTCCTCAGCGAGCCGCCGAGCTCCGCAGACCTCACGGAGATGATCGACGGCCGAATCCCGCACGTGGTCGGCTTCGGAGACGTACGCCCGAGCCCCAGCGGCAGCCGGATCGCGTTCGTGGCCGAGGTCGACCCACCGGGCGAGACCACCGCGACCGACCAGCTCTGGCTGATTTCGCTGGACGGCGAAGACCTGACCCGGCTCGAGGCTTCAGGCACCCGCGCCCCGGAGTGGTCGCCGGCCTATCCCGCGTTCGACCTCTTCGACTTGAAGTGGCAGCCGGGCACGGAGCTGTTGGCGTTCCGGATTGCCATGCGTTCCACGGACCGTCCGGCGTACTGGTCGGTCCTCGACCTCTCGGGCATCCTGCCGGTCGTGCGTGGCGGCTCCGCCGACGTGGCCGATGAGCGGTTCCCCGACGGTCCGCTTGAGGCTGACGCGCCAGCCGCTGAGGTGGTGAAGCTCGCGGAGCTGATCGACGGCCGTGTCGACGGACTCCTGCGCCTCGATCAGATCGTCACCTCGCCAGATGGGGCAAAGCTCGCCTTCCGCGCCTGGGCCAACCATCCGGAGTCGGTGTCCGCTGAGTCCGAGATCTGGGTCGTCAATGCAGACGGCACCGGGCTGACTCCGGTCCGGCGACTCGGCGCCGGGTTCGCGGGCGCCAACGCGTTCCTGCTCGACCCGCGGTTCAGCGCGGACGGCCGCTGCCTGCTCTACGCGTTCACCTCGACGAGCGGCCAGCCGCGCACACGAGGCGAGCAGTTCCCCCTCGACGGTGAGGGTTCGTGCGCGCCACCCAAGCCGCCG
>JAEMRF010000121.1 GCA_016463515.1 Solirubrobacteraceae bacterium | reverse complement strand
GGTGAGCAACGGATCAGCAACTACTTGCTGTGGCAGTGCGCGTACTCTGAATTCGTGTTCCGCGATGAACTCTGGCCGGACTTCACTGCCGAATGTCTGGAGGCGTGCGTCAACGAGTACACACGGCGCCAGCGACGCTTCGGTGGCCGAGTGGCATGAGCGGCGCGCCTCGCAGCCCTGATCGCTCACGCGGCCCGCGCCGGCCCCCGTCTGACGCTGCCGTCGCGCGCAAGAAGAAGAACTCCGACCTCGGTGCACGCGTCGCCGTTGCGATCCCCGCCCTCGCGGTGGCATTCGCCATGGTCTGGGCTGGTGGCTGGTGGTTCACGGCTGGCGCAGCCGCGCTGGCGATCGTCTGCGCCCACGAGTTCTTCCGCATGTACGAGCCGATCCACCCGGTCCGCATGGGCGGCTACCTCGGGATCATCGCGCTCTGCATCGCTGCCCACCTCGGCGGTCGCCAGCACCTGGCCCTCGTCGTGGTCATCACCTTCTTGATCGTGTTCTTGCTCTCGTTCGCGCAGGTCAAGACGACCGCGGTTGGCGTCGCCATGACGATCTTTGCGGTCACCTGGATCGGTTTGGGCGTGGCCCACGCCATCCTGCTTCGCGACCTCGAACACGGCGCCGATGTGCTGATCGACGTGCTCGCCGGCACGTTTGTCGGCGACACTGCGGCCTATCTCGGCGGCAGAGCCTTCGGCCGGACAAAACTCTCGCCAGCCATCTCGCCCAACAAGACGGTGGAGGGCCTGATCATCGGTATCGCCTCTGCGATCGCAGCGGTGTGGATCGCTGGGCTCTACCAGGACTGGATGACCGGCACCGACGCACTGATCCTTGGCGTGGTCGTCGCGCTGGTCTCACCCATCGGCGACCTCTTTGAGTCCTTCTTCAAGCGCGAAGCACAGATCAAGGACACCGGCACGCTCTTCGGCGCGCACGGCGGGGCCTTGGACCGCCTCGACGCCGTCCTCTTCACGACGGTCGCCGGCTACTACACCTGGCTCTGGCTTCGATGAGCGCCGAGCGGGTCGTCGTCCTCGGCTGCTCTGGCTCGATCGGCACGCAAGCCGCCGACGTCCTGGGCCGGTCCGACACGATGGAGTGCGTCGGGCTCGCAGCCGGCCGCGACTGGAAAGAAGCTGTCGCACAGGCCGAGCGCCTAGGCGTGCCGCGGATTGCCATCGCGGACCCGGACTCTGCCAAGGCTGCGGCCGACCATTTCAGCGGCGAGGTGCTCGCTGGCTCCGCAGGCGTACTCGAGCTCGCGATCAGCTCCGGGGCCGATCTGGTGCTGAACGCCATCGTGGGCGCCGCGGGACTCGGCTCTACGCTCGCCGCCCTGGGCGAGGGCATCGACGTTGCGCTCGCCAACAAGGAGTCGCTCGTCGTGGGTGGCGAGCTGGTGACTGGGCTCGCCGAAGCCACCGGGGCGCGGCTGTGGCCGGTCGACTCCGAGCACAGCGCGCTGCAGCAGTTGCTCGGCGCCACCACGCCTGGCGAAGTGCACCGGCTTGTGGTGACGGCCTCTGGTGGCCCGTTCCGGAACTGGGGTGCCGACGAGATCGCAGGCGCTACCGTCGAGCAGGCGTTGGCTCATCCCACCTGGCAGATGGGCGGAAAGATCACGATCGATTCCGCCACCATGATGAACAAGGGCCTTGAACTCATCGAGGCCCACCACCTGTTCGGCATCCCGATGGACCGCATCGACGTGCTCGTGCATCCCCAGTCGATCATCCATGGATTGGTCACGCTCGCCGACGGTGCGCAGCTCGCGCATCTCGGCCACCCAGACATGCGCGTCCCGATCTCGTGGGCGCTGCACCGCGGCGCCAGCACTCCGCTGCCGACCAAGAAGCTCGACCTCGCTGAGGTCGGCCAGCTCACCTTCGAAGCTCCCGATGAGGACCGCTTTCCGTGCCTGCGCCTCGCGCGCGCTGCGCAAGACCAAGGCGGCGCAGCCCCGTGCGTGCTCAACGCTGCCAACGAGGTCGCCGTCTACGCGTTCCTCGACGGAAAGGTGTCGTTCGGAGCGATTCCCGAAATCGTCGAGACGACGCTGGAACGTGACGGCGACGGCTCCGTCCACCACGCCTCACAGCTGCTGGAGATCGACAAGAACGCGCGGGTGACCGCAACCGCCGTGGTCGACCGGCTGGTCGCTGCGTGAGCTGGATCCTCGCGTTCCTGGGGTTCACGCTCCTCGTCTTCTTCCACGAACTCGGCCACTTCGCCGCCGCCAAGTGGGTCGGCATGCGGGTCGAGAAGTTCTCGCTGTTCTTCGGGCCGCCGCTCGCCAAGATCCGCCGCGGCGAGACCGAATACCAGATCGCTTCGATCCCGCTTGGCGGTTTCGTGAAGATCACCGGGATGAACCCCGAGGAGGAGCTCGAGCCTGAGGTTCGCGCCCGCTCCTACGCGGGATCTCCCGTGTGGAAGCGCATCTTCGTGATCTCCGCAGGGCCCTTCGTCAACGTGCTCATCGCGTTCGTGCTGCTGGCCGGGATCTACCTCGTCGAAGGTCGCGCAGTGCCGGGCGTCGCGGTGAGCGCGGTCGAGCCAGGGTTTGGCGCCGACGGGACGCTGGAGGAGAACGACCGCCTCATCAGCGTGACCTCACCGGCGGCCGCCGGGAACGACGGCGCCACGGCGTCGGTGGATCGCACCGTCCTGGTCGACGGCAAGGATCTGACCGACGAGCAGCAGGAGCAGCGGGTCGTCGCTGCCCGTGACCTGATCTCAACAGGCGGCTGCGGGGCTGCCGCCACCGGCAAAGCCGAGGGCGGCGCACCAGAGGTCGCGCGCTGCGAGGACCCACAGCCGCTCACGATCGTGGTCGAGCGCGACGGGGAACGGCTCACCAAGCAGGTCACGCCGCAGTACGACGAAGAACTCAAGCGCTACCGCCTCGGCATCGGCTTCGGCTCACCGCTGGAGCCCGCCAATGTGGTGCAGGCCTCGACGGAGTCCGTCACCACGATGTGGATGATCACGCGGCTCACCGTCGAGGCGATGGTGAAGGTCGTCTACGACCCCGAGGCGCGCAAAGAGGTCTCAAGCGTCGTCGGCGGCTACGAAGCCACGCGGCAGTCGATCGAGATCGACACCGTCCAAGCCATCTTCGTCCTCGCGTTGATCTCGCTTTCGCTCGCCATCATCAACCTGTTTCCGTTCTTGCCCCTCGACGGTGGTCACATCTTCTGGGCGCTCGTGGAGAAGGCCAGAGGCGGGAGGCCCGTTGCCACGCACGTGCTTGAGAAGGCCAGCATCGTGGGGTTCGCGCTCGTGCTCGTCCTGTTCGCGATCGGGCTCACGAATGACATCGGGCGTATCGCCGACGGCACAGGGTTCGGCGTTCGCTGATTCCGGCACTGGGCGCCGTGGGCGTCCGCTGACGCCGAATAGGGGCCGTGAGCTAGCCCGCTTGGCGGCGCCGTAGGCGCGTTGCCGCTGGTGTAAACGATACGTTTGGCGCGATGTATCACGTCCACGGAACCCACGTTGTGCCGGGCATGACCCCGGAACAGGCCGCCAAGGCGCGCAAGTGGGAGATGCCAGCGACGATCGTGTCGCTGCTGATCGTCCCGTACCTGCTGCTCGCGTTCTACGCCACGTCGGGCATCGCCGACACGATCAGCGAGGTGCTGTACCTCGCGATCTGGATCTTCTTCCTGGTCGAGATGATCGCGATGCTGCGGATCGCTCCAGACAACTGGGCGTGGGCGCGCCGCAACGTCCTGGACATCAGCATCCTGGTCGCCGCGTCGCCAGTGACGCTCGCTTACGGCGACGAAGGCGTCGAAGTGCTGCAGGTGCTGTGGCTGCTGCGCATCCTGGACTTGATGCCGGTGATTCACCGCCATCTGTTCCGCATCACCGTCATCCGGTTCGCCTTCATCCTGTGGGCGCTCGTGATCTTTGGCGGCGGCCTGGCCTACGCCAAGCTCGAGGCCGGCCAGGACCCTGCTCCCAACCTGCTCGAAGCCATCTACTGGGCGAACACCACGGTCTCGACCGTCGGCTACGGCGATTGGCTCCCGCACACCACGGAAACGATCTTGCTCGCCATGCCGCTCCAGGCCATGGGCGTGGTGCTCGGCGCGATCCTGGTCGCCGGGATCCTGCCGATGTTCGACAAGGAGTTCGCGGAGGGCTTCTCCGACAAGGTCGCGAGGCAGGTGGAGCGGATCGCCGGCGACGTCGCCGACATCGAGACCGACATCGACGAGATCGCCAAGGGCGAGCGCTCGCAGGATCGCGTGCTCGCACAGATCGCGCGCGACCTCGTGGCCATCCGAACGCACGTCGGCCTCACCGACCAACATGAACCGCGCAACACAGCAGCGGCTCCGCGCGCGCCCGCCGACGAGGCCTGAGTTCGCCGGTCGAATCCGGTCGGCGCCGGTCGTCACCGGTCGGATGCAGGACTGTTGGCGATGAGGTTTAGGCTCGCGCCATGAGTACAGAGGCGCAGCGCTCCGAGACGGCCGCCCCCGAGCAATCGGGTGAACCGGAGCTGCATCGCGCGATCTCACGGAACCTGTTGCTGCTGTTCGTGATCGGCGACATCGTCGGCGGCGGCATCTACACGCTCATCGGCGACATCGGCGCCGAAGTCGGTGGCGTGATCTGGCTCCCGATGCTGCTCGCGCTCAGTCTGGCGCTCTTCACGGCCGCGTCGTACTCGGAGCTCGTCACCAAGTACCCGCAGGCCGCCGGCGCCGCGCTCTACGTGAACAAGGCGTTCCGCCGGCCATTTCTCACGTTCATGGTCGCCTTCGCCGTGATGGCATCCGGTATCGCCTCGGCGGCGACCCTCGCTCGCGGCGTGTCGGGAAAATACCTGCCTGAGCTCTGGGCGGCCACGCCGGTCGTGCCCGTCGCTCTCGGGTTCCTGGTGCTCGTGGCGCTCCTGAACTTCCGGGGCATCAGCGAGTCGGTCAAGGTCAACCTGGTCCTCACGCTGATCGAGCTCGCTGGTCTGATCCTCGTCATCGTGATCGGCTTTGCCGCGCTCAGCGACGGCCAAGGCGACGTGAGCAACGCCTTCACCTTCGACGGCCACAGCGGCGGGCTCGTCGGAGCGGCGCTCGCCGGCACCGCGCTCGCGTTCTACGCCCTCATCGGCTTTGAGGACTCGGTCAACGTGGCCGAGGAGACCAAGGAGCCGGTCCGCGACTTTCCTCGCGCGCTGTTCGGCGGCATCCTGATCGCCGGCGCGATCTACCTCGTGATCGGCTTCTTGGCGCCTGCCGTCTTGGATCGCGAGACGCTCATCGACACCGAGAACGGCACGCCGCTGATCTCGCTGGCCACCACCGGGCCGCTCGCGGTCGACGCCCAGCTGTTCGCCGTGATCGGGATTCTTGCGCTCGCCAACGGCGCGCTCATCAACATGATCATGGCCTCGCGACTGGTCTACGGGATGAGCGTGCAGGGCATCGTTCCGCGGATCTTCGGCAAGGTCCACCGCACCCGACGGACCCCGTGGGCGGCGATCCTCTTCACCACTGCGCTCGCGATGGCTCTGGCCAGCACCGGTTCGGTGGCTGACCTGGCGTCCACGACCGTCGTGCTCCTCCTGGCGGTCTTCACCTTCGTCAACGTCGCCGTCCTCGTCCTACGCGACGACAAGATCGGACGGGCGCACTTCCAGGCGCCCACGATCGTCCCCGTGATCGGAGCGCTGGCGAGCGCAGGGGTGCTGATCTTCCGCGTTGCGGACGACCCAGAACAGCTCCTGCGCGCCGTCCTGCTGCTGGTGCTCGGCGTCATCTTCTGGTTCGCGAACCTGCGCGGGCGCCGCGCCGAAGGTTCGTTGGACACCACCGAGATCGTGGCCATGAGCCGCGGCGACGAGCCCAGCGACCGGTAAGCCCTGGAAACGGCGGCTGCGCCAGGCCGCGTTCTGTGAACAGGTGGTCATCGCCCGCGCGCGGGGCACCGTAGACTGGGGGTATGGCTTCGACCCGTCAGATCTTCGTCGGCAACGTCCCCGTGGGTGGCGGCGCACCCGTTGCGGTGCAGACGATGACCAAGACCGAGACGGCCAACCACGCCCAGACGCTTGCGCAGATCAAGCGGGTGGCTGAGGCCGGCGCCGACATCGTGCGCGTCGCCGTGCCGCGCGAGCAAGACGTGGAGGCCCTGCGCGACCACATCCTGCCGCACTCGCCGGTGCCGATCATCGCCGACATCCACTTCAACCACACCCTCGCCATCAAGGCGATGGAGGCTGGCGCTCACTGCATCCGGATCAACCCCGGCAACATCGGCGGCCCGGACAAGGTCGCCGAGGTCGTGGCCAAGGCGAAGGAACTGAACGTTCCGATGCGGATCGGCGTGAACTCCGGGTCGCTCCCCAAGCACCTGATGGAGCTGGAGTTCACGAACCCGGTCGAGGCGCTGGTGACGGCCGCCACCGACTTCGTCGACCTCATGCACCGTCTGGACTTCGACAACTTCAAGGTGTCGATGAAGTCCACCAGCGTGCCCAACACGATTGCCTCCAACCGACTCCTCTCGGAGAAGATCGACCACCCGCTGCACCTGGGCGTCACCGAGGCCGGCACCAAGTGGACCGGCTCGCTCAAGAGCGCCGTTGGCCTCGGCACGCTCCTGGCGGACGGCATCGGCGACACCGTCCGCATCTCGCTGTCGACCTTCCACGCCGAAGAAGAGGTCAAGGTCGCTTGGGAGATCCTCAAGGCGCTCAAGCTCCGTGAACGTGGCCCGGTGCTCATCGCCTGCCCGACGTGCGGCCGGCTGCAGTTCGACATGGATTCCGTGGTGACCGAGGTCGAGCAGCGTCTGCAGGCCTACCCGGATCCGATCGAAGTGTCGATTCTGGGGTGCGCCGTCAACGGCATCGGCGAAGCGCGCCATGCGGACTTCGGCATCACGGGCGCCAAGGATGCGGGCATGATCTTCTCCAAGGGCGAGCCGCTCAAGAAGGTCCCGACGGACCGCCTCGTCGAAGAGCTGTTTGCCGAGATCGACCGCTACTACGCGTCCGACAAGACCATCGTGCGCGACGCGGCCGCGGCCGCTGAAGCTGCGGCGTGGCTGGCTGAGAACGAAGACCTCGAGGCGATGACGCCCGAGCGCATGGCGGCGATCGAGGCCGAGAAGAACAAGGCCTCCGGCGGTGGCCAGGACCTGTTCGACACGCTCGCGGTCACCAAGCCCACGGCCAAGGTCGACGAAGCCGTCTCCCCGACCGCGGGTCGACGCTTCACCCGCTCCTAGCGCGCTCGTGGAGGGCGAGCCCGCTCCGCGCGACGGGCTGACGCGTCGGCGCGCGCTGCAGCTCGGCGGCGGCGTCCTTGCCGGCGCTGCTGCTGGCGCAGCAGGTGCGTCCATTGCGTGGGGCGCCGACGACGGGTCCGGCTCCGCCGCGCCCGATCTTCCGTTCGACACCGACAGTACGCAGCACGGCGTCCTCACGCCGCGCCAGCGCCACCTTGCCCTGGCGGCGTTCACGCTCGAGGGCGAGCTGCAGGGTGCCTTCGGGCGCGGCGAGCTCGCCGCGCTGATGCAGGACTGGTCGCGTGCGGCGCGTCAGCTCACGGCCGGCGAGCCGCTCACCGGCGCCGCATCCGCTGCGGCGACCCGGCTCGGCGGGCCGGCCGACACCGGGTCAGCCGACGGACTCGGCGCAGCTGGATTGACGCTCACGTTCGGGTTCGGTGGGGACGTGTTCGACGCCGAGCGCAACCTCGTGCCAGCCACGGAGCGCCCCGCCGAGCTCGGATCTGCACTTCCCGCGTTTGCGGGCGACGCGCTCCAGCCGCAGTGGGGCGGGGGCGACCTGCTCGTGTCGGCCTGCGCAGACGACCCCCAAGTGGCCGTGCACGCGATCCACAGCCTCTCGCGCATCGCGACGGGCGCCGCGACCCTGCGGTGGCTGCAGCGCGGCTTTCTCCCCAGCGGCGGGCCCGGCACCCCGCGCAACCTGATGGGCTTCAAAGACGGCACCGCGACGATGGAGTCCGCCTCAGACGACACGTTGCGTCGATCCCTCTGGGTCGGAAGCGAAGGGCCGACCTGGCTGCAAGGCGGCGGCACCTTCTTGGTCGTTCGGCGCATCCGGATGCTGCTGGAAGGCTGGGATCGCGCGTCGATCGAGAAGCAGCAGGACACGATCGGGCGCACGAAAAACGAAGGCGCGCCGCTCGGGCAAGCGCGCGAGCAGGATCCGGTCGACCTGGCGCGGCTGAGGACCAGCGGCGAGTACGCCGTGCCAGAGCGCAGTCACGTGGCGATCGCACACCGCGCTGCAGCCCAAGGTGCGCGAATCCACCGCCGCCCGTACTCCTACACCGACGGCATCGATCCGGAGACCGGCCAGCTCGATGCCGGGCTGATCTTCCTGTCGTTCCAGCGCAGCATCCAGCGCCAGTTCGTGCCGCTGCAGCGCGAGCTGGCCCGCATGGATGCCCTCAACGAGTACGCCCGTCACCTGGGGTCCGCGGCGTTCGCCATTCCGCCGGCGAGCCGTGATGCCCGGGACTGGGTCGG